>NZ_JBSWCE010000001.1:0-314894 GCF_056780015.1 Micromonospora sp. R311
CCACCCCACCCCCACCCCCACCACCCCCTGACGACCCACCCCCGCACCCCCTCCGCCACCCCGCCCGGTCTTGGTTGATCATGGATTTGGCGTCGGATTTCCGGCCCCGCTTGACGCGAACTTCATGGTCGACCGAGGGCGGCGGGGTCTGAGGTGGACCGGCCCGAGACGGGAGGGGGCTGACCAGCGCGCGACCCGTCGGGGGCGGGTGGCGCGTATCGTCGGGGCGTGGCCACCTGGGACGACGTCCGCCGCATCGCGCTGGACCTGCCGGAGACCAGTGAGCATCCGTCCTACAACGGGGCACCGGCGTGGCGGGTGAAGAAGAAGTCCTTCGTCTTCGAACGCCCGCTGCGCAAGGCCGACCGGGAGGCGCTCGGGCCGGCCGCGCCGGGCGGCTCGGTGCTCGGGGCGTACGTGCCCGACCTGGGGGCCAAGGAGGCGCTGCTCGCCGACGACCCCGCCGTCTACTTCACCACGCCGCACTTCGACGGCTACCCGGTGATCCTGGTGCGGCTCGACCGGATCGACGCCGAGGAGCTGACCGAACTGGTGGTCGAGGCGTGGTACGCCTGCGCGCCGAAGCGCCTCGCCGCCGCGTACCAGGCCGGGCAGGCCCCCTCGTCCTGAGCCGGTACGGCCGGACCGGCTCAGGGATGGTCGTTCGGGGCCGGCCGGGCGCCGACGGGCAGCCGGTAGATCCGCAGCGGCCGCTCGACGCCGTCCCGGCCACCGGCCATCCCGGCGGTGCGGTGCAGCTGGGTCACCGGGATCAGCAGGGCGCCGTCGCCGTCGATCCAGAGCGCGTCGGCGAAGACCAGGCGCGGGTCGGCGACCAGCACCTCGATGTCCCGGTCGGCGCCGATCCGCAGGATCCGGCGGCGGTCCACGTCGCTGAGGTAGACGGCGCCGTCGGCGTCGATCGCGGTCCCGCCGGTGGACGGGGTGTCGAGCCAGCGCTCGACGGCGCCGGCGAGGGTGTCGACCGGCACGTCGGGGTCGTCCAGCCAGCGGGTGGCGACCCGGGCGAGCGGGCCGCAGGCCGGCTGGAAGTAGAGGTGGGCGCCGTCCGGCGAGACCTCCAGCTGGTCGGCGTGCAGCCGGACCTCGGCGCCGCCCGGGTCCCGCAGCACGGTGCCGTCCGCGCTCAGCGGTCGGCCGGCGGTGGTGCTCCAGTGCCCGTCCAGCACCCGGCGGGCCCGGCCGCCGGGCAGGTCGAGCACGACCAGGCCGGGCGCCCCGGCGTCGGTGAGGTAGGCGGTCCGGCCGTTGAACCGGACGTCGTCGAGGAAACTGGCCGGTCGGGTCGCGGCGGTCAGGTCGTACGTGCGGGTGATCCGGTCGGTGGCGAGGTCGACGGCGAGCAGCCGGGGCCCGCCCGGTACGGGCGGTGCGCCGAACCCGGGGGTGCCGCTGTCGACGAGCCAGAGCAGCCCGTCCGGCCCGGTGCGCAGGCTGTTCACGGTGACGAAGGCGCCGTCCGGGTCGTGGTCGTCGCGAACCTCGTTCCAGGCCGCGTCCGGGTAGGGCACGGCCGTCCCGTCGGCCCGCAGCTCGGCCACCCTGATCCCCGGCCCGTCGGCGTTCGGGTAGCAGACGAACGTCCGCCCGGCCGCCGTCGTCACGCCGTTCCAGATCCGGTCCGAGGCGTGCGCGGGCACCAGCCGGTCGTCCTCCCGCTCCGGCAGCTCACCGCTCATCCCGCCCGCTCCCTCCGTCGCGACGCTCCCGGGCCGCGGCTACCCGCCGAGCCGCGCAGCATGCCCGCCGCCGCGCGGCGGGCGCCCCGCACCGGCGGACACCCGGCACCGGCACCCCGGCGGGCGATCCGCGGGACGGCCGGGCCGACGCCCTCCTCGGGCGCGGCACCTGCGGGTCAGGACCGGCGGGCAGCCGGCACGGTCCGCGCCCGGCGACGTCAATCCGACAGTGCCGCCGCGACGGCCTCCTCGGCGGTGGCGACGTGCACCGGGCCGGGGACCGGGGCGCCGTCGGCGTCGAGGATCCGCCACCCGGCCAGCACCACCACGGGGACGCCGCCGCGGCGCAGGCCGAGCGCCACCTCGCTGAGGGTGCCCCAGGACCCGCCGACGGCGATCACCGCGTCGGCGCTCCAGACCAGGATCGCGTTGCGGGCCTGACCCATGTTGGTGACCAGCACCGCGGAGCAGTCGGCCGGGCCGGGGTCGGTGCCGTCGTCCGGGCGTACCCCGATCACCAGGCCGTCGCGGGAGCGGGCGCCCGCGGCGACGGCGGCCATCACCCCGCCGCCGGCCCCGCAGAGCACGGTCGCGCGGCGCTCGGCGAGCAGCTCACCCACCCGGCGCGCGTACGCCAGCTCGGTCTCCGACGCGGACGCCGGGCCGCAGACCGCCACCTGCACCATCGTCGCGCCCCCTTCCGCCGCCCATCATGCCCCTGGCGGCCGGTGGCCTCCCGGCGGATCCAGCGGGGAGCCGTGGCGGGCCGGGGTCGGAAAGGCCACGTGCCGGCGGAGTGCCCCGCGGGATCGGCCGGCGGCGGCTGGCGTGGGTGGACCGGCCACCGTCGGAGCACTGGTCCCGGGTGACCCGGTCGGCTAGCGTGCCGGCATGGCATCGACGCTCACCGAATCGACGGATCCGTACTGTCTCCGGGACGGGGAGAGCGCGGCGCTGCTGCGCGGCCACCCGTGGCGGCGGTTCGTGGTGCTGGGCGACAGCGTGGCCGAGGGGCTGTGCGAACCGGTCGAGGGCTATCCCGACGTGCAGTGGGCCGACCGGATCGCCGCCGAGCTGCGCGCCGTCACGCCGGAGCTGGCGTACCTCAACCTGGGCCTACGGGGGCTGCGGGCGCACGAGGTACGGGCCACCCAGCTCGCCCCGGCGCTGGCGTTCGGCCCCGACCTGGCGCTGGTGGTCTGCGGCGGCAACGACGCCTTCTCGCCGGCCTACGACGCCGACGCGGTCGACGCGGAGCTGACCGCGATGGTCGAGGCGCTCCGGGCCGCCGGCGCGGACGTGATCACCGTCGGCATGTTCGACGTCTCGCACAGCCCGGCGGTGCCGCAGCGGCACCGGGCCGGCCTGGCCGGGCGGATGCGCCGGCTCTCGGCGCACACCGGCGCGCTCGCCGAGCGGCTCGGCACGCTGCACGTCCGGCTCACCGACCACCCGCTGGGCGCCGACCCGTCGATCTACAGCAGCGACGGACGGCACGGCAGCGCCCGCAGCGACGCGATCGCCGCCGCGGAGACCGTCCGCCGCCTCGGCGCCCACCTGACGACCGCCTGAGGGGCCCGGCGCCGCTACCAGTGCGGTCCATGGTCGGAGGAAACCGCTGCCGCGAGTGGACCCGGATCGCCGTCAACGAGCTCGGCTCCGGTTGCCACAGCCTGCTGACGCGATGGCGAGCCGGCCTCCGACACAGCCTTCCAGGTTGGGAAAATTAAGCTCTTCATGTTGAGACCTTAGAAAAATCAAGGTACAAATTAACAGCAGCGCGTTCGCCGACAGAGGGAGCCGAGGGTGGACTGGCAGGAACTGACCGACCTGACCCGCGGGCAGCCGTTCGTGGTCGAGCGGGTCCGCCTCACCGGCAACGGCGTCGCGGTCGAGGGTCGGTTCGAGCCGCCGCAGCTGGCTCAGCTGAGCATCGACGACCAGGTGTTCGTGGCCGCGTTCGTCCGGTCGCACGGTTCGATCAAGGAGATGGAGCGGATCTTCGGGGTGAGCTACCCGACGATCAAGTCCCGGCTCAACCGGATCGCCGAGCAGCTCGACTTCGTCGACACCGATCCGGCGCCCACCAGCGCCGATGTCGTCGACCGGCTGCGGCGGGGGGAGATCAGCGTCCAGGAGGCGCTGGCCGAGTTGGAGCGGTCCCGATGATCCCGCAGCTGGTGACGTACCGCCAACGCCGTCGCGACGGCCGCTGGCTGCGGCTGTACGTCCCGGTCGTGCCGGTCGTGCTGCTCCTGTCCCCGCTGCTGCTGGTGGCCGGGCTGGTCGCCTGCCTCGTCTTCCGGGTCAGCCCGGTGGGCGCGCTGCGCGGCGCCGGGCAGCTGCTGTGGGCGCTGCCCGGCACTCGGTTCGAGATCGAGCAGGGCCGAACGGCCGTGCTGGTCAGCGTCAGATAGGTCAGAAGGGGGAGGGACGACATGAACGAGCAGCGCCGCCAGGTCTTGGAGATGCTGGCTGAGGGCAGGATCACCGCGGACGAAGCCGAGCGGCTGATCCACGCCCTCGAACGAGAACTACCCGAGCCGCCCGACGCCACGCTCCGCCCGAAGCCCCGAAGGAAGTACCTGCGCGTGGTGGTGGTCTCGGAGGACGACGTCGGCGGCGACGGGCCGGCCCGGGTCAACGTCCGGGTCCCGCTGCAACTGCTGCGCGCCGGGGTCCGGCTCGCCAGCCTCATCCCCCCGCCGGCGCTCACCAGGGTCAACGACGCGCTGCACAAGTCCGGCGTACCCATCGACCTCACCCAGCTCAAACCGCAGCACATCGAGGACCTCATCGAGCAGCTCGACGACCTCACCGTCGACGTCGACCAGCCCGACACCAAGGTGCAGGTCTTCTGCGAGTAGCACCGCCACCCGCCGGACGACCGGGTCGGGCGACCGTCCGGCCAGCCGGCCTGCTGGCCCTGGAGAAAGGCCGACCATGAGCGGCAAGCGATCCGCCTGGACCGGCATGGTGCCGGTCGACGACACCGCGCTGTACGTGACCGACACCGGCGGGCCCGGTCGTCCCGTGGTCTACCTCAACGGCGCCTATGCCGACCAGTCGCACTGGCGGCGCGTCATCGCCGACCTCGGCAGCGACTACCGGCACATCACCTACGACGAGCGCGCCCGCGGCAGGTCGAAGCGCTCGGCGGACTATTCGTTCGAGGCGTGCCTCCGAGATGTGGACGCCGTCCTGACGGCCAGGGGTGTGGACCGGCCGCTGCTGGTGGGCTGGTCCTACGGAGGCGTCCTGGCATGGCACTGGGCCGCCCGGAATCCGGACCGCGTCCAGGGCGTGGTGTGCGTGGACGCCTTTCCGGTCGGGTTGACCGGCGCGGAAGGTCGGAAGCTGTTCCGCCGGATGCGGTTGTTGTTTCCGATCGCTGCCCGGCTGGGCCTGGCGGCGCGGATGACCGCCGACCAGCATGCCGATGTCAACATCGAGCTCAACGAGATCGCCGCCGCCAGCGTGCCGGTCCTCGACCGCCTGACCTGCCCGGTGCGGTTCGTCCTGGCCACGGGTGACAGCCTCGGGAGCCAGGACGGGGAGATGGAACAGGGGCGGAGCACGCTCGATCCGGTGCTCGCCCGCAACCCGAACGTAAGGTGAGCGCGAAGGTCGCGAGCAACCACAGCAAGATCCTGCGCAACGACTCCCCCGCCGTCGCCGAGGCCGTCCGTGAGCTCGCCGGCACCCGCGGCCACGCGGTCGGCTGAGGCGTGCCGGACGGCGTCCCGATCGGCCACCCGACACGCGGGGCAGTGGCCTCCTTGAGCGGTCGGCGGGCGGCCGGCCCGAGCCCGGCCGCCCCACCGCTCAGCCGACCACGAGCAGGCCGGAGAGCAGCACGCCGCGGGCCAGGTTGAGCACCCCGTCGCAGCCCGGGAAGCCGGTGCGGATGCAGGCGCCGGCCGGCCGCCGGCCGAACAGGTACGGCGCGATGCTGTAGGGCACCTCGGCGCTGACCGTCTCGCCGGTCTCGACGTGCACGAAGTCCAGCGGCACGTCGTCGGCGCGCACGTACTCCTGGAGGATGAAGCCGCCCCGCTCGACGGCCCGGGCCAGCCCGTCCCGCCACGCGTCGGCGTCGGTCTCCCGGCCGATCAGCACGTCCACCCCCGCCGAGCCGTCGGCCGGCTTCGCCACCAGGTCCAGCCGGTCGGCCACCGCCCGGTCGAGCAGCTCCGCCGTCAGCGACCAGGTGCGCGGCAGGTACCGCTGGACCAGGTCCCGGTCCGCCGGCGGCAGCGCGTCGACGTCCTCCCACAGCCAGGCGAGGGCGCGCTTGTTCGCGATCAGCCAGGCCGCCGCGGACGCCCACACCGGCACCGTCCCGGCCGCCAGCGCCGCCTCCAGCGCGTCCACCCCGGGGCCCGGGGTGACCCGGTTGGGCACGAAGAGCCGGAACACGGCGTCCACCGGGGCGCCGCCGGCCACCAGCCGCTGCCGCTCGTCGAGGCTCACCTCGGAGACCGGCGCGATGACCAGGTCCATGCCGTACGCGGCGGCCCGCTCGACCACCGGCGACAGCAACCGGAAGAAGCGCTGCCGGTCGTCCAGCCCCGGGTACTCGGCGTCGAAGTCGATCAGCATGGCGATCCGGGCGCCGTCGGGCAGGCCGAGCCCGGCGCGGATCGCCGCGAACCGCTGGTCCACCGCCGAGGGGGCCGCCGCCAGGCGGACCCGGTCGGTGAGGCCGCACCGCCGGTAGACCTCGACGAAGCGGCGCACGGTGGTGTCGGCGTCGAACGCCCCGCCGAGGCTGCTGTCGATGTTGTACTCCACCACCCGCGGCACCCCGCCGGAGAGCAGCACGTCCGGCCGGAACGCGGCCAGCAGCGCCTCGGTCAGCGGCTCGGCGTCGTCCAGCAGCCGGGTCGCCCCGGCCGGGACGCCGAGCAGCCGGCGCAACTCCCCCGCCGTGGCGGCGCGCCGCCGGCACGCCTCGAAGATCAGCTGGGCGAGCCGGTTGCAGACGGCGTTGAGCAGGTCCAGCGAGGTCCGGTCCATCACCGGCGGGCGGGCCAGCCGCCACTGCTTGTTGTACGTGGCCCGGCCGTCGAAGATCTCCCGCCAGGACTTCGCGCCGGCGGCCACCATCTCGGCCCGGACGTCGGCGGGCAGGTCCAGCCACGCCTGCGCGGCGGACGGCCAGCGGTGGTCAACGTCGATCATGTCTACCCGTCCTTCAGCACGTGTTGGATGGCGGTGCGCAGCTGGTCCCGGCCGGGTTGCACGGCCCGGTCCAGCGCGGGGGCGAACGGCAGCACCGCGCCGTCGGGGCGGGTGACCCGGCGCGGCGGCGCGAGCAGCGGCACCCGCTCGACCATCGTGGCGATCACCTCGGCGGCGATGCCGCAGGAGCGGTTCGAGTCGTCGACCACCACCAGCCGCCGGGTCCGGGCCACCGACTCGACGAGCGAGTCCCAGTCGAACGGGTGGAGCGTGCGCGGGTCGTAGACCTCCACCGACACCTGGTCGGCCAGTTCCTCGGCGACAGCCAGCGCGTCGTGCACCAGGTGCCCGACCGCGACCACGGTGACGTCGTCGCCGAAGCGGTGCACCCGGCCCCGGCCCAGCGGCACCGGGGCGAGCGCGGCGACGTCCACGTCGTCGCGGACGTCCAGCGCGCCGGCCGGGGCGAAGACCACCACCGGGTCGTCGCAGCGCACCGCCGAGACCAGCAGCCCGTACGCGTCGGCCGGGGTGGCCGGCACCACCGTGGTCACCCCGACGTGGGCGAAGAGGCTGTACGGGTGGTCGGAGTGCTGCCCCGCCCAGCCGGTCCGCGAGCCCGACCCGGGCACCAGGTAGGTCACCGGCACCGCGCACTGCCCACCGGTCATCAGCGGGAACTTGTGCGCGTGGTTGACGATCTGCTCGAAGACCAGGAAGAGCAGCGAGGGGATCTGGAACTCGACGACCGGCCGCAGCCCGGCCAGGGCGGCCCCGGTGGCGAAGCTGGTGAACGCCTGTTCCGACAGCGGGGTGTCGAGCACCCGGTCCGAGCCGAACCGGTTGAGCAGCCCGGCGGTGACGTTCGCGGCGCCGACCCGGATGTCCTCGCCGAGCAGGAACACCGCCTCGTCGCGGGCCAGTTCGTCGGCGAGCGCCCGGGTGAGCGCCCGCCGGTAGGAGAGCCTGGGCATGTCAGCCACCTCCGGTGCGGGCGGTCAGCCCGCTGGCGTACAGGTGCGCCAGCGCGCCGGCCGGGTCCGGCTCGGGGCTGGCCAGGGCGAACTCGACCGCCGCGGCCAGCCGTCGCTCGACCTCCGCGTCCACCGCCGCCCGGTCGGCGGCGCAGAGCCGGGCGCCCTGGATCGCCACCGGATCCCGGGACCGGCCCCGGGCCACCTCGTCGGGCGGGCGGTAGTCGAGGCGTACCACGTGCTCGAAGGTGTGGTGGGCGTCGAACCGGTAGGTGCGGGCCTCGATCAGCTCGGGGCCGCCGCCGGCGCGCAGCCGGGCGACGGCGGCCGCGGCGGCGTCGCGTACCGCCTCGGGGTCCTGGCCGTCCACCACGGTGGCCGGCATGCCGAAGGCCGCGGCCCGGCCGGTGATGCTGCCGGCCACCGCGCCCGCGACCGGCATGGTGGTGGCGTAGCCGTTGTTCTCGCAGACGAACAGCACCGGCACCCGCCAGAGCGCGGCCAGGTTGAACGCCTCCAGCAGCATCCCCTCGTTGACGGCGCCGTCGCCGAAGAAGCTCACCCCGACGGTGTCGCCGCCGCGGCGCCGGCGGGCCCAGACCGCCCCGGTGATGATCGCCCCGGACGCGCCGACGATGGCGTTGGCGCCGAGCACGCCGACGCCGAAGTCGGCGGCGTGCATCGAGCCGCCGCGGCCGGCGTTGAGGCCGGTGGCCCGGCCGCAGAGCTCGGCGAGCATCCGGGCCGGGTCGGCGCCCTTGGCGAGCACGTGCCCGTGCCCGCGGTGGGTGCCGGCGACCACGTCGTCGACACCCAGCGCGGCGCACACGCCGGCGGCGATCCCCTCCTGGCCGAGGTACGGGTGGATGCCGCCGACGATGTGCCCGGCCCGGACCAGCTCGATCGCCCGCTCCTCGAACCGGCGGATCAGCCGGACCGTCCGGTAGAGCCGGACCGGTTCGGCGTCGCTCACCGCCCGCGGCCCTCCTTGATCGCGGCCATGTCAGCCTCCCTGCGGGGCGCGGTGGCGCCAGATGACCGGGCAGTACTCGGGGTCGGCGTAGTCCGGCCGGCCGTCGTGGGTGCGGCGGACCAGCACGTCGTGGTTGTACGCGGCGAGCGTGCCGTCGGAGAGCGGATACTCCCGCCAGGCGTTCTCGCCGTCCTGCAGGTGCAGCGAGACGGCCTGGCGGGGGCGGCCGCTGACGTTCGGGCCGCTGCCGTGGTAGGTGCGGCAGTGGTGGAAGCTCACGTGTCCCTTGGGGATCACCATCGGGACCTTGCGGATCTCGGCGCCGTTGTACGCCGCGTTCCGGGCGAGCATCTCCTCCAGCTGGTCGCGGTCGCGTTCGGCGAAGTGCCGCACCACCGTGTCGTCGGCGCCGATCTCCCGCCAGCGGTGCGAGCCGTCGACCATGGTGATGGTGCCCATCTCCTCGCCGCAGTCGTGGAAGGGGATGAACGCGGTCAGCATCCGCTCGGACGACGAGGACGCCCAGTAGTGCTTGTCGAAGTGCCAGGGCACGATGTTGCTCGGCTCGCCGGAGATCGGCGGCTTGTGTATCAGCGTGGACTGGAAGACGCGGATCTCGTCGGCCCGGGCGAGCCGGGCGGCGACCGCCCCGATCAGCGGCTTGCGCAGGATCGCCGCGAGGCCGTCGTGCTCGTGGTGGACGTAGTCGTTGTGCCGCTGCACCGGCCCGTGCGCCGGCTCCCAGTAGGCCAGCTTCGGCGGGCGTACCGGCAGCCGGCGGTCCCGCTCGCCGGCGTAGTAGCGCTCCGCGGCGGCCGCGAGGGCGTCCACCTCGTCGTCGGTGAGCAGCTTCCTGGACAGGTACCAGCCGTGCTCGGCGTAGAACCGCACGTCGTCGTCGGAGGGCAGCAGCGCCTCCTCCTCGGCGGTCAGCGTCGGGTCGAACTCCGTCGTGGTCACGCACCCACCCCCTGCGGTACGGCCGCGGTCGCGGCCAGCTCCCGTTCCTTGGCCTCGTAGAGCGCCTTGATGTTGCCGCTGCCGAAGGTCAGCGCCCCGCGCCGCTCGATCAGTTCGAGGAAGAGCGTGCGGCGCACGTGCATCGACTCGGTGAAGATCTGCAACAGCTGCCCGGCGTGGTCCCGGTCGACCAGCACGCCCAGCTCGCGCAGCCGGTCCAGCGGCGCGTCGACCCGGCCGACCCGGGCCTCCAGCGCGTCGTAGTAGCTGCCGGGGGTGGCGGCGAAGCGCACCCCGCGCGCGGCGAGCGCACCGACCGCGGTGACGATGTCGTCGGTGCGCAGCCCCAGGTGCTGCACCCCGGCGCCGGCGTGCTGGTCGAGGAAGGCGTCGATCTGCCCCGGCCGGCGGCTCCGGTCGGGCTCCAGCAGCACCAACGTGACCCGGCCGGACGGGCTCTGCACCACCGTCGAGTTCATCGCCTGCCCGGCCACCTCGATGTGCTCGGCGAAGACCTCCGCGAAGCCGAAGACCTCCCGGTAGTGGCGGACGGTCTCGTCGAGCTGCCCCGGCGGCACGCAGACCGCCAGGTGGTCGATCTCGGTGAGCAGCTTGTCGTCCGCGCCCCCGGCCGGCGGCGTCATCGGCATCGCGCCCGGCAGGAACTCCCGCCGGTCGCCGCGCCGCTCGACCAGCCGGTGCAGCACGTCGCCGAAGCCGCCCACCTCGGCGGTGACCACCTCGGCGTCCGCGCCGGTGCGGGTGACCGGCGGGGTCACCCCGGTCGCGCCCCGGGCCAGCAGCTCGGCGTACGCCCGGGCGGCGTCGTCCACCTCGACGGCGACCACCGCGACGCCGTCGCCGTGCCGCTGCACGTACCGGGCCGCCGGGTGCTCGGCGGTCAGCCCGGAGGTGAGCACCATCCGGATGTCGGCCTGGCTCAGCAGCAGCGAGCGGCGACCGGCCAGCCCGGTCTCCGGGCCGCCCTGGCCGCAGAGGTGGAAGCCCACCGCCCGGCCGAAGTAGAAGGCGGCCTGTCGGGCGTCCCCCACGTAGAGTTCGATGTGGTCGATACCACGGATGTCCATGTCCCCAGCCCTTCCCCCCGTGCTCTGCCGTCGGGCGCGCCCCGCCCGCGGGTAGGTGCGGCGCCGGTCACCTCCCCGGCCGGGCGGCCCGCGCGAGCAGCAGGCTCACGTTCTGGCCGCCGAACCCGAAGGAGTTGGTCAGCGCGTACTCCGTCTCCGTCGCCCGGGGCTCCTTGCGGATGTGGTCGGCCGGGCAGGCCGGATCCGGATCGTCCAGGTTGTGCGTCGGCGGGAGCAGCCCACGGCCGAGCGCCAGCGCGGTGGCCGCCGTCTCCAGCACGCCGGACGCGCCGAGCAGGTGCCCGGTGAGCGCCTTGGTGGAGCTGACCGGCACCCCGTGCTCCCCGAAGACCTCCGCCAGCGCGGTGGTCTCGGCGATGTCGCCGAGCTTCGTGCCGGTGCCGTGCGCGTTGACGTAGCCGACCCGGGCGGCCGGCACGCCGCCGCTGGCCAGCGCCCGGCGCATGCACTCCGCCGCGCCCGCGCCGTCCGGCCGCGGGGCGGTCGGGTGGTACGCGTCGGTGGTGGCCCCGTAGCCGGCCACCTCGGCGTAGCCGGTGGCGCCCCGGGCGGCGGCGTGCTCGGCGCGCTCCAGCACCAGCAGCGCCGCCCCCTCGGCCAGCACGAAGCCGTTGCGGCGGGCGTCGAACGGCCGGCTCGCCGCGGCCGGGTCGTCCCAGCCGCGGGCGAGCGCCCGGGCGTTGCCGAAGGTGTCCGCGAAGGTGGGGAAGAGCGGCGCCTCGCTGGCCCCGCAGAGCACCACGTCCGCCTCACCGGCCCGGATCAGCCGGACCGCGTCGGCGACCGACTGGGCGCCGGAGGCGCAGGCGGTGCCGACCGAGGAGGTGTAGCCGCGGACGCCGTACCGGATCGCGATCCGCGCCGACGGCATGTTCGGCAGGATCCCGGTGAGCAGGTACGGGCTGACCGCCGCGCGCCCCCGCGCGGCGCGGGCCAGCACCTGCGCCTCCAGCGTGGCCATGCCGCCCACCCCGCCGACGATCACCGCGATCCGGCCGGGGTCGACGTCCCGGCCCACCTCCAGGCCGGCGTCGGCGAGCGCGTCGGCCGCGGCGTGCAGGGCCAGCACCACGATCCGGTCCAGCACCCGGGTCTCCGGGCCGGACGCGACGCCGCGCGGGTCGACCTCCGGCAGCAGCCCGGCCACCTCCAGGCAGTCGGCGACCGGGTGCCCGGCCGGCGGGCGGGCCAGCCCGGACCGGCCGGCGCAGAGCGCGTCGAAGGTGGCCCCGACGCCCCGCCCGACGGGAGTGAACAGGCCCATCCCGGTGATGACGGCGGTCACGACGCCGACCCGGTGAGGTAGCGCTCGCGCAGGGCGATCTTGCGCACCTTGCCGGTGACGGTGACCGGGAGGTCGGCGGCGCGGACCGGCACCACCCGGCGCAGGGTGGCGCCGACCTCCGGGCCGAGCGCGGCGCGGACCCGCTCGGTGCGCTCAGGCGCCGGGTCGGCGCCGGCGGCGAGTTCCAGCAGCACGTCGGTGACCACAGTGCCGCCGTCGGCGACGATCACCACGGTGCAGTCGGTGACGTCGGGGCAGGCGGCGAGGATCCGCTCCTCCGACATCGCCGTGTAGAAGCGCCGGCCGTCGCCGGCGTCGACCGAGTCGACGGCCCGGTCCAGGTGGTAGTACCGGCCGTCGGCGTCCGCGCGGACCAGGTCGCCGGTGAGGTACCAGCCGCGCCGGCGGAACCGGTGAGTGGTGACCGAGTCGTTCCAGTAGCCGCGGAACAGCGACGGCGAGTCGATGCCGAGCCAGCCCACCCGGCCGGGCGGCACCGGGTCGCCGTGCTCGTCGAGGACGGCCACCCTGGCGAAGCGGTACGGCCGGCCGATGCAGCGGCCGTACCGGTCGGTGTCGGCGCGGTGGGTGATGTGGAACATGGAGTGCCCCATCTCGCTGGAGCCGAGGCCGTCGATGAAGACCGAGCCGGGCACCCGGACCACCCCGTCGCGGGTGACGGTGTCCCGGGAACCGACCGCCACCAGCCGGCGGATGTGCGGCTCGTGCGAGCAGTCCCCGGTGTTGAACCACAGCCGCACCGAGTCCAGGTCGTACCCGGACAGGTCGAAGCGGGCCAGCTCCGCCCAGGTCACCGAGAAGCCGAACACCCCGTCGGGCCGCCACCGCTGGATCGCGTCGAGCACCCGCTCGCCGCCCTGCTCGGAGAGGAGGAACATCTCCGCCCGGTTGCCGAGCGCCTGGTTGACCATGAGCACGGTGGCGGTGTGCGGCGCGGGCAGCGCGTTGAGGATCCGGCTGGTGCCCTGCGCCTGGGGCATGGCGAGCAGGTGCCGGGTGGCGGCGAAGAGGCTGGCGTGCGAGTGCAGCACCGCCTTCGGCACCCCGGTGGTGCCCGAGGTGTGGGTGATGACGACCGGATCGTCGGCGTGGTGCGGGTAGTGCGCCGGGGCGGCGGCCGGGTCGCCGGTGCCCGCCTCGGCGGGGCTGCCGAGCACCGGCACGCCCGGGTCGTGCCCGGCCAGCAGCGCGGTGTGCGCGTCGTCGGCGAGCACCCCGACGCCGCGCAGCCGGCGGATGTACTCGGCCGCGATCTCCGGGCGGAGCTTGCCGTTCATCAGCGCCGGGATCGCGCCGAGCCGGGTCAGCGCGAGGTAGCTGAGCACCATGTCGGCGGCGGCGGTGGCCCAGACGGCGACCGGGTCCCGCGGCCCGATCCCCCGCGCGTGCAGCCAGGCGGCCCGGGCCGCGACCCGGTCGTCGAGCCGGCCGAGAGTGAGCGGGCGCTCGGCCGGGTGGCCGTCGACCGCGGTGTCGAAGGTGAGCCCCGGCCCGTCCGGGTCGGCGCCGTGCGCCAGCACCCGGGCCAGCACGTTGCCGGCGCCGATCCGCTCGTCGGCGGCCAGCACGGCGCGCAGTCCCCTGCTCCTCATCGGGCGGCTCCTCCCCCCAGCAGCACCGCGACGGCCGATGCCGCAGCCCCGTCGTCGGGTGCGTCGTCGATCAGGACCAGCAACGCCGCGTCGGCGTCGCCGTCGTGCAGCAGCAGGTCGGCCGCGGCGATCCCGTCGGCCCGCGGGTCACCGGTGGGCGCGAGGCAGAGCACCGGCCCGGCCAGCTGCCAGCGGGCGGCCACGTGCCCGGCCACGCTGTTGGGCACCGACTGGAAGAAGAACAGCGGCCCGGGCCGTCGGCCGGCGGCGACGGTGGCCCGCACGTGCGCCGCGCTGGCCCGGTCGCCCGCCGCGCTGACCAGCACGATCGCGGTACGCCCGCCGTCCGGCGCGGGCGCCGCGCGGTACGCGCGGGTCAGGCAGCGCTCGGCCACCGCCGCGACCAGCGGGTTGAACTCGGAGTGCAGGTACCCGGGCAGCGGCGGTGGTCGGCCGTCGCCGGGTTCCGGCCAGGCCGCCTCGGCCAGCACGGCGAGCCCGGCCGCCCGGTCCGGCCCGGTCACGCCGCACCGACCAGCAGGGCGGTGTTGGCGCCGCCGAAGGCGGCGTTGACGGTCAGCGCGTACCGGGTCGCCGCGGGCCGGGGCGCGTCGCGGATGACGTCCAGCGGGCAGTCCGGGTCGGGCCCGCGCCAGCCGGCGTTGACCGGCAGCTTCCCGTGCCGCAGCGCCAGCACGGTGACCACCAGTTCGAGCAGGCCGGACGCCTCCAGGGCGTGCCCGTGCAGCGCCTTGGTGGAGCTGACCGGGACGCCCGCGCCGGCCGGGCCGAGAGCCGACCGCAGGGCCGCCGCCTCGGCGGCGTCGCTGTGCCCGCCGGTGGCGTTGGCGTTGACGTAGCCCACCGCCCCGGCCGGCAGTCCGGCCCGGGCCAGCGCCACGCCGATCGCGCGGGCCAGGCCGCGGCCGGCCGGATGCGGCTGGCACGGGTGGTACGCGTCGCCGGCGCGTCCCCAGCCGAGCAGGTCGGCCAGCGGCCGCCGGGCGAGCCGGGCGGATTCCAGCACCACCGCGGCGACGCCGTCGCCGAGCAGCAGCCCGGTGCGGCCGGCGCTGAACGGGCGCACCGCCCCGTCGGTGGCGAGCGCGCGGCCGGCGTCGAAGAGGGCGTACTGGTCGGGCTCGACCAGGTAGCCGGCGGCGACCACCACCCGGTCGACGTCACCGCGGCGGATCAGCGCCGCCGCGTCGGCCACCGCGCTGGTCGCCGAGACGCAGGCGGTGGTGTAGACCCGGGTCGGGCCGCCGAGTCCGGTCCGGCCCGCCAGGGTGCCGGCGAGCGCCGGGACGCCCGGGCCGCCGTGCACGGCCAGCAGCAGCGCGCAGCCCGCCCGCCGCCCGGCGTCGAGCCCGGCCGCCCGGCACGCCCCGGTCACCGCCTCGGCCAGCTCGTCGGCGAGATCCCCCACCTCGGGCAGGGTGGCCGCCGCGTCCACCCGGCGGGCGCCGGTGTCGAACCGGCGGACCGGCCGGAACGCCGGCGCCCCGGCGAGCACGCCGGTCAGTTGCGCCGCCGCGCCCCGGCCGAGGGCGCTGGTCGCGTGGACGCCGGTGAGCTGGACCGGCGTCGGCTCAGCCATCTGCGGCGGCGGTCAGGGAGGTCCGGAAGACCGCCAGGGCGTCGTCGACGGTACGGATCCCGGCGAGCTGGTCGTCAGTGAGGTCGAGCGGCCGCTCGTAGCGCTGTTCGATCAGGTGCACCAGCCAGGCCAGCTCCATCGAGCCGATCCGCCCGGGCACCTCGGCGGCCGGTTTCCCGGTGAGTTCGGCGAGCATCGCCACCAGGTCGGCTCGCCCCAGCTCGGGCCGCCCGGTCATCAGGACCTGTCGCTCGTCGCCGTGGCGACCCGGTCGGCGACCATCGCGGTGAACTCGCCGACCGTCATCAGCGCGAGCCGCTCCGACTCGTCGTCGGCGAACTTCAGCCCGTAGCGGTCCTCCACCCGGACGGCCAGGTCGGCGAGGGCCAGCGACTCCAGGTCCACTCCGGACGGGCCGAGCGTGGTGTCGTCGTCGATCCCCTCGACGTCGTAGTTCATGTCGGCGAGCTGCTCGATGACGAAGGCGCGGACCTCGGTTGACATGGTTAACCTCTTTCCGTGAGCCAGCTACCGGCGCCCGGTCGGGACACCGTGCACGTGTGGGTCGGCCGTACCGCCGGCGGTCGGCCGGGGCTGGCCGGGCGGCTGCTGCGGCGGGCGGGGGCCACGCTGCTCGGCCGCGCGGAGGGGGAGCTGGTGCTGCGGCACGCCCCCGACGGGCGCCCGCTGGTCGGCGTGCGGGGGCCGGGTGGCCGCGAGGTCGCGCTGCCGGTCAGCGTCAGCCGCGGCGACGGCGTGGTGGTGGTCGCCGCCCGCCGGGCGGGGCCGGTGGGGGTCGACGTGGAGCGCCGCCGCGAGCTGCCCGCGCTCGCGCTGGCCCGGCGCTGGTTCACTCCCGCCGAGGTGGCCTGGCTGGCCGCCCGGCCGCTGGACCGCCGGGCGGTCGACTTCCTGCGGCTGTGGACCGCCAAGGAGGCGGTGGGCAAGGCGCTCGGCGTGGGGCTGCGCGGCGGTGGCCTGCGCCGACCGGTGCCGCCACCCGGCGGCGGCGGTGACCTGCTGCGGCCGGTGCCCGGTCGGGACGACCTGCGGGTCGGGCACCCGGCGGCCGGCGAAGCGCTGGTCCTGGCGGTCGCGGTCGCCGGCGCGGTCGGCCCGTCCGGCGCCGAGGGTGGCGTCGAGGTGCTCGTGGTGGACGAGGGCGTCGGGCTGGTACAGCGGACCGGTCACGACGTCGCCGCCGAGAGCAGCACGGCCGCGGAGCGGACCAGCTTGCCGGTGGTGGTGCGGGGCAGCTGATCGAGCAGGCGCACGGTACGCGGGCGTTTGTAGCCGGCCAGCCGCTCGGCGAGCAGCTTGTCCAGCACCTCCTCCGACAGCGGCCCGTCCGGTTGCACGTACGCGGTGATGCCGTCGTCCCAGACCACCACGGCGGCGGCGACCCCGGGCAGTTCGCCGACGGTCGTCTCCACCTCGGTGAGGTCGACCTTCATCCCGCCGACCGAGACCTGCGAGTCCAGCCGCCCGAGGACGGTGACCAGGCCGGTGTCCGGATCGACGGCGCCCGCGTCGCGGGTGCGCAGCCAGCCGTCGGCCCACCGGGTCGGGTCGCTGAGCCCGACGTACGGCGAGGCGGGGCAGCTGACCCGGAGTTCGCCGTCCACCGCGCGGACCTCGATGCCGGGCGCCGGAGCGATCGCCGGCCGGTGCCGGCCGTGCAGGTCGGTGCCGATGACCCCGACCTCCGTCATCCCGTACATGTTGCCCAGCGGCACGCCGAAGCGGTCGGTGAACGCCCGGGCGACCGCGGCCGGGACCAGTTCGCCGCCGGTGGTCATCCGCTTGAACTGGGGCAGCGGGCCGGCGGGCCGGGTGGAGGCGAGCAGTCCGATGTGGAAGGGCACGCCGAGCACGGTGGCCGGGGTGTCGCCGCCGGCGATGGCGGCGAGCACGGCGTCGCCGCTGAGCCGTTCCGGCGGGACCAGTTCCACCCCGGCGTGCAGGCCGTAGAGCAGGCCGCCGACCAGGCCGAGCACGTGCACCATCGAGGGCAGCAGGACGATCCGCTCGCCGGGCAGCGCCACCCCGTCGATGCGGGTGTAGCGGCGCACCTCGGCGACCAGGTCGGCGGCGGTGCGGCCGATCACCTTGGACGGTCCGGTGGAGCCGGAGCTGAGCTGGATCACCGCGTGCCCGCTCACGGCGGGTCGGTCGGCGTAGCCGGTGACGCCCGCGGTGACGTCGACGAAGATCCGCAGCGCCCCGCCGCCGGTGCGCACCGGCGCCACCACCAGCTGCGGGGTGAGCCGGCGCAGCGCCCGGTCCACCTCGTGGTCGGTGAGCCGGTGGTCGAGCAGGATCGCCTGCGCCCCGGTACGCCAGGTGGCCAGCAGGTGCACCACGTACGCCAGCGAGGGCGGCAGCCGCAGCGCGGCGGCCCCGCCGCGACGCAGCCCGGCCGCGGCGAGCCGGGTCTGGGCATCGGTGACCAGCCGGCGCAGGGTGGCCCGGTCGACCGGCGCCGGCAGCCGGAGACAGACGTCCCCGGGGCGGCCGTCGAGCAGCACCTCGTCGACCCAGTCCGGGTCCGTCCGCAGGGGGTCTCCTGTCGACTGGTGCATCGCCACCGCCGTCACCGCCCAGCATCGAACAGGGCGGGATCCGCCCAGGAAAAGTGCTTGTCGGGGTGCTGCGGGGGAACCGTACGCCAGCGCTCGGATTCATCGCCAGATGCAAATGGCTAGATCAAAACGAGCGGCTGGCCGGATTGCCGACGAGCCGTTCGGCGGGGCAGGATCGGGCAGGTATGCCCACCGAGCGCAACCGAGTGATGACCCATCGTGCGTCCGGCGCGCACCACCGACCGGACGGCCGATGGCGCTCGGTGGCGGTCCTGCGGTCGTGTGGCGGAGAGGTCAGGGTGCCGGCGGGAGCGCGACGCGGGCGGTGCGCCGCTCCCCGTCCATCGCGCGCATCGCGCGGGCCAGGGTGGCGGCGTGCAGTTCGGTCTCGCCGCGCTCGCGCATCAGCTCGGCGACCGCCGCGACGGCCCGTGCCTCGGCGGCCAGGGCCTGGGCGGCGATCACGCAGCCGAGCGGGTCGAAGTGCCCGCTGTCGCGGGCCGGGTTGAGCCGGGCGACCAGGTCGACGACACGCAGGTACCGCTCGACGAGTTCCTGTTCGGTCCGGGTCAACGCGGGCAGGTCACGGTCGCTCATCCCTCGCAGCCTGCCATCCGGGCCGGCGGGCGACCGCCCCTCGGCCACCGGCGGGGCTCAGGCCGGGGCCGTGGCCGGGGTCTGCGCCTGCACGAGGAAGCGCAGCGACCGGGCGTCGGTGAAGCACTCCCGCATCGGCCGAACCAGGTCGCGGTGCTCCGGACTGCGTTCCCACGCCTCGAAGTCGGCCAGCGCCGCCCACTCGCTGGTGATCAGCCACTGCTCCGGATCGGTGGCCGAACGGCACACCTGGTCCACCAGGTGCCCCGGCACCCCGTCGGCGACCAGATGCCGGATCTGCTCGTACGCGGCGAGGAACGCCGCGGTGCGGGCCGCCGGCACCCGCACCAGGAAGACCACCCGGGCCCGCTGCTGGTCGGTCATCGCCCCACTCCTCTCAGCGGTGCCGCGCCGCGCAGCACCAGGGCACTGTTGAAGCCGTCGAAGCCGCGCGCGCCGACCAGGGCGATCCGGCTCTCCGGTCGGCGGTGCGCGCGCAGGAAGTCCAGCTCGCAGCCCTCGGCCACGTCCTGCGGCCCGGCCGAGGCGGGCAGCGTGTCGTGTTGGAAGGCGAGCAGCGCGGTCGCCACGTCCACCGCCGAGCCGCCCTGGTGGGCCCGGCCGGTGAGCGGCTTCTGCGTGGTCACCGGGGGTGGGCGGGTGCCGAAGACGGCGCGCAGCGCGGTGGCCTCGGTGCGGTCGTAGCGGGGCACGCCGAGGGCGTCGGGCAGCACCACGTCCACCTCGGCCGGGTCGACACCGGCCCGGCCCAGGGCCAGTCGCATGGCGCGGGCGTACTGCCGGGGGTCGCCGGCGCTGTCCGGTCCGGTGTGGACGCCGTCGTGGGTGGCGCCCCACCCGGCCACCTCGCCGTAGACCCGGGCGCCGCGGGCGAGCGCACGCCCCAGTTCCTCCACCACGAAGACCGCGCCGCCCTCGGCGGGGAGGTAGCCGCTGGCGGCGGCGTCGAACGGCCGGTAGGCCCGCTCCGGGTCGGCGACGTCGCTGAGCAGCCCGGAGCGCAGCTGGCAGGCCAGGGCGTACGGGCTCAGCGGGCACTCGGTCGCCCCGGCGATCACCACCGGGGTGCCCCGGCGGATGGTGCGCACCGCGTGCGCCAGGCTGTCCAGGCCACCGGCGGACTCGGCGGCCAGCACCCCGCACGGCCCCTTGAACTGGTGGTGGATGGAGAGCTGGCCGACGCTGGCCGCGTAGAACCAGGCGATCGACTGGTACGCCCCGACGGTCCGTGCCGGCGAACCCCAGAGCCGTTGCAGCTCCCGCTGCCCGAACAGGTTGCCGCCGGAGGAGCTGGCCAGGGTGACCGCCCAGCCGTACGGGTCGGGGGCCCGCTCGGGCAGGCCGGCGTCGGCCAGCGCCAGCCGGGTCGCGGCGAACGCCAGGTGCGTCCACCGGTCGGTCTGCACCAGCCGCCGGTTGTCGGCGTACGCGGCGGCGTCGAAGCCGGGCACCTCGCCGCCGTGCCGGGTGGGATAGCCGGCCGGGTCGAAGAGGGTGAGCGGCCCGGTCCGGCGGGTGCCGGCCAGCACGGTCCGCCAGTGCGCGTCCGCGCCGACGCCGCTGGGCGCCACCACGCCGATCCCGGTGACCACGGCGCGGGCGGTCACGCCGGCACCGTCCGGGGCAGCCGGCGGAACAGCATGGCGGACTGGAAGCCGCCGAAGCCGCTGCCGACCGAGAGCGCCACGTCCACCGGCAGCTCGCGTGCCTCGTTCGGCACGTAGTCCAGGTCGCACTCCGGGTCCCGGGTGGCCCAGTTGGCCGTCGGCGGCACCACGCCGAACTCGATGGCCAGCGCGCAGGCCGCCATCTCGATCGAGCCGATCGCGCCGAGCGAGTGCCCCACCATCGACTTGATCGAGCTGACCGGCACCCGGTACGCGGCCTCGCCGAGCGCCCGCTTGAACGCCGCCGTCTCGTGCCGGTCGTTCTGCCGGGTGCCGGAGCCGTGCGCGCTGACGTACGACACGTCGGCCGGGGCGAGCCGGGCCTGCCGCAGCGCGGCGGTGATGGCCAGCGCCATCTCCACCCCGTCGGGCCGCAGCCCGGTCATGTGGAAGCCGTTGCTGCGGCTGGCGTAGCCGGCGACCTCGCAGTAGACGTGCGCGCCACGCCGCCGGGCGTGCCCGGCCTCCTCCAGCACCAGCACCGCCGCGCCCTCGGCGAGCACGAAGCCCTGCCGGTCGGCGTCGAACGGCCGGGACGCGTGCGCCGGGTCGTCGTTCTCCGGGCTGGTCGCCTTGATCGCGTCGAAGGAGGCCACGGTGACCGGGGAGATCGGCGAGTCGGCCGCCCCGGCCAGCACCACGTCCGCCTCGCCGTCGACGATCAGCTGGTGGGCGTACCCGATGGCGTCGATGCCGGAGGTGCAGCCGGTGGAGACCACCTGGGCCGGGCCGTGCAGGCCGTGCCGGCAGGCCACGTCCGCGGCCAGGCTGCTGGGCACCAGCGCCTGGTAGAGGTACGGGCCGCCGCGGGCGTGGTCGACCAGCCAGCGGCGGCCGGTGTCGCTGACCGTGACGTACTCCTGCTCCAGCGCCATGGTGCCGCCGACGGCGGTGCCGAGCACCACCCCGGCGTGGTCCCGCTCGGCCTCGGTGAGCTCCAGGCCGGCGTCGGCGACGGCCTCGGCGGCGCAGGCCAGCGCGAACTGCACGTACCGGTCGGCGCGGCGTCGCTCGGTCTCGGTGAGCCCGGCGGCGACCGGGTCGAAGTCGCACTCGGCGGCGATCCGCGACCGGAACGGCGACGGGTCGAAGAAGCTGATCCGGCGGGTCGCGGTGCGCCCCTCGGTGATCGCCTTCCAGAACCGGTCCCGGGTCACGCCGCCCGGTGCGACCACCCCGATGCCGGTCACCACCGTGCGGCGGCCGGTCACGACGCCACCTCGGTTCGCGACTGCGGGGCTCGCAACTCCGGCTCACTCCTCGCGCTCACGACCCGCCCCGCTGCTCGACCAGTTCGGTGTCGACGTGACCGAGTTCGGGCCGGGGCGCCAGCGGTCCGAGGTGGAAGACCACCTCGGCCGGCTCGTCGCCGGTGTTGCGCAGCCGGTGCCGGACGTTGACCGGGACGAAGAGCGCCTCGCCGGCCGCGAGCGGCACCGGCTGGTCGTCGAGGTCCACGGTGATCGCGCCGCGGGCCACGTAGAGGAACTCCTCGCTGTAGGGGTGGTAGTGCTCGGCGATCCGCTCCCCCGGCCGCAGCGCCGCGACGCCCATGAAGCCGGAGGTGCTGCCGACCGTCCGGGGGCCGAGCAGGACCCGCAGCTCACCGCCGCGGCGACGGTCCGCCGCCACGTCCCGGGCGGCGACCAGCCGCAGGGTCTGCTCACTCATCACCGGCTCCCGTCGCCTCGGCGGCCCCGGCCGGCGCTCCGTCGCGGGCCAGCCGTTCGATCCGCTCCTTGATGACGGCCAGCTGCACCGCGCTGTTGGCGTTGATCCGGTCGGTCATGCCGGCGTTGTCCACCGGGGCGGTCGGCTTCATGGCGAAGTCCTGCACCCAGGTCATCCGGGTGCCCCCGGCCTCCTCGGTGTAGCGCCAGTGGATCCGCATGTACTCGAACGGCCCGGTCTCCACCCGCTGCGCGCGTACCTGCCGGGTCGCCGGGTCGGCGGTGCGCTCGCTGACCCAGCTCCAGGTCACGCCGTTCTCGTCCGGGTGCATGGTCAGCCGGAACCGGACGGTGTCGCCGTCGCGGTCCAGGATCTCCACCCGCGCGTACTCGGTGAACAGCTCGGTCCAGCGCGCGACGTCGTTGGTGACGTCCCAGACCAGCGGCAACGGCGCCGCGACGAGCACGCTGTTCTCGGTGTGTCCGGGCGGGTCGACGCGCCGGGCGACCAGCTCCGCCACCGCGGGGATGCTCAGCTGGGTGGCCTGTTCCGGGATCCGCACCTGCCAGCGGTCGGCGACCACGGCGGAGAGTTCCAGCAGGGCCAGCGAGTCCATGCCGAGCTCCTCCAGGGACGCGGCCGGCGCGCGGGCGGCCGCGTCGGGGTCCAGCCCACAGTGCGCCACCAGGATGTCGGTGATCTCCGCGGTCAGCGGACGGCCATGGGTGACGGTCATCTGGTCCTCCTGTGTGGTCGGTCGGGCGGGCCGGCGGGTTCGGCGGGACGGGCGGGATCCCGGGCGGCCGGTGGATCGGCGGGTACGCCGGGCGGGCGGGTGGCGGGTGGCCGGGCGGCGGGCGGGCGGGCGGCCGGCGGCCCCGCGGAGGGCCGGGCGGGGGGACCCGGCGGCCGGCCCGGGTCCCGGCCGGCCAGCAGCCGGTCGACCAGGCCGGTCGAGTAGCGCCCCTTGCGGAAGCCGGGGTCGTCGAGCACCCGCCGGACGAACGGGATGGTGGTGCGCACCCCGGGCCCGGCGACGTCGAACTCGTCGAGGGCGCGTTCCAGCCGGTTCAGGGCCAGCTCCCGGTCCGGCGCCCAGACCGCCACCTTGGCCAGCAGCGAGTCGTAGTACGGGCCGACCAGGTAGCCGGGGTGGCCGTGGGTGTCGACGCGGGTGAAGGGGCCGCCGGGCGGGACGAACCGCTCCAACCGGCCGGGGGTGGGGGCGAAGTCGCGGTCCGGGTCCTCCACGTTGACCCGGCACTCGACCGCCACCCCGTGCGCGCGGACGTCCTCCTGCCGCAGCCGCAGCGGCACCCCGGCGGCGATGTGCAGTTGCTCGTGCACCAGGTCGATCCCGGTGATCATCTCGGTGACCGGGTGCTCCACCTGGATCCGGCAGTTGATTTCCAGGAAGTGGAACCGCTCCTCGGCGTCGACCAGGAACTCGACCGTGCCGGCACCGGTGAAACCGACGTCGAGGACGCCGCGCAGGGCGGCCGCCGCGATGGCCTCCAGGGTGGCCGCGGAGAGCGCCGGCGCCGGGGCCTCCTCGACCAGCTTCTGGTGCCGCCGCTGCACCGAGCAGTCCCGGGTGCCCAGGTGCACGCCGTTGCCGTGCTGGTCGCAGAGCACCTGCACCTCGACGTGCCGGGCGTCGGTGAGGTACCGCTCGACGTACACCCGGTCGTCACCGAAGACGGCCTGCGCGGCGGCCCGGGTGCGCGCGTACGCCCGGGGCAGCTCCGCCGGGGTCCGGACCACCGTCATGCCCCGCCCGCCGCCACCGGCGGCCGCCTTGACGATCACCGGGTAGCCGATCTCGGCGGCCACCGCCGCCGCCGCGGCGGCCGTCGGCACGGGTTGTACGCTGCCCGGCGGCAGCGGCAGCCCGGCCCGCCGCATGAGCGCCCGGGCGGAGGACTTGTCGGCCAGGTCGGCCATCACCCGCGGCGGCGGGCCGATGAAGGTCAGCCCGTTCTGGGCGCAGATCTCGGCGAAGTCGGCGTCCTCGGAGAGAAACCCGTAGCCGGGGTGCACCGCCTGCGCGCCGACCTGCCGGGCCGCCTCGACGATCGCGGCGGCGTTGAGGTAGCTGCGCCGGCTCTGCGGGGGTCCGATCCGGACGGCCTCGTCGGCGAGCCGGACCGGCGTCGAGTCGGCGTCCGCGGTGGAGTAGACGATCGCGGTGCGCACCCCCAGCTCGCGGCAGGCGCGCAGCACCCGCAGGGCGATCTCGCCCCGGTTGGCGATCAGCACCTTCTCGAACATCGCCACCACCTCAGGCCGGTTCCAGGGCGACCAGCGGCTGGTCGTACTCCACCGGCTGGCCGTCGTCGGCCAGCACCTCGACCACCCGCCCGGCCCGGTCGGCGGTCACCTCGTTCATCAGCTTCATCGCCTCGACGATGCCGACCACCTGGCCCGGCCGGACCAGGTCGCCGACGGCGACGAAGGGCGCGGCGCCGGGCTCCGGGGCGCGGTAGAAGGTGCCGACGATGGGTGAGCACACCGTGCTGCGGGCCGGCGCGTCCGCGCCGTCCGCCGGCGGGTCCGTACCGGCGGCCGGGGCGGGCGCCGTCCGGGGCGGCTGCGGCGGCGCGGCGGCGGGGGCGGGGGCGGCGTGCCACTCCACCTCCAGCACGGTCTGCCCGCTGCGCAGCCGCACCCGGCGCACCGGTCCGGCCAGCTCGGCGACGAGCTGCCGGGCCTGCCGGCGCAGCCCGGCCAGCACCGCGTCCACCCCGCCCGCCGCGGCCACGCCACCCGCGTCGGCGCCGCCCGGGGCCGTGGGAGCCGGCGGCGGCTCGGTCCCGGCGGCGGCGGCCGGTGGCGGACCGCCGGACGCGGGCGGCGCGCCGGGGCCGGGGGCCACCGACCGGCGCTCGGCCGGGCCGTCCGCGGCGGGCGGGTCGATCCGGGGCAGGGGCGGGACCGCGCCGTCCGGGGCCGGTTCGGTGCGGGGCCGCGCGGCGGTCATCGGCCACCCGCCCGGACGCCGGCCGCGCCGAAGCGCCGGAACCGCTGCCGCCGCCGCCGCACCAGGGTCACCGGCGGCACCTCCAGCAGGGGCGTCAGGTTGGCCAGCAGCGCCGTCCGCAGCAGCCGGCCGGCCGCCTCCGGGTCGTCCTGCGCCCCGGCCGCCGGCTCTGGCACCACCTCGTCGACCACACCGAGCCGGCGCAGGTCCGGCGCGGTGAGGCGCAGCGCGCGGGCCGCCTGCGGGGCCGCCCCCCGGTCGGGCCAGAGGATCGCGGCGCAGCCCTCAGGGCTGATCACCGAGTAGACCGCGTGCCGGAGCATCAGCACCCGGTCGGCGACGGCCAGGGCCAGCGCGCCGCCGCTGCCACCCTCCCCGGTGATCACCGCGACGACCGGGGTGGGCAGCATGGTCAGCGCCAGGATGTTCTCCGCGATCGCGGCCGCCTGACCCTGCTGCTCGGCGTCGACGCCGGGATCCGCGCCGGGGGTGTCCACCAGGGTCACCACGGGCAGGCCGAGCCGGGCGGCGAGCCGCATCAGCCGCAGCGCCTTGCGGTGCCCGGCCGGGCTGGCCATGCCGAAGTTGCGGGCGACCAGTTCCGCGGTGGTGTGCCCCTTCTGGTGGCCGATCACCATGACCGGCCGGCCGTCCAGCCGGGCCAGGCCGCCGACCACCGCCGGGCAGTCCCCGCCGAGCCGGTCGCCGTGCAGCTCCACGAATTCGTCGAACGCCGACTCGAGGTAGTCCAGCGTGGTGGGCCGGCCGGGGTGCCGGGCGGCGCGTACGGTCGCCCAGGCGTCGGCGGCCGGCTCACCGTCCGCGGTCGACACGGGCTGCGCGCCGGTGCCGGCCGGCGTCGCACCGGCGACGGGCGTGGCGGGTGGCGGCGCCGGCCGGGACACCTCCGTCCGCGCGTCGGGCCGGCGGCCGGCCCGGGCCGCGGCGAGCAGCGCGACCAGCCGGCCCCGCAGGGCGCGCCGGGGCACCACCATGTCCACCTGCCCGTGCCGGAGCAGGAAGTCGGCGGTCTGGAAGCCGTCGGGCAGAGCCCGACCGGTGACCTGGCGGATCACCCGGGGGCCGGCGAAGCCCATCCGGGCGCCGCTCTCGGCGATCACCACGTCGGTGTTGGTGGCGAACGACGCCGCCACTCCCCCGTACGTCGGGTCGGTGAGCACGCTGACCGTGAGCAGGCCGGTCTCCCGGAGTGCGGCGACGGCCTGACTGACCGTCGCCATCTGCATCAGCGACAGCGCGCCCTCCTGCATCCGCGCTCCGCCGGAGGCGGTGACCAGGACCAGCGGGACCCGGTCGGCCAGCGCCCGCTCGGCGGCGCGGGTGATCAGCTCGCCGACCGCGCAGCCGAGGCTGCCGCCGAGGAAGCGGAAGTCCATCACGGCGAGCGCGCAGGGGTGCCGGCCGATGGTCGCGGTGCCGCAGACGACCGCCTCGGCCAGTCCGGTGCCGGCCCGGGCGGCGGTGAGCCGGTGCGGGTACGGCAGCACGTCGACGAAGCCGATCGGGTCCACCTCGGCCGGGGCGTCCGGCAGCGCGGCGAACGAGCCCGGGTCGACCAGCTGGCGCAGCCGTTCGGGCGCGCCGAGCCGGGCGTGCGTGCCGCACTCGGGGCAGACGTCGAGGTTGCGGTGCAGCCGCTTGCGGTACAGCAGGGTGGCGCAGCCGGCGCAGCGGGACCAGAGCTGCCCCTCCCGGGGGGCGGTGGCGGTCACGACGGCCGTCCGGCGGGCGCGGCGTCGAAGCGGTAGAAGCAGCGGGCCATCGCGTCCCGCGGCGACCGCCAGTCCGGCAGGTACGGCGAGATGTACGGCCGCAGCCGCGCGCTGACCCGCTCGAACTCGGGGTGCCCCCGGGCCGTCTCCACCGCCCCGTCGCCCGGCAGCTCGGTCTCCAGCAGGTGCACGTAGAGGTCGTGCAGCCGGTACAGCGACCGGTGCCGGACCCCGACCAGGCGGGGCAGCTCGGTCGCGTCGGACTCGGCGAAGATCTCGGCGACCTGCGCCTCCGCGGTCGGGACCACCTTCGCGACGATGAGCGAACGGTCCATGGATGGCCTCCCCCCACGGCGCCCGGCGTCCGGTGACACCGGCGCCGGACACGCCGGACGACTGCCGACACGATGCGCGGGAGACCGTCACCCCGCCGTCACCGGGCACCGCCGCCCGGCGACGCGACTCGGTGACGGTGCGTTGACGCAAGCTGTGTATCGGCTGTTTGTCCGCTGACCGTTGCACGATCATGTCGGCGCGTCTTAGCAGTTCAGAGCCGTTCTCACGGTCGCCGCCAGGAGGTCGACATACCGACCAACATGTTGACCGAGCGTAACCATCATTGATAATCTTCGTCGCGGTCACCCCGGCGGGCGCCGCGCGCGCCGCCGGTGCCGCGGCGGAGCGAGCTCGACAGTGGCGTCACGGGCGGCCGCGCCGGGGACACAGCAGACAGTCGGGACGAGCGTTCCGCAGGGGGTGCCGCGTGGCCGCAGATCCGTCCGTGTCAACCGCCGGGGACCGCCCCGGGGCCGGCATCTCACTGCACCTGCTCGGCGGCTTCCGCCTGCTGCACGCCGGCGCGCCGGTGGTCGTGCCGCGCGGCCTGCAGCGGGTCATCGCGCTGATCGGGCTGCGCCCCGGCGCCACCCGCAGCAACCTGGCCGGGCTGCTCTGGCCGGACGCGCCCGAGGAGCGGGCGCTCTCCTCGTTGCGCACCGCCCTGTGGCGGCTCCGGCAGGACCCCTGCTGCCCGCTGGACACCAGCGGCGACACGGTGCGGCTCGACCCGGTGGTCCGGGTCGACGTGGACGACCTGGTCGGCACGGCCGCCCGGGTGCGCGACGGCGGCGACCCGGGCACCGCCGCGGGGGCGCTCTGCGCCGGCCGGCACGACCTGCTCCCCGGCTGGTACGACGACTGGGTGCTGCTGGAGCGGGAGCGGCTGCGCCAGCTGCGGCTGCACATGCTGGAACAGGTCGCCGGCCAGCACCTGGCGGCCGGCCGGCACGGCGAGGCGCTGGAGGCCGCCCTGGAGGCGATGGCCGCCGAGCCGCTGCGGGAGACCCCGCACCGGCTGGTGGTCCGCATCCACCTCGCCGAGGGCAACGCCTTCGAGGCGGTGCACGCCTTCTACGTCTACCGGGACCTGCTGCGCCGGGAGCTGCACCTGGAACCGTCGGCGGCGATGAGCGCCCTGCTCGACGACACCCTCGCGCCGATCCGGCGGGCCAGCGGCGACGCCCGGCCACGCCCCCGCCGGGATCCGGCCGGCCGGGGCGCGATCCGCTGAGCCCGGCCGTCATCGCCGCCCCGGCGGGCGTGACGGCCGGGTGACAGGGCGCCGGGCAGGGTGGGCGGCACAGGTGTCCGTGGCCGCTTCCCGGTCGGGAGCGCCACCGGGGAGAGGGGTCCCATGAGCCGTCTACTGATCGTCAGCAGGATCATCCCGGGTGCGGAGGGACGGGTGGCGCAGATCTTCGCCGAGTCCGACGCGACCGAACTGCCCATCCTGACCGGGGTCCGGCACCGGTCCCTGTACTGCCTGCACGACCTCTGCGTACACCTGATGGAGACGGCGGAGGTCGAGCCGGACGCGCTGGCCGAGGCGCGCAACCACCCGCTCTACCGCCAGGTCAACGAGCGGCTCTCGGCGCACACCTCGCCGTACCTGCCGACCTGGCGCTCACCGCGGGACGCGATCGCCGGCTGCTTCTACCGGTGGGACGCCGCGGCGGCGCCGGCGCCCGCGCCGCGACCGGCCGGCTGAGCTGGCGGACGCGATGGCAGCCAGCGCACCGCACGTCCTGGTGATCGGCGCCGGCACCGGCGGCCTCTGCCTGGCGCACGGGCTGCGCCGGGCCGGGATCAGCGTCGCGGTCTACGAGCGGTACCGCACCCGCGGTGAGGGGCTGCTCGGCTACCGGGTCGGCATCGGCCCGACCGGCAGCCGGGCGCTGCGCGAGTGCCTGCCGCCGGAGCTGTTCGACACCTACCTCGCCACCTGCGCCCGGTCGCCGCGGTACTTCAACGTGATCAGCCAGCGCCTGCGCGAGACCGCGTCGTTCGAACTGCGCCCGGACACCGACCCGGTCGACACCGAACGCTCGGTGGCCCGGATGACGCTGCGCCAGGTCCTGCTCACCGGCATGGAGGACGTGGTGCACTTCGACAAGACCTTCACCCGCTACGAGCAGCGCGACGACGGCACCGTCACCGCGCACTTCGCCGACGGCAGCACCGCCACCGGCGACCTGCTGGTCGCCGCGGACGGCACGCACTCCGCGGTCCGCCGCCAGTACCTGCCGCACGCGGTCACCCGGGACGCCGGCACCATCAACATCGCCACCCGGATCCCGCTCACCCCGCACACCCGCGGCCTGCTCCCCGAGCGGATCCGGCAGGGCATCTCGCTGATCTTCGGCAGCGGCGGGATGATGGGCGTGCTGCACGTGATGGAGTTCAAGTGGGACCGCGACGGCGCCGTGAAGCCGGGCGTCAGCGCGGCCGACGCCGCGGTGCTGGAGCGCTGGCCGGGGCTGGCGCACGACAACACCCGCGACAACATCAACCTGGTCATCTGGAGCACCGCCCGCCGGTTCCCCGCCGACGTGATGCGCCGGCGCGGCGAGGAGCTGATCCGGCTCGCCCTGCAACTCACCCGCGGCTGGCACCCGAACCTGCGCGAGCTGCTGGCCTGCGGCGACCCGGGCAGCGCCCTGCCGATCCGGGTGGCCACCTCCGAGCCGGTGCCGCCGTGGAAGAGCAGCACCGTCACGCTGCTCGGCGACGCCATCCACACGATGACCCCCGGTCGCGGGGTGGGCGCGAACACCGCCCTGCGCGACGCCGCCCTGCTCTGCCGGCAGCTCCGGCTGGCCGCCGCCGGTGACAAGACGCTGGTGCAGGCGGTGGCCGACTACGAGACGGTGATGGTGCCGTACGGGTTCGCCCGGGTCGCCGACTCGCTCAACCGCAGCGGCACCAACGGCGACGACCGGATGTACCACCCGGTGTTCGGCCGGCTCGCGCTGCTCGGGGCCCGGGGCTACTTCACCGTCACCAGTCGGGTGCCGCGGCTGCGGCGGAAGTTCGTCGACGACTTCTACACCTACCGGGGCGAGGAGGACTGACCGACTGTCCCGTCACGACCCCGGTGCCCGGCGGCACCGGGGTCGCCGCCTGCCGGGACCCCGGGCCCGGGGCGTGCCGGCCGCCACCGTCCGTCGCCTGCCGGGCACCGCCGGTGCGGCCCGTCCCACCGGCGCGGCCGGTTGCCGAGCCTCCCTGTCGGCCGGATCGCGCGTGTGCGAAGCTGCGGCGAGTTTTTCTCGCGAGTTTCCGACGTGAACGAGAGGGAGGTTTGCCGTGGCGTGGTCTTTCGGGCACTGGCTGATACTGATCGTGGCTCTGCTGGTGGGCCTGGCCGCCGGCTGGGTGCTGCGCGGCCGGCGCGACGCAGCGGCCGCCGGCGCGACCAGGGTGGACGGTGCCACCGGCATGACGGCCGTGGTGGCCGACCCGGCCCCCGCCGCCACCACCGACACGGTACGGCCCGAGGCCACCGTCGACCCGGCCGTGGCCGTGGTCGCCGAGCAGCCCGGGCCGGTCGACACCGTACCGGCCCGGCCCGGCCCGGCCGACACCGTGGACCCGGCGGACATGGCCCTCACCGACGCCCCGGCCGCGCCGTCCACGGTCGACCCGGCCGCCGAGCCGGAGCGGGCCGCCGCCGGCGAGCCGGCCGAGCCCGACGCGGCCCTGGTCAGCGAGCTGGCCGCCGGCGACGGCGAGGGCGGGCCCGAGGAGGACGTGCCGACGAGCGTGGCCGACGCCGACGAGTCGAGCGTCGACGAGCCGGCCGTGGTCGCGCAGCGCCCGGCGCCGACCGAGGAGCCCGAGGCCGCCCCGACCCGGGCGCCCGAGGTTGCCGAGCCCGTCGCGGCCGAGCCGCCGGCGCGGCCGGCCGTCGCCACGCCGCCGGTGCGGCCGGTGCCCGCGCCGGCCGCGGACGCCGCCGCCGAGCCGGCCGACGACTTCCGCCGCATCCAGGGGGTCGGGCCGAAGATGGCGGCGGCGTTGCAGGCCGCCGGCGTCCGGACGTACCGGCAGCTGGGCGAGCTGGACGAGGCGGCGCTGCGGGACATCATCCGGGCCGCCGGGCTGCGCGCCGCGCCCAGCCTGGCCACCTGGCCGCAGCAGGCCACGGTGCTCGCCGGCGCGCCGGAGGCGGCCGCCGCGCTGCCCGCGGGCGGGTCCGACGCCTGACCGGTCGCGGCCCGGCGGTCGGTTCGTCGACCGCCGGGCCGCGGCCGGCGCCGACCCCACCGGGTCGCGCCGGCCGGCCCGGAAAAAGCCGGGTACCGGAGCGTGGCGGACCGGACGTCGTTACCGTCGGGGCAGGGCCGGACGGCCCGCCGAGCCGATCCCCGCCAGGAGCTGCCCGTGCAGGACCCGACGCCGGAGCCTGCCCCGCGCCGGGACGACCCCCCGGTACGCGACCCGGAGGCACCCCGGCGGGTGACCCTGCTGGAACTCTTCTTCGACCTCGTCTACGTGGTCGCGCTCGCCCTCATCTCCCGCGGCCTCGTCGAGGAGCTGGACTGGCACCGGGCCGGGCAGGCGCTGATCATGCTGGCCGCGATGTGGTGGACGTGGGCGATCACCACCCTGGTCACCGATCTCTACGACCCGGAACGCGCCGAGATCAAGCTGCTGGTCACCGCGGTGATGTTCGGCGCGTTGCTGATGACCACCGCCATCCCGGAGGCGTTCGGCGCCCGGGGGCTGGTCTTCGCCGGCACCTACGTGGCGATCCACCTCGGCCGCGGGCTGTTCCTCATGCCGAGGGTCCGGCGGCACCGGCAGACCCAGCGCCGGGCCGCCCGCATCCTCATCTGGTTCGCCGTCTCGGCGGTGCCCTGGATCGCCGGCGCCTTCGTCTCCGGGGACGGCCGGATGGCGCTCTGGGCGCTCGCCCTGGCCATCGACTACGGCGGCTTCCGGCTGGCCTACCCGGTTCCCGGACTGGGCGCGGTACCCGACTCCCAGCGCAACGTCACCGCCGAGCACCTCTCCGAGCGGTACCAGCAGTTCTTCATCATCGCGCTCGGCGACGCGATCCTGACCATCGGCACGATGTTCAACCTGGCCCGTTCCGAGGCGGAGAACATCGGCGCGTTCGCGGTCGCGTTCGCCACCACCCTGCTGCTCTGGCGGATCTACGTGCACAAGTCCGGGGAGTTGCTCCCGCTGGCCATCTCCACCGCCCGGGCGCCGAGCAAGTTCCTCAACACCGCCCCGTACACGCACCTGCTGATGGTCGCCGGGGTGGTCACCACCGCCGCCGGGTTCGACCTGGTGCTGCACCACCCGGACGGGCGCACGCCACCGGCCTGGGCCGCGGTCATCCTCGGCGGCCCGGCGCTGTTCCTGCTCGGGCGTGCGGCGTTCGAGTACGAGGTGTTCAGCCGGGTCTCGCTGTCCCGCCCGGGGGGACTGCTGGTCCTGCTCACCGCCGCGCCGGCGGCGCTGTTCCTGCCGCCGGTGTTCGCCGCCCTCGCGGCGATGCTGGTGCTGGCGGGGGTCGCGATGGCCGACACCCGGCGCAGCCGGGGCAAGCCGCCGGAGGCGCCCGTCCCGCCCCACTGACCCTGTCCGGGCCGCCGTTCAGGCCACCCCGGCCAGCAGCCGCCCGGCGTCCGGCACGTACGGCGGCAGGTTCAGCGCGGTCAGCAACTGGTGCACCGTGGCGGTGGCCGCGGTCAGCACCGGCCGGCCGATCCGCGCCTCGACCCGCGGCACCGCGGCCAGCGAGGGCATCTGCACGCACGCCGAGAGCACCACCGCGTCGACCGCGCCCACGTCCAGCCGGTCGGCCAGGGCGACCAGGCGCTCGGCCGGGATCCGGCCGACCGCCAGGTTGTCCGGCTCGGCCAGGCTCACCGCCTCGGTCACCGTCACGCCGTACCCGCCGAGGTAGTCGGCCACCTTGGCGGTGAGCGGGGGCAGGTAGGGCGCGATCAGCGCCGCCCGCCGCGCGCCCAACGCCCGCAGCCCGGCCACCAGCGCGCCGGCGCTGGTCACCACCGGCATGCGGTACCCCGCCCGGGCCGCCGCGCGGCCCAACCGCGCGCCGGTCCGCTCGTGCGCGCCGGCACCGTCGTTCATCACCGCCACCAGGCAGGCGTACGCGAGCACGTCGCAGCGGGCGTCGGCCAACTCCTCGGCGCACCGGTCGCTGGCGGCGTTCATCCGGGCCAGTTCCTCCGGCGTGACCCGGTGCAGCCGGACCCGGCTGGCGTGGGTGGTGAAGCTGACCGCCGGGTCGACGGCCTCGCGGCGGCGCAGCATCGCCGGGATCTCGGTCTCCATGGTGGTGTTCGAACTGGGCACCACGAGGCCGATCCGACGGGTCACACCAGTGCCCCGGGGTACGCGCGGACGCGCAACCGCTGCCCGGCGGTGGCGCCGAGCCGCACCTGGAGCCCGAGCGGCGCGGCCGCCCGGCGAACCTCGTCGACGTGCAGCGACCCGTGCCGGTCCACGGTGAGCACCGGTGGCTCCTCCGGGTCACCGCCGGGGGCGTGGAACGACAGCAGGGTCACCGAGGTGGGCAGGTGCCCCGGGTACGCGGCCCGGGCCCCCGCCTCGTCCCGGTGCGCGAGGACGACCAGGTCGTCGAGGTGGGCGAAGTCCGCGGCGATGCCCTCGGCCCGCCAGTGCGCGGGCTCCTCGTCCGCGCCGGTCAGGTGCCGGGACCGGTTCGCCGAGGTGATGTAGAGGTGGTCGAGCCCGGTCTCCGCGACCGCCCGCTCGAAGAAGGCGTTGGACGGGCAGGCCAGCCCCGGTGCGATCACCTGGGTGGTACGCACCCCCTGGTCGGGCTGGGTCAGGTGGTCGGGCAGCCGGGCGGCGGCCGGCCCGCGGAAGCCGAACGGGCCGGCGCCGTAGAGCGCGTCCATCAAGCGGCGCACCCGCCGCTCCGGCAGCCGGTGCGGCACCAGCGACCAGTCGAACATCCCGGTGATCCGTCCGGCCGGGGTGGTGATGCTGCCGACCTGGCCGGCCGGGCGGCCCTTGGCCAGGTTGACCCGGCGCACGGTGGCGGCGTCCGGCCGGGTGACGATGACGTAGAAGTTGGCGAAGGCGGCCGCGACCACCGCGCCGCCGGCCAGCGCACGGGCCGCGACGGCGACGTCCTCGGGACGGTCGATGAACAGGTTCGGTGTCCAGGCGCCCATGACTCCTCCTCCGCGGGCCGTGACGCAGTTGTACGTCCGCCGGCCCGCCCGGCGCCGTGGTCGGTCCTCGATCCGATAGGCGACCGGCGCGACCCGGTGCGGGCGGTCCACCCCAGGCCGTACCAACGGGGGGCCGGGGTCGCCGGACGGCCGGCCGGGCCCGCCGATCGGTGGTGCCGTTAGCCGCTCGACGCGATTGGGTACAACGCCTGCACCTCGAAAACCACCACCCCTGGAGGCAACCATGCGCGGCACGTCGATACTTGGAGTCCTGGTCGTGATCTGGCTGATCATCGGCGCGATCGCCGCCGGTCAGCGCGGCTACTACGGCAACGACGACGAGACCAACTGCGCCGAGGCGGGCACCATCCTGGTGACCATCGTTGCCGGGCCGCTCAACTACATCGGCGCCAACCCGAAGGTCGACTGCGAGTTGCCCGAGCCGTCCCGGTAGGACGCTCCGCCCGCCCCGTCCCCGGCCCGCGCCCTCCGGCGCGGGCCGTTCGCGTGCTGTACCCGGCCCGGCGGGGCGCCGCCGGCCGGACCCGGCACGGGAGCACCCCAGCGGGCGCTGCCACTTGCTGGTGCGGCCCCCTGAGCGGCCCGCGACCCGCGCCGGGGCGGGTGCGTCGCCGGCCGCGCCGGGGTGACGTTTGCCGCCGGTCGCGCGGGGAACGGGCCTTGCTCCACCGCCGCACGGGACGGAGCACCGGGGTATGCAGATCGGCTACAAGCTCGCCGCCGAGGGATACGGGCCGCAGGAGATGATCCGGCAGGCGGTCCGCGCCGAGCAGGTCGGCTTCGACTTCGTGGAGATGAGCGACCACTACCACCCGTGGCTGGAGGCCCAGGGCCACTCGTCGTTCGCCTGGAGCGTGCTCGGCGCGATCGCCGCCCGGACCACCACCCTGAAGCTGGCCACCGGCGTCACCTGCCCGACGGTCCGCTACCACCCGGCGATCATCGCCCAGGCCGCCGCCACCCTGGCCCTGATCTCCGACGGGCGGTTCACCCTCGGGGTGGGCGCCGGGGAACGGCTCAACGAGCACGTGGTCGGGCAGGGTTTCCCGAGCGTACGCGGGCGCCACGAGCGGCTCCGCGAGGCGCTGGAGATCATCCGGCTGCTCTGGCAGGGCGGCTACCAGTCGTACGAGGGCAGGCACCTGCAGCTGGAGGACGCCCGGGTCTTCGACCTGCCGCCCACCCCGCCGGTGATCGCGGTGGCGGCCAGCGGCCCGGACTCGGCCGCGATGGCCGCGGAGCTGGGCGACGGGCTGTTCGCCACCGAGCCGAAGGGGTCCGTCGTCGAGCACTACCGGTCCGCCGGCGGGCAGGGTCCCCGCTACGCCGAGGTGCCGCTGGCCTGGGCCACCGACGAGGGCCGGGCGGTGCAGGCGGTGCTGCGGACCAGCCGGTGGATGGTCACCGGCTGGAAGGTGATGAGCGAGCTGCCCAACCCGGTCAACTTCGACGCGGCCAGCTCGTACGTGGAGGAGCGGCACGTCCGCGAGCTGTTCTCCGTCGGCCCCGACCCGGCGGTGCACGTCCGGGCGGTGCGGCCCTACGTGGAGGCCGGCTTCGACCACATCGTGCTGCAGAACGCCGGCCCGGACCCGGACGGATTCCTCGACTTCTTCGCCGCCGACCTGGCCGGCCGGCTGCGCGCCCTCGGCTAAGCCACGCACCCCGGACGCGCCCCGCGGACAGGCGCGCCCACGCGGCGGCCCGCCGGGGCGATCGGCGATCGTCCCCGGCGGGCCGGAGGTGGTGTCGGGTCGACGCTCGGCGTCAGCGGAAGGTCGACGGCGGCGTCAGCGGAAGCAGTGGGTGACCGGCACCCGGGAGCCCGCGCAGTTGGTGGGGCGGTTCTCGATGATGTCGGTCTCGTCGTCGACCTTGACCCGGGCCTTGTCGGCGAAGACCCCGCCCGGCTTGCCGGTCGCCCGGTTGCGGATCACCTCGCTGCGGTACAGCGAGAGCTGGCCCAGGGTGGCGAAGATCCCCCCGCCGGTCGACCGGGCGCCGACCGCGGCGTTGTAGCCCAGCTCGGTCTGCCGTACCAGCAGGTTCGACTTCTCGGCGTGGATGCCGCCGCCGTTGCCGCGCGCGGTGTTCCCGGCGACGACGCTGTCGTCCAGCGGGACCAGCCCCTGGAAGGTGGAGATGCCACCGCCGTTGCCGGTGGCGGTGTTGTCCCGCACGGTCAGGCGGCGCAGGAAGAGCACCGCGTCCGAGTTGGCCAGGCCGCCGCCCACCTGGGCGGTGTTGCCGAGAACCTTGGTGTCCGAGACCCGGGTCCGGGCCGAGAAGCTGGCCAGGCCACCGCCGTGCGTCGCGCTGTTGTGCGCGAAGGTGGTGCCCTGCACCTCGGCCGCGCCGCGGTAGTTGGCCAGCCCGCCGCCGTACGCGACGGCGCTGTTGTCGCGGAACTCGGAGCGGCGCAGGGTGAGGACCCCGCCGTTGAGGAACCCACCGCCCTTGCCCGCCTTGCCGGCCGCGCTGTTCTCCACGAACGTGCTCTCGTCCACCGTCATGTTGCCGTCGTTGAAGATGGCGCCACCGCCGCCCTCCGCGGAGAGCGAGACGCTGTGCGCGATCGTGGTGCGCTCGATGACCGCCGAGGCGCCGTGCACGACGTGGACGCTGCCGCCCTCGGCCGCCGAGCGGCCGTTGCGCAGGACGACGTCGCGCAACGTCAACTCCCCGCCGTCGCGGACGGTGAAGAACCGGAACGCCTCGGCGTCCGACTTGCGGACGATGGTGGCGCCGGCGCCCTCGACGGTGACCGGGTGGTAGATCACCGGCAGGCCGGCCTTGTCGTCGGCCGGGTTGCGCGGCGGCGCCTCGGCGTCACCGGGGTTCTCGGCCGTGTCGGCGGCCTCCCGGGCGTCGCGGATCCCGCCGTCGTACTCGTCGGGCTGCTGGAAGGCGTGGGTCAGCGGGTACGTGCACCTCGGCGCGAGCCGGACGGTGCCGCCACCCTCGGCGTTGGCCCGCACCAGCGCCGCGATGAGCTTGGCGGAGTCGCAGGGCACCTCGATCGCGTCCCGGTGCCACCGGTTGCCGCCGGCTGGCTGCCACTCTTGCGGGTCGCCGCCGCCCGCGCGCTCCCAGCCGGTACGACCGTCGTCCTGGCGCCCGTCCGGGTCCTGCGGCTCCGCCTCGTGCCGCTGCTCCGCGTCGGTCTCGGTGCCGCCCAGGACCGTGGCCGACCGGCCCTGGTCGGCGACGGCGAGCCCGCGGTCGGCGGCCGTGGCCGCCACCCCGGTCAACCCGGTCGCCCCGACCACCAGGCTGCCCGCCACGAACCCGCCGGCTAAGAACCACCGCGATCGTCGCCTCGGTCGTGCTGGGCGCCGGCTCCCCTGGTAGCTGGACATCACGCTTCCCTGCCTCTCGTGCGTGGCTGACACGGCCCGCCCCGAAACGGGCGCGGAGTGGCTGACGTCGCTGCAGCCACCGAAAGTCACGATACGGCGGTTAAACGGACAAGTCCGGCGAACGTGAATAGGGATGCCTTTCACCTTCATCTGTCCCAGTGGGCATCGAACAGGGCGGCCACCGCCCGGGCCTGGGCGCCGGCGTCAACCGCCGACGTGGATGCCCGGGCGGCGGGTGGGATCGGGCTCGATGCGCCGCAGGATCTCCCGGACCACCGGCGGGGTGTCGCCCCGACCGAGGATCAGGTACCGCAGCAGGTGCCCGAGCGGGCTCCCCTCCGACCACTCGAAGTGCGCGTGCGGCCGCACCCCGGTGGCGTCGCGGAGCGCGAGCAGGATCGCCGCGATGGCGTTCGGGGCGGCCGGGCTGCTGGCCCGCAGCACCCGGTACCCGCCCACCTCCACGCCGTGCACCCGCAGCACCCGACTGAACTCCGACGGGTCGACCACGTCGATCTCCAGGAAGAGCACGTCGGCCGCCCCGGGCACCGGGTTCATCCCGCGCTGCGCCCGCTCCTTGACGGTGTACTCCTTGACCGCGCCGCTGTCGCGCCTGTTGGCGATCAGGTGCAGCCGCCCGTCGTGCGCCAGCGACTCCCGGACGTAGCGCCGGGCCGGCTCGTCGAACTCGATCCGCTCGGCCCGCAGCTCCGTGGTGCGACTCACCCGGGAGACCAGCGAGACGACGATGATGCCGAGGATGAACAGGGCCGAGATGGTGATCCCGTCCGGCTGCTCGATCACGTTCTCCACCAGCGCGTACAGCATGACCAGGACGACCACGGTGAAGCCGGTGGCGACGCCCCGCCGGCGCTGGCGGGCCGCGGAGATGGCCACCGCCACCGCGGCGGAGACCATCATGGCGAGGACCCCGGTGGCGTACGCCCCGGCCTGGGCGTTCACGTCGGCCCGGAAGACGACGGTGATGGCGACGCTGACCAGGGTGTAGACGATGACCACCGGCCGCACCGCGCGGGCCCACTCGGGCGCCATGCCGTACGACGGCAGGTAGCGGGGCACGATGTTGATCAGGCCGGCCATCGCCGAGGCGCCGGCGAACCAGAGGATCAGCACGCTGCTGATGTCGTAGACCGTGCCGAAGCCCTCACCGACGTGCTCGTGGGCGAGGAACGCCAGGGCCCGGCCGTTGGCCGCCCCGCCCGGCGCGAAGGCCTCGGCGGGGATGAGCACCGTGGTGACGAACGTGGTGGAGACCAGGTACACCGACATGATCAGCGCGGCGGCGGTGAGCAGCCTGCGGGTGTTGCGGATCCGGGCGGCCAGCCGGGCCTCCCGGTCCGGGCCCGGTCCCGCCACCAGCGGCATCATGCTGACCCCGGTCTCGAAACCGGACAGGCCGAGCGCCAGCAGCGGGAAGGCCAGCACGGCGGTCAGCGCCACGTCGCCGGGCCCGCCGGTGGTGGTCAGCGCGGCGGTCCAGTCCGACAGCGTGCCCGGGTCCGCCGCGATCTCGGCCACCCCGGTCGCCACGATCACCGCGTTGAGGCCGAGGAAGACCGCGACCAGCGGGATGGCCACCACCACCGCTTCCCGGAACCCGAGCAGGAACACCCCGCCGAGGACCAGCAGCAGGAGCACGGTCACCCCCACCGCGACGAGCGGGCCGCCGAACCCCTCCGGCAGGTACGGGTTCTCCAGCAGGTGCACGGTGGCGTCGGCCGAGGAGAGGGTGATCGTGATGATCCACGAGGTGGCCACGAAGCCGAGCAGGACCAGGACGAAGATCTTGCCCCGCCAGAACGGCAGCAGCCGCTCCAGCATCGCCACCGACCCCTGCCCGTGGGGGCTCTCCCGGGCCACCCGGCGGTACATCGGCAGCATCCCGAACAGGGTGAGCGCCACGATCAGCAGGGTCGCCAGGGGCGACAGCGCGCCGGCCGCCACCGCCGCGATGGCAGGCAGGTACGACAGGGTGGAGAAGTAGTCCACCCCGGTCAGGCACATCACCTGCCACCAGGCGTGCGACCGGGCCTGTCCCTCGGTGGTCTCCGGGCCCAGCGGCTGCACCTGGTGCTGGAACAGCCACCGGCGGAGCCGGCCCTGCGGCTCCCGGCGCCGGGCCGGGTTCTCCACCCGCTCCGGAATGGTGACCCGGCGGCCGGCGCGGTCACCGGGACGGGTCGGGTCCCGGGCGGCACGCAGGTCCGGCCCGGGCCCTCGGGACGCCGGGTGCGGGCGCGCCCGATCGCGTCGAGGTCTGCCCCGGTGCTCGTCAGCCATCCCCCGTCCCACCCTCAGCCGTCCTGCCCCGACGGTAGGCGGTGACCGGGCACCGGCCCGGCGGAACGGGGGAAGCCGGGCACCCCTCGGGCCGGACGGAGCCGGGCGGTTGGCACCGGTGGGTCAGCGCGCGCCACCTCGACGGCGGCCGGCGCCCGGCCGGGCGGGCCGGGGCGGTGCGTCGGGTCGGGGGCGGGGTCGCGCCGCGGGTCGGCGCCAGGCCTGGACGGTCATGGCGCGCGCGTACCCCGTGCGGGCCGGCCGACACCCCCCGGGCCGGCCGGCCCTCCCCCACGGTCGCGGCGGGCGCCCCCCGGGCCCGGCCGCGATGCCACCGTCGTCCACCCGCCACCCGGGTCACCCGACCGGGTGACCCGCCCCCGTGCCGGCCGGCGGATGAGCGGACATGTCCCCGCGCCCCGGGTGTAACGGGGCGCGGGGACCCCCCGTCCCGGCTACTGCAGGAACGCCCCGAGGGGCGAGAGCAGCAACCGACCGAGCAGCGCGGCGTTTTCGTCCAGCCGCGCGCGCTCGCACTCGTGGGCGGCCGGATCGTGCCGGCAGCGCCAGATCTTCTGCGCGTTGCGCCAGGCGACGTCGCGGGTGTACTCGACGAGTTCACCCTGGTACCAGTCGTCGATGTCGCCGTTGAGCATGTCGATGAGCAGTTGCCAGCGGTCCAGGTAGCCGCGCCGCAGCCCCGGGATCTTGTCCGCGAAGATGTTGTTGATCTCGAGGTAGTCGCGGTGCTGGTCGGTGCCGTCCACCGGCTCCGACTCCAGGCTGTCGAACGTGGTGACCAACGCGAACGGCAGGTCGAAGTTGATGTGCGCGTTCACCCCGGCGGCCGCCGACGGCAGCGGGCGGGCGTCCGGGCCGCGCATCCGCTCGAACAGGCAGGACCAGGCCTTGGGGCAGCCGGGGCTGGAGTCCGTCCAGAGCCGCATCGCGTCGAAGTAGCGGGCCGCGAACTCGACGTCGAGCCGGGACAGGAACACCGGGTCGGCGAACCGGTCGTCGTAGAGGCCGTCCAGCACGCTGGAGGTGATGGTGAGGTAGAGCTTGTTGAAGTCGGCGAGCGGGCAGCTCTCCTCCAGCGGGGGCAGCCGGACCAGCAGGTCCTGGAGCTTGGTGAGGTGGTCGACCACCGCCGGCACGTCGGCCGGGTGGTCGGCGAGCAGGTCGACGATGTCCCGGTGCACGGGCCCCCAGACCGGTTCGGTCATCTTCTCCTCCACACTGCTCCGCGACACCCCGTGCCGCCGTGACAGGGCACAGCCTTCCAGCCGGCGGCTGTCCGCCGGATCAGTAGAACGACGTATCCGTACCCGCGCGCCTAGGCCGATCGGTTACGCAGATAGATAGCGCTGGCCTGGACCCGGGTGCGGACCTGGAGCTTGTCGAAGATGTGCGACACGTGCACGCCGATGGTCCGCTCGCTGATGAACAGCCGCTGCCCGATCTCCTTGTTGGTCAGCCCCTCGGCCACCGCGGCGAGCACCTCGCGCTCCCGGGCGGTGAGCACCGCCAGCTCGTCGCCTTCGGAGCCGGCGGCGGGGCCGGCCTCCCCGGCCGGGCCGCGCTCCTCCAGCCGCACCCGGGCCCGCCCGGCGAGGGTACGGATCTCCGAGGTCAGCGGCACCGCGCCGAGGCCCTGGGCCACCTGGTAGGCCTGCCGCAGCAGCTTCCCCGCGGTGGCGCTGCGGCTGCGCCGGGCCAGCAGCGCCTCGGCCTGGCGCAGCCGGGAGTAGGCCGCCGGATAGGGGTGGTTGCGCCGGTCCCACTCGGCCACCGAATGCGCCCACAGCTCCGGGTCGCTGCCGTCGAGCCGGCTCACCTCGGCGGCGCAGAGCGCCAGAAACCCGTCGACCACGTCGCGGACCGGCCGGGCGGCGTGCTCGCTCTTGCGGGCCACCCGCTCGGCGACCTCGCGCAGCCGGCGGACCGCGGTCCGGTCGACCGCCACGGTGCGGCTCGCGTGCGCCTCCGCCTCGGCCCGCAGGCCGTGCCAGACCAGCGCGGCGAGGATGCCCACGTCGTCGGAGCGGCTCTCGGTCAGGCCACGCTGCACCGCCTGCCGGGCCAGGTCGTGCCGGCCCTGCCACATCGCCAGCCCGGCGCGCAGGGTGAGCAGCGGGATCACGTGCCGGGCGCCGCCGCCGGCGAGCACCGTGGCCACCGCGTCCAGGTCCCGGTCGGCGGCCTCGATGTCGCCGTAGCCGACGGAGAGGCGGCACCGGGCCAGCAGCAGCTCGACGGCGTCGGCGCCGGACGGGCGGTGCCGCAGCGCCGCCGCGACGACCTTCTCCGCCTCGGCCCACTGGCCCACCCGGAACAGCCCGTTGGTGGCGATGGCCAGCAGCCGCGTCTCGTACGTGCGGCCGAGCCCCAGCTCGGCCACCCGCTCCGCGCCCCGGCGGGCCACCACCACCCCCTCCTCGAGGATGTTCAGCGGCCCGGTGAGCAGCTCGGCCAGGTGCAGGTACGCGCAGGCCACGTCCTCCGGCCGGCCCGCCCGCTCGGCGGTCTCCAGCGCCTCGCGCATCACCGCCAGCCCGGCGTCCGGATCCTCCAGGTACGCCTCGGAGAAGCCCAGCGCCGCGCTGGCCAGCACCACCTCGGTGGTGGACCCGTCCACCCGCCCCGCCAGCCGCAGCGCCTCCCGGGCCCGCCGGCCGGCGTCGGCGTACCGGCCCAGGTGCAGCAGCAGCTCGGCCAGGTGGGCGGCGGCGGTGGCGCGCTCCCCGGGGGTGCAGTCGGCCGCCTCCAGCGCCCGCTGGTACTCGGCCTCGGCCAGCGCGGACCGGCCGGCGGCGGCCAGGTAGCGGGCCCGGCGGATGTGCAGCGCACAGGCGGACCGGCCGGGGTCCGCGGCGGCCAGCTCCTCCAGCAGCGCCAGCGCCCGGGCGTGCTCGCCGCAGTGGTGGGCCGCCTCGGCGGCGTGTTCGAGCAGGGTGGACCGGTCCACCGACGGCGGCCCACCGGCCGGCGTGTCGGCCAGCTGCAGGGCCACCGACCAGTGCCGGTGCGCCTCGGTGTAGCCGTGCAGCCGCTCGGCCTCCCGGGCGGCGGCCATCGCCGCCGGCAGCGCCCGGGCCGGCTCGCCGGCCAGCCGCCAGTGGTGCGCCAGCCGGGCCTGGTGCAGCTCGGCCGGCGCCGTGGTGAGCGCCTCGGCGTACCGGCGGTGCAGCGCGGCCCGCTCGGCCGGCAGCAGCTCGTGCTCCAGCACCTCGGCGACGAGCCGGTGCCGCAGCCGGTAGCCGTCGTCCGCGCCGACCAGCAGCCGGTGGGCGACCGCCGCGCGGACCGCCTCGATCAGCTCGTCCTCGGGCAGCCGGACCACCCGGGCCAGCAGCCAGTGCTCGACCGGTTCCACCCCGGCGGCGACCGCGTGCACCACCGCGTGCGCGGGCTGGGGCAGCGCGTCCACCCGGGCGAGGAAGATCTCGCGCAGCGTGTCGGAGAGCCCGTCCCGCCCGTCGCGCAGGTCGCGGGCCAGCTCCTCCACCACGAACGGGTTGCCGCCGCTGCGCCGCCAGACCTGCTCGGCCGCCTCCGGGGCCAGCGGGCGGCCGACCACGGCGGCGGCGAGCTGCTCGGTGTCGGGGCGGTCCAGCGGGGCGAGGTCGAGTACCCGCACCGACCGCAGCCGGCGCAGCTCGGTGAGCACCCGGCGCAGCGGGTGGGCGCCCTGCAGCGACTCGGCCCGCACCGCGGCCAGCACCGACAGTTGCAGGTCGCCGAGGCCGGCGAGCAGATAGAGCAGCAGCTGGCGGGTGCTCCGGTCGACCCACTGCAGGTCGTCCAGGACGAGCACCAGCGGCCGCCCCTCGGCGATCAGGTGCAGCCCGCGGGAGACCCGTTCCAGCAGCGCGCCGGCGCCGTCCGGGCCGCCGGTCTCCTCGGCGAACGTCTGCAGCAGGCTGCGGACCGCCGACGACGTCCGGGCGTGCGACGCGGTCAGTTCCGCGTCGAAGCGCCGCAGCGCCTGCAGCAGCGGGTGCAGCGGAGAGGCGTCGCCGATGTCCAGACAGGACCCGGTGAGCACCAGGGCACCGGCGTCGCGCAGCCGGGCACCCACCTCGCGCAGCAACCGGGTCTTGCCCACGCCGCTCTCACCGGTGAGGAAGACCGCGGCGGTGTGCCCGGGCGCCACGTCGTCGAGCAGCGCCGACCGCACCGCCGTCAGCAGGTCGGCCCGGCCGACGAGCGGTGCGGTGTCCACATCGCTGGCCATGGCACGCAGCCTAGTCACACGTCCCGGCACCGTTCTACGGGTCGATCGCCGGTGTGGTACTCCTCGCGTCGACATTGCGACCAAAGGTTGCGCCGGGCCGACATACGTCGTTCTGCCGATCCCCCGTCGGCCCGGTGGTGACAGTCTCCGAACGTCGTCAGCCACGAACGGGGGAAAGGCGGTGTCCATGCCCACCACCACCATCGCCGATGCGGTGCCGGCCACACCCGTGCGCTGGCCGGTGCCCGAGGAACGGCGGACGGTCAGCGTGCTGTTCGTCGACATCGTCGGGTCCACCGCGCTGGTGGACCGACTGGACCCGGAGGACGTCCGGGCCCTGCAACGGGCCTACTTCGCCACGGTCGCCGAGGTGCTGCGGCGGTGGCACGGGGTGGTCGAGAAGTACATCGGCGACGCGGTCATGGCGCTCTTCGGCGCCCGCGACTCGGACGGCTTCGACGCGTACCGGGCGGTGCGGGCCGGGCTGGAGATCCAGCGCGCCCTGGACCGGCGGTCGCTGGTCGGGGGGCCGGCGCTGCGGGTGCGGGTCGGGGTGGCCACCGGCGAGGCGGTGGTGGAGCTGGCCGGCGCCCGGGACGGCGGCCACGGCGCGGCCAGCGGCGCGGTGATCACCGCCGCCGCCCGGCTGCAGGAGTACGCCCCGCCGGGCGGCGTGGCGCTCTGCGCGGCCACCCACCGGGCCACCGCCGGCCTGGTCGAGCAGCGCCGCGTTCCGCCGGTGGCGATGGCCGGCAAGGAGTCGCCGGTCGAGGTCTGGCACGCGACCGCCGTGGTGCGGCCGGCCCCGGTGCGGCACGGCGGCCCGTTCCTCGGCCGCCGCCGGGAGCTGGCCGCCGCCCGCGACCAGATCGTCCGGGCGGTACGGGACCGCCGCCCGCGCTGGGTGTCGGTGGTCGGCCCGGCCGGCAGCGGGCGCAGCCGGCTGCTGCACGAGCTGAGCCGGGCGGTGGCGACGGTGGACTCGGCGCCGGTCCGCTGGTGCGTGGCGCACTGCCCGCCGTACCCGGACCACCCCCTGGCGCCGGTCGCCGAGCTGGTCCGCGGCTTCGCCGGCCTCCGCGCCACCGACTCGCCCGCACGGGTACGCCGGCGGCTCGGCACCGCCCTCGCCGGCCTGCAGCCGCCGGGGCGCCTGCGGGGGGCGGTGTCCACGCTGGCCCTCCTGCTGAGCCGGCCGGACGACGCCGGGGGCCCCGACGCGGCGGCGCTGTGGGAGGAGGCGCTGCTGGCCCTGGCCGCCCGGCAGCCGGTGGTGGTGGCGGTGGACGACGTGGACCGGGCCGCGCCCGAGGTGACCCGCTTCCTGCGTACCCTGCTCGCCGCGGCCACCGACCGCGGCCTGCCGTTGGCGGTGGTGACGGCACACCGTCCGCATTGGACGGATCCGCTGCCCGGTTCCGACGGGCCGGTCGACCTGCGACCGCTGGACCCGGTGGAGAGCGGCCGGTTGCTGCGCCACCTGCTCACCCGGGCCGGCCGGCCGGTCGCGCTGGTGGACCGGCTGCTGCCCCTGGTCGGGGGCAGTCCCGGGCACGCGGTGGCGTACGTCCGGTCGCTGGTCGAGGGTGCGGACAACGCGGCGGAACTGCCGGTGCCCGAGCCGGTCCGCCGGGCCGTCGACGCACGGCTGGACCGGCTGGACGGCGACCAGCGGGCGGCGCTGATGGCCGTGGCGAGCCGCCCGCCGGCCTGCACCGCGCCGATCGTGGACCGGCTGCTCGCCTGGGCGCCGGGGCGGGCCCGGCCGGCGCTGCGGGCGCTGGTCGCCCTCGGCCTGCTGGCCACCCGTCCGGTGGGCGGGTACGCCGTCGCGGAGGCGGTGGTGCGCCAGGTCGCGTACGCGCGGCTGCCGCGGGCGGTGCGGGCCGAGTTCGCCCGGCGGGCCGCGGCGCCGGCCACCGCTCCGACGGCGGCCCCGACCGCCCACGCGGCGCTCACCGGGACCACCGACGCGACGCCCGCCCGCCGACCGGTCGGCACAGCGGTGGGCGGCAGCACCCGCGCACCGGAGCCGATGGGCGCCCAGCGCATTCCGCCGGCCCGGTCGCCCCGCGGGCCGGCAGCCACGCCGGTCCGGACCGGCATCCCCGCGGCGGTGCCAGCCACGCCGGCTCGCACCGGCACGCTCACGGCGGCCCGGCCGGCCGGGCCGGTCGGGCCGGTGCCGGTGGCCGCCGGGGACGGCAGGGTTCCGGAGCCGCGTCGGCACCTCACGTCCGTCGGCACCGACGGCACGGACCGTGCGGGCGGCCGGCCGGCCGGGACGACGCGCCCGGCGGGGGCGACCGCCGGCGGGCGGCACCGCCACGGCCTCCCGCCGGCGACCCGGTCGGCACGCCCGTCGGTCCCGCCGCCGGGGTCGGCACGGCGGCCGGCGCCCCCGGGCCGGGCGGCTGTCGACAGGGAGGAGCCGTGGTCGCGGTCGGCGCGGCACGGGAATCGCGGATCGGGTGGTGGCGGGGCGGTCCCGGCGGCGCGGCCGGGCGCCGGCGGGCGGGCACCGGCGAGATTGGTCCGGGCGCCCACGTCGGCCGCCGCCTGACGGCGGGGCCGGCGGCCTACCCGGCGGCGCGGTCGCGTCTCTCCGCCACGATCCAAGCTATCAGCCGGCATCCGGCGGCGGTATCGGGTGCGCGGCCGAGTGCGCAGGTCAGTGCCGTTGGTTAGGTTCGCCCGATGCCTACCGACGAGATCACCGCGGCTGCCGCGGGCCGCTGGACCCTGGGCGACCGCACCGTGCACCGGATGGGGTTCGGCTCGATGCGACTCACCGCCAACCCGGACCGGGACCTGGCCGTCCGCGTGCTGCGACGGGCGGTCGAGCTGGGCGTCAACCACATCGACACGGCCGCCTTCTACTTCTCGCCCGGCGGGCCGCTCGGGGTCGGCACCGGCCCCGTCCGGTACGCCACCGAGCTGATCCGCGAGGCACTCGCTCCCTACCCCGACGACCTGGTCATCACCACCAAGGTGGGGCCCGACTACTCCACCTCGGCCTGGAGCGGGGAACTGACCAGCCCCGCCGACCTGCGCCGGCAGGTCGAGGAGAACCTGCGCCGGCTGGGCCGCGACCACCTCGACGTGGTGAACCTGCGGATCGTGCGCCGGCCCGGCGCCGACTCGGTGACGGACCGGTTCGCCGCCCTCGCCGAGCTGCGCGACGCCGGACTGATCCGCCACCTCGGGCTCTCCAACGTCCGGGTCGACCACCTCGACGAGGCGCAGGCGATCGCGCCGGTGGTGTGCGTGCAGAACGCGTACGCCGTCGACGCGCACCGGAGTTCGGACGAGGTGCTGCGGGTCTGCGGCGAGCGGGGAGTGGCGTTCGTGCCCTTCTTCGCGCTGGCCGGTACGCGCCGCGAAGCCGGGGCGACCGCCGAGCACGACGCGGTCGTCCGCGAGGTCGCCCGCGCCCACGGGGCGACCCCGCACCAGGTACGGCTGGCCTGGACCCTGCACCAGGGCCCGCACGTGCTGGCCATTCCCGGCACCGGCGACCCGGAACACCTGGCGCAGAACATCGCCGCCGGCGCGCTGCGGCTCTCCCCCGACGACCTGGCCCGCCTCGGCTGAGCGCGCCCCGACCGGCCCTCACCCCGACCCGGGGCCGCCCGTGCCCCCGGGTCGGCATCCCGGCGTCTGGGAGCGGAAGCTGTGGCCGAGTTCGGGACCCAGGCCGAAGTAGTGGCGGAAGTTGTAGATCAGCGGGCTCCACGCCGACGGGTCGACGTGCTGGGTGCCCGGGACGACGACGCGCGGTTCGGCGTGCACCTTGAGCACCTCCGCCTCGACGACGAAGAAGTCACCCGCGGCGTCGGGCCGTACGCGGGTGGCGCGGGCTTCCAGGTGCAGCGGGCACTCGGCGACCCGGGGCGGCCGGACCAGCTCGGACGGCACGGGGCGCAGGCCGGCGGCGGCGAACTTGTCCGGCTCGAAGCGGAAGGCCGGCCGCTTGCGCTCGGGGACGTCGCGCCGTCCGGTCAGCGGTGCCAGCCGTTCCACCGCCGGCCACAGCTCGGGACCGGGGAGGTTGACCACCAGGTCGGGGCGGCGGCGGAGGTTGCCGGCCGTCTGTCCGGCGCTACCCAGCCCCAGGACGACCACGTGGCCGAGCGCCCAGGCCGACGACATCGGCGCGAGGTTGGTCGAGCCGTCCTCGTTCTCGGTCGACAACAGCACGACCGGCGTGCCGAAGTACAGGATGCTCGGCGTGATGGCCAGGTGATCCGCGGCCCGGGGTGGGTGGCTGTCGGTGGCGGTGTCCATGCCCCGGGACGGTAGGGCGGGGACCCTTCGGCGCCGGTCGAAGGATCCCGCCCGTACCGGCCGCCGCCCGCGGGTGGCCCGTCCCGCCGGTCCCGGGAGGACGGGGTGGTGCCGGCCGCGCCGGATCCGGCGCAGAGTCGTCGGCGCACCGGCTACCCTCAGAACGCCGGATAGCTGACATATTGGCGACAAGGGGAATAAAGCCATGGCCCGCACCGTCCCCGGCGGCACCCTGACCCTCGCCGACGACCTGACCATCAGCCGGGTCGGCTACGGCGCCATGCAGCTCGCCGGGCCCAATGTCTTCGGCCCGCCCGAGGACCGGGACCAGGCCCTCGCGGTGCTCCGCGAAGCGGTGGACCTGGGGGTCACCCACATCGACACCAGCGACGTCTACGGCCCGAGGGTGGTCAACGAGCTGATCCGGGACGCCCTGCACCCGTACCCGGCCGAGCTGCGCATCGCCACCAAGGTCGGGGCCCGGCGCGGCGACGACGGCTCCTGGGAGGTGTCCCTGGAGCCCGACGACCTGAAGGCCCAGGTGCACGAGAACCTCGAGCACCTCGGGCTGGCCGCCCTCGACGTGGTCTACCTGCGGGTCGGCTCGCCGGAGGGCACCTCCGACGAATCCATCGCGGACGCGTTCGGCGCGCTGGCCGAGCTGCGCGACGCGGGCGTCGTCCGGCACCTCGGCCTCAGCGGCGTCACCCCGGCCCAGCTCACCGAGGCGCAGGCCATCGCGCCCGTGGTCCTGCTGCAGAACCCCTACAACCTGGCCAACCGGCAGGACGACCCGCTGGTCGACCGGTGCGCGGCCGAGGGCATCGGCTTCGCCGCGTTCTTCCCGCTCGGTGGCTTCAACCCGGTGCAGTCCGACACGCTCGTCGACGTCGCCGCCCGCCTCGGCGCCTCACCGCAGCAGGTCGCCCTCGCCTGGCTGCTCCAGCGCTCCGCCACGACCGCCCTCATCCCGGGCACGTCGTCCCTCGACCACCTGCGCGAGAACGTCGCCGCGGCCGAGCTGGAGCTGCCGGCCGACGCGGTCGCCGAGCTCGACACCATCGGCCGGCCGCCGCCGACGCCCTAACCGGCGAGGAAGACGAGGGCCCGTTCCCACGTCCGCCCGGCGGCGCGCGCGTCGTGGTCGGGCACGTCCGGGTCGGTGAACAGGTGCCCGACCCCCGGGTAGCGGTACACGTCGACCGCGGCACCGGCGCCGGTCATCGTCCGCTGCCACTCGTCCACCTCGGGCTGGGGCTCGTACTCGTCGGGGTCGGCCAGGTGCAGCTGCACCCGCAGGCCCGGACGGACCGCCTCGGGCCCGCCGGCGGTGCCGTGGAAGAGCAGCAGCCCGGCGGTGTCGGGCCGCTCGGCCAGCATCGCGCCGGCCACCCCGGCGCCCATCGAGAAACCGGCGAGCACGGTGTCGGCCGGCAGGTCGCGCAGCGCCGCCCGGGCCCGGTCGAGCACGGCCTCCTCCCCGATCTTGTCGAACAGGGCGAAGCCGTCCTCGACCGTCCCGGCGGCCGGCACGCCGTACAGGTCGGGGGTGCTGACCTCATGCCCGGCGGCGCGCAGCCGGTCGGCGACGCCCAGCACGGCGGGACGCAGCCCGTACACCGAATGGAAGAGCACGATGTGTCGCATCGGCCCATCGTGCCCGACGCCCCGACCGGACCGGCCACGCCGCGCGGAGCCCACCCGGCCGGCGCGGCGCCCGCCGGGCTGGCCCCGGTCGGCCGCCGCCGTCAGCCCAGCGCCACCAGCCGGTCCACCAGCTCGGCCGGCGCCGGCATCGCGGCGATCTCCCGGCTGACCTGCGTCGCGGCGTCACGCAGCGCGGCGTCGGCGACCAGCCGGGTGAGCGTTGCCGGGGTGATGTCGCGGGTGGCGGCGGCGATGCCGGCGCCCCGGGCCGCCACCAGTTCCGCGTTCTGCCGCCGGTCGCCCGGGCCCACCGTGGCCAGCTGCGGCACCCCGGCGACCAGGGCGCCGAAGACGCTGCCGGCGCCGCCGTGGTGCACCAGCGCCGCGCTGGCCGGCAGCGCCGCCGGCAGCGGGATCCAGCCCACGGTACGGACGTTGTCGGGCAGCGCCGCCCGGGCCAGCCGCTCGTCCGGCCGGACCAGGACGAACTCCGCGTCCACCCGGCCCGCCGCGGCGACCACCGCGCGCATCGGGCCACCGCCGCCGGGACCGGCCACGGTGCTGCGGCTGACCAGCACCCGGGGGCGCTCGCCCGGCTCGCGCAGCCAGTCCGGCAGGTCACCGCCGCCGAGGTAGGAGCCGTAGCGCATCGGCCAGCCGTCCTGACGCAGCAGGCTCGGCGGGGCGACCGCGACGGCGGCCGCCGGCGGGGGCAGTTCGGCCAGGCCGTGCCGGTGCAGCGCCGGGGCGAGCCGCTCGACCGTGGCCCGGACCAGCTCCCGGCCGTCGAAGAGGGCGTTCTCGTGGCGTACCGCCGGCACGCCGAGCCGGGCCGCGGCGACGGCGCCGGCCACCGCGAACGGCTCGTGCACGACCAGGTCCGGCCGCCACTCGCCGGCCAGCGCGACCACGCCGTCGGCGAGCTGGTCGTTGACCGCGCCGAAGAGCAGGCCCGCGCCCCGGGTGCCGGCCCGGCCGGCCAGCTCGGCGCGGGCCCCCAGCGGGTGGCGCAGCAGCACGCCGCGGGCGACGCGGCCGAAGTCGAACGCCGGCGCGACGTCGCGCACCGGCAGGCCGGAGCGGGCCACGTCCAGCCCGTCGGCGGCCGTGGCCACCAGCACCTCGTGCCCGGCGTCGCGCAGGGCGACGGCCAGCGGGACGAGCGGGAAGACGTGGCCGATCAACGGCGCGGAGACCACCAGCACGCGCATGGCGCCGATGCTAGGTGCCCGGCGCGACCCGGTGGGGGCCGCGCCTCAGCCCGGCTGCCCGTTGACGGTGCGGCTGCGGCCACGGAACTCGGCGACCACCTCGCCGTCGGACCGGGTGACGGTGACGTCGTAGATGCCGCTGCGGCCGTACCGGGTCCGCTCGGTGGCGCGGGCGACCAGCAGGTCCCCCGCCCGGGCCGGCCGGACGAAGGTGATCTCGCCGCCGGCGGCCACGGTGACCGGGCCGTGGCTGTTGCAGGCCAGCGCGAAGGCGGTGTCGGCGAGCAGGAAGACGTAGCCGCCGTGGGCGATGGCGTGGCCGTTGACCATCGCGGCGGTCACCCGCATCCGGGCCACCGCCGTGCCGTCGGCGGCGGCGACCAGCTCGATCCCGAGGCCGCGGGAGGCCGCGTCGGCGTCGAACATGTCGTACGCGGCGTTGCGTGCGGCCCCCACGTCAGCCGGCCCGCCGCTGGTCGACGATCCGGCGCATCTTGCCCATCGACCGCTCCACGCCGTCCGGTTCGCGCACCTCCACCGCCACGCTCACCCCGACGGTGCTCTTGACCAGGTCGACCAGTGCCGCGCCGGCCCGCTCGGCGGCGTCGACGGCCACCCCGGCCCGCCGTTCCACCCGTACGGTCAGCGTGTCCATCCGCCCCTGCCGGTCCAGGACGCACTGGAAGTGCGGCGACAGCTGCGGGGTACGCAGGATCAGCTCCTCGATCTGGGTCGGGAAGACGTTCACCCCGCGCACGATCATCATGTCGTCGGTGCGCCCGGTGATCTTCTCGATCCGGCGCATCGGCCGGGCGGTGCCGGGCAGCAGCCGGGTGAGGTCGCGGGTGCGGTAGCGGACCACCGGCATGGCCTCCCTGGTCAGTGAGGTGAGCACCAGTTCACCCCGCTCCCCGTCGGGCAGCACCTCGCCGGTGACCGGGTCGATGATCTCCGGGTAGAAGTGGTCCTCCCACAGGTGCAGCCCGTCCTTGGTCTCCACGCACTCGTTGGCCACCCCGGGGCCCATCACCTCGGACAGGCCGTAGATGTCGACGGCGTGCATGTCCAGCCGCTGCTCCATCTCCCGGCGCATGTCCTCGGTCCACGGCTCGGCGCCGAAGATGCCCACCTGCAACGAGGTCGACCGCGGGTCGACGCCCTGCCGCTCCATCTCGTCCACGATCGCCAACAGGTAGCTCGGCGTGACCATGATGATCTCCGGCTGGAAGTCCCGGATCAGCAGCACCTGCCGTTCGGTCATCCCGCCGGAGACCGGGATGACCGTGCAGCCCAGCTCCTCGGCGCCGTAGTGCGCGCCGAGCCCGCCGGTGAACAGCCCGTAGCCGTACGCGACGTGCACCCGGTCGCCGGGGCGGCCGCCGGAGGCGCGGATCGACCGGGCCATCAGGCGGGCCCAGGTCTTCAGGTCCGCGGCGGTGTAGCCGACCACGGTCGGCCGGCCGGTGGTGCCGGAGGAGGCGTGCAGCCGGGCGATCCGTTCGCGGGGCACGGCGAACATGCCGAACGGGTAGTTCTCCCGCAGCTCGGCCTTGCCGGTCAACGGGAAGCGGGCCAGGTCGGCCAGGTCCCGGCAGTCGTCGGGGTGCACGCCGGCGGCCTCGAAGGCACGCCGGTAGTGCGGCACGTTGTCGTACGCGTGCCGCAGCGACCAGCGCAGCCGCTCGAGTTGCAGCGCCCGCAGCTCGTCGACGCCGGCCCGCTCGATCGGTTCCAGGTCCTCCGGGCGAGGGGTGCGGTCCTGCATCGTTGCCTCCTGGGTGGCTCCTGGCGCGGCCGGCGGGCCGCGTGAGCGCTCCGCACCGGCTCGTCCGCGCCCGCGCGGTCACCGCGCCCCGGCGCCGGGAGGTCACGCGCCCGCCGATCCGGGTACCGTACGCCCGCCGCCGGGCGGGCACCACCGCCGGGTGGCGCCCGCCCGGGCGATGCTCAGACGGTCAGCAGGGCCTTGCCGACCACCGTCCGGCCCTCGACGGCCCGGTGCGCGTCCGCGGCCCGGTGCAGCGGGAAGGTCTGCCCGACCAGCGGCGCGATCCGCCCGGCCGCCGCCGCGTCGAGCGCGGCGCGCAAGTGCCGGCGGGCCTGCTCCGGCGTGAACCGCACGTCGGCGATGCCGGTGACGGCGATCCGCCGGGCCCTCGCGGGCTCCGGGTCGGGCACCGCGAACGCCCCGGCCGGGGTACCGTGCGCGGAGAACCGGCCGCCCGCGCGCACCAGGTCGAAGGCCGCCCGGCCGTAGTCGCCACCGGCGCCGTCGAAGACCACGTCCACCTCGCCGACGTCGGCGCGGACCCGGTCGGTCCAGCCCGGCTCGTCGTAGTCCACCACCAGGTCCGCGCCGAGCCGGCGCAGCGCGTCCAGCTTCGCCGGGCCCCGCGCCGCGGCGACGACGAACCCGCCGCCGGCGCGGACCTGCTGCACCAGGAGCGCGCCGAGGCCACCGGCGGCGGCGGTGACCAGCACCCGGTCGCCGGCCCCGACCGGCACCAGGTCGAGCAGCCCGAACGCGGTGACCCCGTCGTGCAGCAGCGCGGCCGCGTCGGTGAGCCGGACCGCGTCCGGCACCGGCAGCGCGTCCGCCACCGGCACCACGGCCCGTTCGACGTAGCCGCCGCGCTCGTCGGTGCGGCTGACCACCCGGCGGCCGACCCAGCCCGGGTCGACCCCGGCGCCGACCGCGGCGACCGTGCCGGCCACCCCCACCCCCGGCCGGTACGGCGGCCGGACCGGGAAGTACGCCCCGCCCTGGCCGCGCCGGATCATCGTCTCCACCCAGAGCACGTCCGCGGCGGCCACCTCGACCAGCAGGTCACCGGGGCCGGGCACCGGCTCCGGCGCCTCGGTCAGCGTCAGCACCTCCGGCCCTCCGAAGGCCGCCACCTCGATCACCCGCATGTCGCCCTCCACATCGCTCGTCCGCTGGGACCAGCCTCGGAGGTGAAGCGGGGTTGAGGTCAACGGGGCGTGCGGTGACGTGCCCCACCGGTCAGGGGTTCTCCGGGTCCAGCTTGCGTTCCCGCAGCAGCGCGTCGAGTTTCGCCTCGATCCGCTCGTCGGATTCCCGGGACTGGGAGGAACCCCAGTGGTAGAAGAGGGCCAGCCCGGCCGCCTGCCAGACCAGCTGGAGGAACTCCGACTGCCAGTTCTCGAAGGTCGAGGCGAGGAACTGGGGCAGGAAGTCGGCCCAGGCGAAGGACCGGCCGTGCTGGCTCGCCTCGTTGCTCTCCACGGCCGCCTGGACCCCAGCTCAGCGGCGTCGAAACGGGGTGTCGGCGTGGCGCGACGGCGGGTCAGCGGGGTGCCGGCAGCCGGTGCAGGGCGTCGACCAGCGGGGCGAGTTCCGGGGTCGCCTCCGCCCCGGCCAGTGCCTGCGCGAGCACCCGGTCGTGGGTGGGCCGGGCCTGGTCGAGCAGCTCGGAGCCGGCCGGGGTGAGTTCGGTGTAGATGCCGCGCCGGTCGTCCGCGCAGAGCACCCGGGTCAGCAGGCCGCGATCCTCCAGTCGGGTGACCAGCCGGGTGGTGGCGCTGTCGGAGAGTGCCGCGGCCCGGGCGAGCTGGCGCATCCGCATGTGCCAGCCGTCCTGCCGGGAGAGCGCGTCGAGCACCGTGTACTCCACCACCGAGAGGTCGTGCCCGGCCTGCAGGGCGCGCTCCAGCGACGTCTCGATGAGGCCGTGCAGCGCGGCGAGGGTGCGCCAACCCTGGGCGCGGATCTCGACCGCGTCGTCGCCGATGCCCATCGGTGCCCCCTCGGAGTGTGTCCCGGTCGACAGCCAGGCTAGCACGCTTGCGCCGGTAGAACGCGCGTGCAACTATTTCGTTGCTGTCGCGTGTAGTTGCACACGCCGCCTATCTGACCCCTCCCCGGAACGGATGACCATGTCCCCACGCACCCGGTCCCTGCCCGCCGGCCTGTTCGCGCTGGCCGTCGGCGCCTTCGGCATCGGCCTCACCGAATTCGTGATCATGGGCCTGCTGCCCGAGGTCGCCGCCGACTTCGCGGTCACCGAGTCGGTCGCCGGCTGGCTGATCTCCGGCTACGCGCTGAGCGTCGCGGTCGGCGGGGTGGCCCTGACCGCGGCGGTCACCCGGCTGCCCCGCAAGCAGGTGCTGCTCGGCCTGATGGTGCTCTTCATCGTGGGCAACCTGCTCTCCGCGGTGGCCGACGGCTACGCCGTGATGCTGGCCGGCCGGATCGTCGCCGCCCTCTGCCACGGCGCGTTCTTCGGCATCGGCGCGGTGGTCGCCGCCGGGCTCGTCGCGCCGGCCCGCCGGGCGGGCGCCGTCGCGCTGATGTTCGCCGGGTTGACCACCGCCACCGTGCTCGGCGTGCCGTTCGGCACCTTCCTCGGCCAGCACTTCGGCTGGCGGTCCACCTTCTGGGCGATCACCGGCATCGGCGTGCTGGCGCTGGCCGGCCTGGCCCTGCTCGTCCCGGGCCGGGCGGCCGGCGACACCGGCACCGCGGGCGGGCTCCGGAGCGAACTGCGCGCCTTCACCCACCCGCAGGTGTGGCTCTCGCTGCTGGTCACGATCCTGGGCTTCGGCGGCATGTTCGGCGCCTTCACCTACATCGCGTACACCCTGACCGAGGTCAGCGGCTTCGCCACCGGCACGGTGCCGTGGCTGCTCGTGCTCTTCGGGGTCGGCCTCTTCGCCGGCAACCTGCTCGGCGGCCGGGCGGCCGACGTGTCGCTGTCCCGCACCCTGGTCACCGTCCTGGCGGCGCTGACCGTGGTGCTCGCCGGTTTCGCCCTGACCGCCGCCAGCCAGCCGCTCACCATCGTGTCCCTGCTGCTGATGGGCGCCTTCGGCTTCGCCACCGTGCCCCCGCTGCAGATGCGGATCATGCGGTACGCCCACCAGGCCCCGACGCTGGCCTCCGGGGCGAACATCGCGGCCTTCAACGTCGGCAACGCGCTGGGCGCCTGGGTCGGTGGGGTGACCATCTCGGCGGGGCTCGGCTACACCGCCCCGATCTGGGCCGGCGCCGCGGTCACCCTGGCCGGCCTCGGCGTGCTGCTGGCGGCGCTGCGACTGGCCCGCCGCCGCGCCGACCGGCCGGACGCCGAGGCACACCTGGTGGACGCGGCCACCAGGTGACCGCCGGCCACCACCTGGAGGCCGGTGGGGGGGTCAGGCCGGAACGCCGGCCCGACCCCCCACCCGATCATCGCCCTGCCATCATCTCGCAATTGCAAATTGTTGGCAACAAGGTCTGGACACCGGTCCCGCCACGTAACTAGCCTGCTCGCTATGAGTCCTTACATCAGCAACGCCGCGGCATGGCAGGAGAGCTGGGATCGCCAGCAGGAGGCGTACCTGCCGGACCGGGAACACCGGTTCGCCGCGATGCTCGACGCGGTCGACGCGGTCCTCGACGGCGCCCGCCCCCGCCTGCTCGACCTGGCCGGTGGCACCGGCACCATCTCCCAGCGGGCGCTGCGCCGCTTTCCCGACGCCGAGGTGACGCTGGTCGACCTCGACCCCGCGCTGCTCGCCATCGCCCGCGCCACCCTCGGCGACCGGGTCACCGTGGTGGCCGCCGACCTCGGCCGGCCCGACTGGTCCGCCGCGCTGCCGCACCGGGAGTACGACGCCGTGCTCACCGCCACCGCCCTGCACTGGCTGCCGGGCGACCGGCTCGCCCGGCTCTACGCCGAACTGCGCGACCTGCTGCGCCCGGGCGGCATCCTGCTCAACGCCGACCACATGCCCGACGACGGCCTGCCGCAGCTCACCAAGCGGCTGCTGGACCGCGCCCGGGACCGCCGCGACGCCCGGTACGCCGCCGGCGCGGTGCTGTCCTGGTCGGACTGGTGGGAGCGGGCGGCGGCCGATCCGACGCTCGGCCCGCTGGTCGCCCGTCGCCGGGAGATCTACCCGAGCGGGCACAGCCCGGAGTGGAATCCACCGGTCTCCTGGCACCTGGCGGCCCTGACCGACGCCGGCTTCGCCGAGGTGGGCACCCTCTGGCGGGGCGGCACCGACGCCGCCGTCGCGGCGGTGCGCTGACCCCACCCCCGCCGGTTCCACGCGCCGGTCGGTGCGCCCGGCGTTATGCTGGCGCCCGCCGCCGGACGGCCGCTGCCGGCGGCGGCGTCCGCTGCCGGGGAGGAGACGTGACGGGCCCACCCGAGCCACCGCGCATCGACCCCGACGTCGACCTGCGGCTACCCGGCGACCGCAGCGAACTGCCCACGCACCCGGCGGCGGTCCTCGGCGCGGTCTCCGCCGGGGGCGTGCTCGGCGCGCTGGCCCGGGCCGGCCTCCAGGCGGCGTTTCCGCACGGTCCGGCCGGCTTCCCGTGGGCGACCTTCGGGGTCAACCTGAGCGGCTGCCTGCTGATCGGCGTGCTGATGGCGGTGCTCGGCCGGGCCGGCGGCGGCCGACCGCTGCTGCGCCCGTTCCTCGGCGTGGGCGTGCTCGGCGGCTACACCACCTTCTCCACCTACGCCGCCGACGTCCACCGGGCGCTGCTGGTCGGCGCACCCGCGACCGCGCTGGCGTACCTGGGCGCGACGCTGGTCGGCGCCCTGCTCGCGGTCGGGGTCGGGGACGCCGCCACGGAGCGGCTGCTGCGCCGGAGCGGCCGGTGACCGTCCTGCTCGTCGCGCTCGGCGCGGCCGTCGGCGCGCCGCTGCGCTACCTCACCGACCGGGCCGTGCAGGCACGGCTCGGCTCGGCCTTCCCCTGGGGCACGCTCACCGTCAACGTGGTCGGTTCGCTGCTGCTCGGGGTGGTCGCCGGGCTGCCGGCGAACGCGGCGGCCGGCGCGCTGGTCGGCACCGGCTTCTGCGGCGCGCTGACCACCTGGTCCACGCTGAGCTACGAGACGTTGCGGCTGGCCCGCGCCGGCCGGCGGCCGGCCGCGCTGGTCAACGTCACCGCCAGCGTGGCCGCCGGGCTCGCCGCCGCCGGCGCCGGCTACGCGCTCGCCCGCGCCTTCACCGGTTGACCCGCCGCGCCACGGTGCCGTCCCGGCCGGTGGTGTTCACCGGCGGCCGGCGCCGTGGCCGGCGGAACACGTCGGTGACCAGCGGGCGGAACAGCGCGGCGGTGTCGCGGAGGAACCCGGCCCGGGTGAGGCCGAGCCGGCGCAGCGCCGCGCCGTGGTCCACCGCCACCACGGCGGCCGCGCCGAGCAGCAACACCCACCAGGCGGCCGCCGCCAACCACCGGGCCGGCGCCGGGGTGGCCGCGAAGCCGGCCCGCAGCCGGTCGACGTGGAACGGGACGTGCCGCCGCTCGTCGGCGAGGATCCGCCGGGCCACCTCGGTCAGCGCCGGGTCGCTGGTGCCGTCGCGCAGCGCCCGGTAGTACCGCAGCGCCACCACCTCGGCGACCATCAGGGTCAGCAGTTCCAGCCGGAGGCCGGCGCAGCGGCGGACGGCCACGAAGACCCGGTCGCTCCAGTGCCCCGGGATCGTGTCGGCGCCCGCGTTGCGCAGCAGGCGTTCCAGCAGCCGGGCGTGATGCTGTTCCTCGGCGACGAAGAGCCGCGCCGCGGCCAGGTAGTCCGGGTCGCCGGCCTGGCCCGCGCGGGCGATCAGGCTGGCGCCGTCGCCGTCCTCGCCCGCCTGGAACCGTTGGATGCTGCGGACCACCGCCGGGTCCAGCGGGCCGCCGTCCGCCCACGGCGGTTCGGCCAGCCCGGCCCGGCGGCGCGCCTCCCGCTCGAAGTCGCGCCGCCAGGCCGCGAAACCGTCACCGTCCATGCCGAGCCCCCTCCCCCGCCGGCCGTACCGGTCGCGGGCAAGCTACCCGACGGGCGTCAGCCGGTGGGGGTGGCGAGGGCGGCCACCGGCCCGACCACGAACACCGCCGGCGGCCGGATCCCCTCCCGGGCGGCCAGCGCGCCGATCTCGTCGAGCCGGGACGGCAGTGCCCGCTGGTCGGCGTGCCCGGCGTCCTGCACCGCCAGCACCGGGGTGTCCGGGGCGCGCCCGTGCTCGACCAGCACCGCGGCGATCTTGTCGACGGTGTCCACCGCCATCAGCAGCACCAGGGTGCCCCGGGCCCGGCCCAGCGCGGCCCAGTCCACCAGCGAGTCGGGGTGCCCGGGCGGCAGGTGCCCGGAGACCACGGTGAACTCGTGCGCCACGCCCCGGTGGGTGACCGGCACGCCGGCCAGGGCGGGTGCGGCGACCGCGCTGGTCACCCCGGGCACCACGGTGACCGGCACCCCGGCCGCCGTGCAGGCCAGCACCTCCTCGTGGCCCCGGCCGAAGACGTACGGGTCGCCGCCCTTGAGCCGGACCACCCGTCGTCCCGCGCGGGCGTGCTCGACCAGGGCGGCGTTGATGGCGTCCTGGGCCATTGACGGGCCGCGGGGCACCTTGGCCGCGTCGACCACCCGCACTCCGGGACGCAACCCGGCGAGCAGGCCCTGCGGGGCCAGCCGGTCGACCACCACCACGTCGGCGGCGTCGAGCAGCGCCCGGCCCCGTACGGTGATCAGGTCGTCCGGCCCGGGGCCACCGCCGACCACCGCGACCCGGCCCGGCCCGGAACCGTGGTGGTGGCCCCCGTCGTGGTGGCCGTGGTGGTGATGGTGCCCGCCGACCGGGTCGTCGGGGTGGTCGTGCGGGGTCTGCGGCCGGCCCACCTTGTCGGCGAAGCCCGGCAGCGCCACCCGGTACGCGCAGGTGTCGCAGTTCATCCGGATGTCCCCGCGCAACGCCTCGGCGTGCCGGTGCAGCACCAGCTCGGCCAGCGCGTCGCAGTCGCCGATCAGCTCGGCCACCCGCACGTCGATCCCCGGGTGCGCGGCGGCGTACGCGGCGGACTGGGCGACGATCCGGTCCGGCAGCACCCCGGCGAAGAGGAAGTACGGCGCCACCACGATCCGCCGCGCGCCGAGCCGGCGCAGCCGGTCCAGCACGCCCGGCACCGACGGTTCGGCGAGGGAGACGAAGCCGGGTTCCACGCCGGCGTAGCCGCGCCCCTCCCAGAGCAGCCGGGCCACCTTGGCGACCTCGGCGTTGGCGTCCGGGTCGGTGGAGCCCCGGCCGATCAGCGCCACCCAGGTGCCGGCCCGCTCGTCGCCGCCGAGCGCCGCGTCGATCCGCTCCTCGAGCACGGTGTGCAGCAGCGGGTGCGGGCCGAGCGGGCGACCGTAGCGGTAGCTCAGTCCCGGATGGCGCCGCCGTTCGCGGGCCAGCGCGGCCGGGATGTCGCCCTTGCCGTGCCCGGCCGCGGTGAGCACCAGCGGCAGCGCGACCAGCGACCGGTGGCCCCGGTCGACCAGCGCGCCGACCGCGTCGGCCAGCGGCGGGCGGGACAGCTCGATGAAGCCGCCCTCGACGTCGGCGAGCGCGCCGGCGGCGCGGTCGCGGACCCGCTCGACCAGTGCGGCGAACTGCGCGACCCCGGCCGCGCTGCGGGTGCCGTGCCCGACGACGACCAGTGCCGTCATGGTCCCTCCTCCTCGTACAGCAGGGCGTTGAGGGCGGCGGCGGCGACCGCCGAGCCGCCCTTCTCGCTCCGGTTGGACACCCCGGGCAGGCCGCTGGCGCGCAGCGCCGCCTTGGCCTCCACCGCGCCGACGAAGCCGACCGGCAGCCCGACGACCAGCGCCGGCCGGGCGTCGCAGGTGATGAGTTCGTCCAGGGCGGTGGGCGCGCAGCCGACCACCCACACCGCGCCGGGGCCGACCCGGTCCAGGGCGATCCGGACCGCCGCCGCCGACCGGGTGAGCCCGGCGGCGCGGGCCAGCGCGGCGGTGGCGGGCTCGGCGACCGGGCAGACCGTCTCCCGCCCGGTGATGCCGGCGGCCACCATCGCCACGTCGGTGACCACCGGCGCGCCGGCGCGCAGCGCGGCCAGCCCGCCGGCCAGGGCCGCCTCGACGCAGACCAGGTCGGTGACGTAGTCGAGGTCGGCGCTGGCGTGCACCACCCGCTCGGTGACCGCGCGGGTCAGCGGCGGCAGGTGGGACAGGTCCACCCGGGACCGCAGGATCTCGTAGGACCGCCGCTCGATGGGGTGGACGGCGCGGCTCACCGGCCCGCCCCGGGCCCGCCCGGCCGCTCCCCCGTGACCGTCGGTGCGGCGGCGCTCGCCGTCCCGACCGGGGTCACCGCGCCGTACCGGCGGTCGTAGCCGCGCAGCTTCCACAGCGCCACCGCGGCGGCCCAGGCGACCACGAAGAGCACCACCACGGCGTAACCGAGCTGCTCGAAGTGGTCGGCGACCGAGGCGTAGCCGGCCAGCGCGGACAGGCCGAGGTGGTCGGCGAGCAGCCCGGCGGCGTACACGCTGGCCACCACGGCGCCGACCAGCACGGTCATCGCCGTGGTGGCCAGGTTGTAGTAGAGCCGGCGGGCCGGGTGCCGGTACGCCCACGAGTAGGCGCGGCTCATCAGCAGGCTGTCCGCGGTGTCCATGGCGGACATCCCGGCGGCGAAGAGCAGCGGCAGGGTGAGCAGGGCCAGCACCGGCAGCCCGCCCGCGGCGGCGGTGCTCGCCGACAGGGCGAGCAGGGTCACCTCGCTGGCGGTCTCCAGGCCGAGGCCGAAGAGGAACCCGACCGGCGCCATGTGCCAGGACTGGCGCACCAGCGAGCGGGCCCGCGAGCCGAGGACGCGCTGCACCAGCCCCCGGTTGAGCAGGTGCAGGTCGAGTTCCCGCTCGTCCAGCTCGCCGTGGCGCAGCCGGCGCCAGAGCCGGGCCAGGCCGGCCAGCACCGCGGCGTTGAGCACCGCGACCAGGGCGAGGAACGCGGTGGCGGTGACGATGGCGACGGTGGCGCCCACCTCGCGGGCCTGCGCCAGGCCGGGTCCGGTGAGGTTGGCCGAGGCGAGCCCGACGACCAGCGCCAGCAGCAGCACCACCGCGCTGTGCCCGAGGGCGAAGAAGAAGCCGACGCCGACCGGGCGCCGGCCGCGCAGCAGCATCAGCCGGGTGGTGTCGTCGATCGCGGCGATGTGGTCGGCGTCGAAGGCGTGCCGCACCCCGAGCACGTACGCGAGGGCGCCGGCGCCGGCGAGCCCGCCGGCCGCCGCGGGCTGGTCGTTCCAGTACAGGTAGAGGCTCCAGCCGGCCACGTGCAGCACGGCGACGGCCAGCACGATGCCGCCGAGCCGCACCCGTTCGGCCCGGCTCCACCGGCCGGCCGGGGGTGCGGCGCTGGCCACGGTCGAACTCATCGGATTCCTCCACATCGGTCGGTGCCGGTGGCGCGGATCGCGTCCACCGGGCAGATCTCCAGGCATTCCAGGCAGCCGGTGCACCGGTCGGCGCGTACCTCGAGCCCGCCGGCCACCGGCCGGAGCGCGTGCGTCGGGCAGGTGAGCAGGCAGGCGCCGCAGCCCTGGCAGCCGTCCACCCTCACGGCCGCCACCGGTACCCCCGCGGGGTGACCATCCGACCGGCGACGATCCGGGTGCGGCTGCTGCCCACCACCACGACGCTGTACATGTCGACCAGCGCGGCGTCGACGGTGGCCAGGGTGGCCAGGTGCACGCGCTCGCCGGCCCGGCTGGCGTTGCGCACCACGCCGACCGGGGTGTCCGGCGGGCGGTGCGCGGCGAGCAGCCGCAGCGCCGCGCCGAGTTGCCAGTCCCGGGTGCGGCTGCGCGGGTTGTAGAGCAGGGCCACCAGGTCGCCCTCGGCGACCGCGGTCAGCCGGCGCTCGATGACCTCCCACGGGGTGTGCAGGTCGGAGAGGCTCAGGTAGGCGTGGTCGTGGCCGAGCGGCGCGCCGAGCAGGGCCCCGGCGGCGAGGGCGGCGGTCACCCCGGGCACGCCGACCACGTCGATCCGCTCGTCGGCGTACTCCAGGGCGGGGCTGGCCATCGCGTACACCCCGGCGTCGCCGGAGCCGACCAGCGCGACGGCGTGCCCGGCGGCGGCCTCGGCGACCGCGGCGCGGGCCCGCGCCTCCTCGGCGCCCAGCCCGCTGGCCAGCACCCGGGTGCCGGGGCGCAACAGGTCGCGCACCTGGTCGACGTACTGGTCGAGGCCGACGACCACGGCGGCCCGGCGCAGCTCGGCGACCGCCCGCGGGGTGCGCAGGTCGGCGGCACCGGGGCCGAGCCCGACGACGGCGAGCCGGCCGCGTGGGGCGTGCCGGGCCACCGCGACGGTGGCCATCGCCGACGCGGTCTTCGGCACCAGCAGTTCGGCGTCGCCGCCGAGCAGCGCGGCCGCCTCGGCGACGCTCGGCGTGCCGACCGCCGCGCGGACCACCTCGCTGGGGTGCGGCACGTCGACCGCCGCCAGCTCCGCGGCCGGATAGGTCACCAGCGGTACGCCGAGCGCGTCCGCGGTCGCCCGGATGCCCGCCTCGTCGGCCTTGACGTCGGCGCTGGCCAGCTGGCGCAGGCTGGCCGGGCTGAGCCCGGCCGTGGCGAGCGCCCGGTCCAGCAGGCCGCGCACCTCGGTGGCGGGCACCCCGCGGCTGGCCCCGACCCCGGCGACCAGCGACGGGGGCCGCAGCACGGCCGTCCGGGAGTCCAGCGGCACCAGCCGGTCGGTGACCAGCAGCCGGTACCCGCCGCCGGCCGCCGGCCCGGCGTCCACCACCGGCGCGGCGTCCCGCAACGGTGCGGCGTCCACCGGCGGCCCGGCCTGCGCGGTCGCATCCGCACCTGCGCCGGCAGCGGCGGTCGCGGCCGGACCGGGCAGGTCCGCACCGGGCGCGGGGCCGACGTTGGGTGGCAGCGCGGGCAGCGGCCAGGCGGCGTCGGCGACCAGCGTGACCGGCTCGCCGTCGAGGATGGCGCGGCTGACCGCGGCGACGGCGCCCTCGACCGGCCAACCGAGGGTGTCCAGCCCGGGCAGGCCGGCCGTGTCGGTGGCGGTGGTCACCACCGGCCGCGCGTCGAGCAGCGCGCCGACCCGCTCGGCGAGGTCGTTGGCGCCGCCGGCGTGCCCGCCGAGCAGCGCGATCGCGTGCCGGGCCGCCTCGTCGACCACCACCACGGCGGGGTCGGTGCGCTTGTCGCCGAGCAGCGGCGCGAGGACGCGCACCACCGCCCCGGTGGCCAGGAACGCCACCACCGCGTCGCACTCCGACCAGGCGGCGCGCAGCGCGTCGGCGACGCTCGCTCCGGTCACCGGCCGGGCCTGCGGCCAGGCGGCGGCGAGGACGCCGGCGTGCCGGCGACCGGCGGCGGTGGCCGCGACGAGTCCGATCCGGGCCGGGACGGCGTTCCCGCCGGACGGGGCGGTGGTCGGGTGGTTCACGGGCGCTCCCCGGTGAGGACGACCACCGGGTTGGTGGCCGCGAGTCGGATGGATCCGCCGGGCAGGTCGGCGAGGCGGGCGGCGCCGAGCTGGACGCCGTCGACGGCGTAGCCGGCGGCGCGCAGCAGCCCGACCGCCGGGGCGACCCGGTCCACGGCGGCGAGGGTGACCACCACCCGGTCGGGCCGGCGGCGGGCGACGGCGGCGAGCACGTCGGTGCCACCACCCCCGACGAACACGGCGTCCGGGTCGGGCAGCCCGCGCAGCGCCGCCGGGGCGCTCCCGCTCACCACCCGGACCTCGACGCCGTGCCGGCCGGCGTTGGTGCGGACCAGCCCGACCGCGGCCGGGTCCCGGTCGACCGCGACGACGGCCGCGCCGAGCAGCGCGCACTCGATGCCGACCGAGCCGCTGCCCGCCCCGACGTCCCACACCAGCCGGCCGAGCCGGGGGCGCAGCCGGGCCACCGCCAGCGCCCGGACCTCGGACTTGGTGATCATCGAGTCGCGGTGCGCGTAGGCGTTCTCGGGCAGCGCCCAGCCGCCGGCCGGCGCGGCGGCCGGCTGGTTGTCCACCCGCATGCCGGCCGCCGGGCCGCCGCCGGTCCCCGTCCCGGGGGCCGGCTCGGCGAGGCAGAGCAGCACGTGCGGGTCGGCCCAGCCCTGCGCGGCGGCCGCGGCCGGCGTCGTCTCGACGACCCGCTCGGCGTCGGTGCCCAGGTGCTCGGCCACCACCAACCGGCGCGACCAGCCGGCCAGCCCGGCGCCGATCTCGGCCGCGCCGGCGGCGGGCGCGGTGAGCACCGCCACCGCCGGCAACGCCCGGCAGGCGTTCAGCGCCGGGCGCAGGTCCCGTCCGTGCGCGCTGACCACCACCGCGTCGTCCCATGGCCGGCCGGCCCGGGCGAACGCGGCGGCGACACTCGACACCGCCGGCAGCACCCGCGGGCGCAGGCCGGCGGCCCGCAGCCGGCGGACGATGCCGAAGAAGCCGGGGTCTCCGCTGGCCAGCACGACGGCGGGTGTGCCGGCGGCGGCCGCGGCGACGAGCCGGTCCAGCGCGGGGGTGAGCGGGCCCAGGATGACGGTGGCGCAGCCGGGCGGCAGCGGCACCGCGGCGAGGTGCCGGGCCGCGCCGACCACCAGGCCGGCGCCGGCCAGCGCCTCGGCGAGCCCGGGGTGTGCCGGGCGGCCCGCGGCGTCGACCCCCACGACGGTCGGCCCGGGCGTCGGGGCACCGTCGGCAGGCGGCCGTGACGTCGTCATGCCGCCCACCGGCCGGACGAGGCGACCACCCGGGAGCCGGCGAAGTCCACCATCGCCACGTCGACGGCCACCGCGTGGTCGGCGAAGCGGCGCAGCACCTGGCGTACCCGGTGGCAGAGCAGGTCCCCCGCCGGACCGAGCAGCCCGGCGGCCTCCCACAGCTCGTACGCGTGCCGCCCGGTGTTCGCCTCGGTGACCGCGGCGACCAGGTCGGCGTCGCCGCCGGCCTCGGCGGTGACCGCGCCGAGCAGGGACAGGTCCACCTTGGACCGGGTGTAGTGGGTCATCAGCACGCCGGCGGCGAGCTTGGCCAGCTTGCCGGCCATGCCGACGAAGACCACCCCGGTCAGGCCGTCGGCGACGGCGGCGGTGACCGCCGCGCCGGTGAAGTCGCCCACCTCGACGAAGCAGACCTCGGGCAGCTCCGGCAGCAGCGTCCGGGCCGCCCGCTCGGTGCGCCCGCCGGTGCAGAGCACCACGGTCCGCTGGCCCTGCGCGGCCATCACGTGCACCGCCTGCACCACGCTGGCCCGCCAGGAGGCGGTGGAGAAGGGACGGACGATCCCGGTGGTGCCGAGGATCGAGATGCCGCCGACGATGCCGAGCCGCCGGTTGGTGGTCTTGCGCGCCATGATCTCGCCGCGCGGCACGCTGATCACCACGTGCACGCCGGCCCGGGTCAGGTCGACCACCTCGGCCACCGCCTCGCCGATCATCCGGCGCGGGGTGTCGTTGATGGCCGGCCCGCCGACGGCCAGCCCGAGGCCGGGGCGGGTCACGGTGCCGACGCCGGTGCCGCCGGCCAGCAGCAGCCCGGGCGCCGCCGACCAGCGCACGGTGGCGGTCAGCTCCGCGCCGTGGGTGACGTCCGGGTCGTCCCCGGCGTCCTTGACCACCACCGCTTCCGCGCCCGGCGTCGGGCCGGCGGCCAGTTCGCACCGGGCGACCGGGAAGCGCACCCGCCGCCCGGCGGGCAGCCCGATCTCCACCTCCCGCTGCGGCACGCCGGTGACCAGCGCGGTCACCGCGGCCTTCGCGGCCGCCGTGGCGCAGGCGCCGGTGGTCCAGCCGGTGCGCAGCGCGGTGGGCCGGACCTTCGCGGTACGCGGCAGGTCCGGCTCGCGCAGCGGCGGCTCGGCGTACGTCATGCCGGGCGCCCGTCCCCCGCCGTCTCGCCGGCGACCCGGGCCCGGCGCAGCTCGGCGCGGGCGGCCCGCTCCGCCTTGCGGTAGGTGTGGAAGTGGCCGGGGTGGTAGAGGTGCGAGCGGGTTCCGGCGGCGGCCAGCGCCGGGCCGACCAGGAACAGGGTGTGCTTCCAGAGCCGGTGCTCCTTCACGGTGGCCGCCAGGGTGCCGACGGTGCAGCGCACCACCAGCTCGTCCGGCCAGGTCGCCTGGTACGCGACCACCGCGGGGGTGTCCGGCGGATAGCCGCCGGCGAGCAGCTCGGCCTGCACCTGGCCGGAGCGGGCGGCGGAGAGGAAGAGCGCCATGGTGGTGCCGTGCCGGGCGAAGTCGCGGACCCGCTCGCCCGCCGGCATCGGCGTCTTCCCGCCCTCCAGCCGGGTGAGGATCACCGACTGGGCCACCTCGGGGATGGTCAGCTCGCGGCCGACGATCGCGGCGACCGCGGTGAACGAGGAGACCCCGGGCACCACCTCGACCGCCAGCCCGAGCGCCCGGCACAGGTCGAGTTGCTCCTGCACCGCGCCCCACAGCGCCGGGTCGCCGGAGTGGATCCGGGCCACGGTGAGCCCGTCGGCGGCGGCCCGCTCGTAGAGCGGGAGCACCCCCTCGATGGGCAGCTGCGAGGAGTCGACGATCTCGGCGCCGGGCCGGGCGTGCCCGAGCACGTCGGCGTGCACCAGGCTGGCCGCCCAGATCACCACGTCGGCGGCGCCGATCACCCGGGCGGCCCGCAGGGTCAGCAGATCCGCCGCGCCCGGGCCCGCGCCGACGAACCACACCTTGCCCGGGCCGGCCGGCCCGCCGGTCCCGGCGATCGCTCCAGTGCTCACAGCTTTCCTCCCCGACGGTCGCGGCGGGCCGCGACCAGCAGCGTGGACAGGTAGGGCAGGTCGTCGTCCCCGGCCGGTTCGACCGGCCCGATCCGCTCGCCCGGCAGGCCGAGCCCCCGGCCGAGCACGGCGTCGCCGAGCCGGCCCTGCCGGCGCAGCTCGGCGACCAGGTCGGCGTGCCGCCGCCAGCCCTTGTAGGCGACCACGGTGCCGGGGCCGGCGAGCGCGTCGGCGAAGAGCGCCAGCCCGGCGGTGGCCGGCAGCAGGGTCAGCGGTTCCCGGCCCTCGCAGAGCGGGACGCCGCTGCGCGCGGAGAGCTCCTGCATGGCGGTGATCCCGGGGACCGTGCGCACCTCCACCGACGGGCGCAGCGCCCGGACGGTCTGCGCCAGGTAGCCGAAGGTGGAGTAGACGTTCGGGTCGCCGATGGTGGCGAAGGCGAGCGTGCGGGCGCCGGCGTCGAGCGCGTCGACCACGGCCCGGGCCGCCGCGTCCCAGGCGCCTTCCCGGCGGCTGGTCACCCCGCCCCGGTCGTCCAGGGCGAACGGCAGCCGGCGCAGCCGGTCCGGCGTGACGTGCGCGGCCACGGTGCTCTCGGCCCGCCCGGGCGGCGCGTCGCCGTCCGCGGCGCGGCGGTCCATCACCGGTACGAACACCACGTCGGCCTCGGCCAGCACCCGGACCGCCCGGAGGGTGAGCAGTTCCGGGTCGCCCGGACCAACCCCGACCCCGGTCAGCGTGGCGGCGTCGGCGGGCCCGGGCCGGCCGGCGCCGTCGCCGTGCCCGGGCGGGTGGGCGTCGGGTCGCGCGGTCACCGGCCGGCGGCCGGCCAGCCGGCGGGCGGCGTGCGGGTCGGGGGGCGCGCCGCGATCGTCCGCCGGGATGCCGTTCGGCGCGGTCACCGGCTCGCCGCCTCGACCAGCCGGCGGGCGGCCTGCGGGTGGCCGGCCCAGTGGGTGTGCAGGTAGGACGCGTGCACTTCACCGGCGACGAAGCCGTGCTCGGCGCCGTCCCAGCGCCACGCCGGCCGGTCGCCGCGACCGGGGTCGGTGGTGGTGCGGTGGAACTCGTGGCCGCGTACCGGCTCGCCGGCGCGGGCCAGCGGGGAGTCGGTGGCGGCCACCGCGTCCCGGTAGCCGAGGGTGAGCCGGTCGGTCATCCGGGCGGTGAGGTCGAGCCGGCCGCACATCGGCACCCCGTCCAGGGACCGGCCGAGGTAGAGCAGGCCGGCGCACTCGGCGAGCAGCGGGCCGTCGAACGCGGCCAGCTCGGCGCGGAGCGAAGCGTTGTCGGCCAGCTGCGCCGCGTACGCCTCGGGAAAGCCGCCGCCGACGACCACCGCGCGGGTGCCGGCGGGCAGCGCCGGGTCGCGCAGCGGGTCGAAGGTGGCCACCGTGGCGCCCGCGGCGGCGAGCAGTTCGGCGTGCTCGGCGTAGGAGAAGGTGAAGGCCGGGCCGCCGGCGACCGCGACGACCGGGCGGCCGGTGCCGGCCGGGCCGCCGACCGCGCCGGCCGGATCCCAGGCCGGCTCGGTGAGTGGCGGGGCGGTCCGGGCCAGTTCCAGCACGGCGTCGAGGTCCACGGTGGACTCCACCAGGTCGGCGAGCGCGGCCACCACCGCGAGCGACTCCGGCGCCCGCTCGGCGACCGGCACCAGCCCGAGGTGGCGCGACGGCGCGGCCACCTCGGCGGCCCGGGCGACCGCCCCGAGCACCGGTACGCCCACCTCGGCGAGCGCGTCGCGCAGCAGCGTCTCGTGCCGCGGCGAGCCGACCCGGTTGAGCAGCACGCCGCCGATCCGCACGTCCGGGTCGAACGCGGCCATCCCCAGCGCCAGCGCGGCGGCCGAGCGGCCCTGCGCGGTGGTGTCCAGCACCAGCAGCACCGGGGCGTCGACCAGTCGGGCGACGTGTGCGGTGGAGGCGAAGCCGCGCCGGCCGACCGCGCCGTCGTGCAGCCCCATCACCCCCTCGATCACGGCGACGTCGGCCGGGGTCGGCACGGACGCGCCGTGCCGCAGCAGCGGCGCGATCCGCTCCGCACCGACCAGCCAGGGGTCGAGGTTGCGGCCGGGCCGGCCGGCGGCCAGCGCGTGGTAGCCGGGGTCGATGTAGTCGGGGCCGACCTTGTGCGGGCTGACCGTCAGGCCGCGGCGGCGCAGCGCGGCGAGCAGCCCGGTGGCGACGGTGGTCTTGCCGTGCCCGCTGGCCGGCGCGGCCACCACCACCCGGGGCAGCGCCCAGGGCGCGGCCGGGTCGGGGTGCGGCCCGCCGCCGGCCGGACCGGCGGACGGGTGCCCGGCGGGCGCGGCGGGCCCGTCGGGGCGGCGCTGGTCGGCGCGCCGGCCGGGGCCGGTCACCACTCGATGCCCTTCTGGCCCTTTTGGCCGGCGTCCATCGGGTGCTTGACCTTGGTCAGCTCGGCGACCAGGTCGGCGGCGTCGACCAGGCGCGGGTCGGCGTCCCGGCCGGTGATCACCACGTGCTGGAACCCGGGGCGGTTCGCCAGGGTGTCGACCACCTCGTCGACGTCCACCCAGCCCCACTTCATCGGGTAGGTGAACTCGTCGAGCACGTAGAGCCCGTAGCGCTGCGCGGCCAGGTCGCGCTGGATCTGCCGCCAGCCCTCCAGGGCGTCCGCGGCGTGGTCGGCCGCGCCGCCGCGCTGGATCCAGGACCAGCCCTCGCCCATCTTGTGCCAGGCCACCGGGGCGCCCTGACCGGTGCGCTCGTGCACCTCGCCGAGCGCGCGGAAGGCGTTCTCCTCCCCCACCCGCCACTTGGCGCTCTTGACGAACTGGAACACCCCGATCGGCAGGCCCGCGGTCCACGCCCGGAGCGCCAGGCCGAACGCGGCCGTCGACTTCCCCTTCATCTGTCCGGTGTGGACGAGCAGCAGCGGGCGGTGGCGCCGCTGCCGGGTGGTCAGCCCGTCGGCGGGTACGTGGGTCGGCTTTCCCTGCGGCATCAGGCGACGCTCCTGTTCGGCTCGGCTCCCGCACCGGCGATCTTGCGGTTTGTACCCGCGATTTCGGTGCTTCCGTCCGTTGTGGCGGGGCCCGAAGTGCGAGATCGCGGGTGGCGGGTGGGGTGGGTGGCGAGGTGGGTGAGGGGGGCGGTGGCGACCTCGTTCAGGGGGTGGTGGTCGGCGGCGAGTTGGGCGGCGAGGCGGCGGGCCAGACCGAGGCGGACCGGGCCGGTCTCGCAGTCGACGACGACGCAGGGGGCGCCGGTGGCGGCGAGCACGGCCGCGGCGTGGCCGGCCCGGTCGAGTGGGCGGTCGCCGGCGGTGGCCCGGCCGTCGGTGAGCACCAGCACCAGCGGGCGGCGGCGAGGGTCGCGCAGCCGCTCCACCCGGAGCAGGTCGGCGGCGGCCAGCAGCCCTTCGGCGAGCGGGGTGCGCCCGCCGGTGGGCAAAACGGCGAGCCGGGCGGACGCGGCGAGCACCGAGGAGGTGGCCGGCAGCAGGGTCTGCGCGGCGGCGCCCCGGAAGGCGACCACGGCGACCTTGTCCCGGCGCTGGTAGGCGTCGGTGAGCAGGGCGAGCACGGCGCCCTTGACCGCGGCCATCCGCTGCCGGGCCCCCATCGACCCGCTCGCGTCGACCACGAAGAGCACCAGGTTGCCCTCGCGCCCCTCGCGGACCGCCTCGCGCAGGTCGACCGGGCGCAGCCGCAGTGGACCGTCGGTGCGGCCCCGGGCGGCCTGGTGCGGGGCGGCGGCCCGCAGCGTCGCCGGCAGGTGCAGCGCCCCGGCGCGGCCGGCCGGCACCCGGGCGCCGGTGGTCCGGCCCCGGCCGGTGCGGGCCCGGGACCGGCGGCCGGGCACGCCGTCGCCGACGCCGGGCGCGGTGAGCAACCGCGCCTTCAGGCCCTGCCGAGGCACGGCAACCGGCTGCCCATCCGCGCCGGGCGGGCCGTCCGGACGGGGCCGGCCGGGGCCGCCGCCCGCGCCCGGGTCCCCGCCACCGGGGCCGGCCACCGGGCCGTCGGAGAGCTCGGGCGCCCCGTCGGCGCCGCCGGACCGGTCGGGCCGGCTGCTCCCGGCCCGGTCCCGGGCGGCGTCGCCACGCCCCGGGTCCGGCCCGGCCGGTGGGGTGCCGCCGGATCCACCGTCCTCCCGGGACCCGTCGGATCGGCCCTGGTCGCCGGCGCCGCCGGGACCGCCGTGCGGGCCGGGACCGGGGGTGTCGGGGCCACCGCGCGGGCCACCGCCGGAGCCGCCGGGGCCACCCGGATCGTCGTCGGGGTCGTCGTCGCCGGCCCGGTCCAGGGCCTCATCGAGGCGCTTCTCGTCCAGACCGGGGGTGTCGAACGGGTCCCGGCGGCGGCGGTGCGGCAGCGCCAGCCGGGCGGCGACCCGGACGTCGTCGACGGTGACCGCGTCCCGGCCGTGCCAGGCGGCGTGCGCGAGCGCGGCGCGGGCGGTGACGATGTCGGCACGCATGCCGTCGACGTCGAAGGCGGCGCAGACCTCGGCGATCTGGCGCAGCGCGGCGTCGGGCAGCCGCACCGCGTCCAGCCGCCGCCGGGCGGCGGCCACCCGGCGGGCGATCTCGGCGTCGGCGGCGGCCCAGCGGGCGGCGAACCCGGCTGGGTCGGCGTCGGCCGCGAGCCGGCGGCGGACCACCTCGACCCGGACGGCGGGGTCCCGGCTGGCGCCGACCTCCACGGTGAGCCCGAACCGGTCGAGCAGCTGCGGGCGCAGCTCCCCCTCCTCCGGGTTCATGGTGCCGACCAGCAGGAACCGGGCGGCGTGGCTGACCGACACCCCTTCCCGTTCGACGTGGCAGCGGCCCATCGCGGCCGCGTCGAGCAGCAGGTCGACCAGGTGGTCGTGGAGCAGGTTGACCTCGTCGACGTAGAGCACGCCGCGGTGCGCGGCGGCGAGCAGGCCGGGCTCGAAGGCGCGGACCCCCTCGCCGAGGGCGCGTTCCAGGTCCAGCGAGCCGACCACCCGGTCCTCGGCGGCGCCGACCGGCAGCTCCACCAGCCGGGCGGGGCGGCGTTCGGCGGCCGACCCGGCCGGGTGCGGGCCGTCCGGGCAGGCCGGGTCGGGGGCGGCCGGGTCGCAGCCGAACCGGCAGCCGGCCACCCGGTCGACCGGGGGCAGCAGCGCGGCGAGCGCGCGGACGGCGGTGGACTTGGCGGTGCCCTTCTCGCCGCGTACCAGCACCCCGCCGATGGCCGGGCTGACCGCGTTGAGCAGCAGGGCGAGCCGCATGTCGTCCATGCCGAGCACCGCGCTGAACGGGTAGCCGGTCATGCGCGATCCTCCAGGTCACCCTCGCTGGCCAGGTACGTCTCCCGGAGCCGGTCCAGGGTGGCCGGCTCGGGCTCGGCCCACAGGCCGCGGTCGGCGGCCTCGAGCAGCCGCTCGGTGATGCCGCGCAGCGCCCACGGGTTGGACCGCTCCAGGAACTCCCGGGTGGTCTCGTCGAAGACGTACGCGGCGGCCAGGTGCTCGTACATCCAGTCGTCGACCACGCCCGCGGTGGCGTCGTAGCCGAACAGGTAGTCCACGGTGGCGGCCAGCTCGAAGGCGCCCTTGTAGCCGTGCCGGCGCATCGCCGCGATCCACCTCGGGTTGACCACCCGGGCCCGGAACACCCGCCGGGTCTCCTCGCCCAGGGTGCGGGTCCGCACGTCGTGCGGCATCGCCGAGTCGCCGACGTACGCCGCCGGGGACGCGCCGGTGAGGTGGCGGACCATCGCCACCATCCCGCCGTGGTACTGGAAGTAGTCGTCGGAGTCGACGATGTCGTGCTCCCGGGTGTCCTGGTTCTTCACCGCCACCGCGATCCGGGCGAAGGAGCGTTCCATGTCGCCGCGCGCCGGGCGCCCGTCCAGCCCCCGGCCGTAGGCGTAGCCGCCCCAGACGGCGTACACCTCGGCCAGGTCGGCGTCGCTGCGCCAGTTGCGGGCGTCGATCAGCGGCAGCAGCCCGGCCCCGTACGCCCCCGGCTTGGAGCCGAAGATCCGGGCGGTGGCCCGCCGCTCGTCACCGTGCTCGGCCAGGTCGGCGGCGACGTGCGCCCGGACGTGGTTGTCCGCGGCCGGTTCGTCGAGGCCGGCGACCAGCCGCACCGCGTCGTCGATCAGCGCCACGACGTGCGGGAAGGCGTCCCGGAAGAAGCCGGAGATGCGCACCGTGACGTCGATCCGGGGACGGCCCAGCTCGGCCGGCGGCACCACCTCGACGCCGGTCACCCGGCGGGACCGGTCGTCCCACGTCGGACGGACACCGAGCAGCGCCAGCACCTCGGCGATGTCGTCACCCTGCGTCCGCATGGCGCTGGTGCCCCAGACGGTGAGCCCGACCGAGCGCGGGTACTCCCCGGTGTCGGCGACGTGCCGGGCGAGCAGCGAGTCGGCCAGGGCCACCCCGACGTCCCAGGCGTTGCGGCTGGGGATGGCCTTCGGGTCGACGGAGTAGAAGTTGCGACCGGTGGGCAGCACGTTGACCAGGCCCCGGGTGGGCGAGCCGGACGGGCCGGGCGGCACGAACCGCCCGTCGAGCGCGGCCAGGGTGTGCGCCAGTTCGTCGGTGGTCCGGTCCAGCCGGGGCACCAGCTCGGTGGCGGCGAAGCGGAGCACCGCGGCGGCGTCCGGGACGCTCCGGCCGGTGACCTCCTCGACGACCGCGTCGACCTTGTCGGCGGCCCAGCCGAGGGTCTCCATCCCGACCACCAGCCGGCGGGCGAGGGCCTCGATCAGGTCGACGGCGTCGGCGGCGGTGGCGGCCGGCCCGTCGACGGTGTCGGTCAGCGCCGCCGGCAGGGCCAGCCGCTCGCCGGGCGCGGCGAGCAGCGCCTGCTCGTCCAGCCCGTAGCTGGTGGCGACGGCCTGCCGCAGGCCGGGCAGCGCGTACGCGCCGCCCCAGACCTGCGGGGCGCGCAGCACGGCGAGGACGAGGTTGACCCGGGCCTCGCCGGTGGGCGCGGCGGCGAGCACGTGCAGGCCGTCGCGGATCTGCACGTCCTTGACCTCGCAGAGGTAGCCGTCGAGGTGCAGCACGAAGTCGTCGAAGTCGTCCTCGCCGGGCATCTGCTCGGTGTGCAGGTCGTGGTGCAGTTCGGCGGCGCGGACGAGATCCCAGATCTGCGCCCGGACGGTGGGCACCTTGGCCGGGTCCAGTGCCTGCACGGTGGCGTACTCGTCGAGCAGCTGCTCCAGCTTCGCCAGGTCGCCGTACGTCTCGGCGCGGGCCATCGGCGGCACCAGGTGGTCGACGACGACGGCGTGCGCGCGCCGCTTGGCCTGGGTGCCCTCGCCGGGGTCGTTGACGATGAACGGGTAGACCAGCGGCAGGTCGCCGAGCACGGCGTCCGGCGCGCAGTCGGCGGCCAGCCCGAGCCCCTTGCCGGGCAGCCACTCCAGCGTGCCGTGCTTGCCGAGGTGCACCACCGCGTCGGCGCCGAAGCCGCCGTCGGCCACGGGCGCGGCCAGCCAGCGGTACGCGGCCAGGTAGTGGTGGCTGGGCGGCAGGTCCGGGTCGTGGTAGATGGCGATCGGGTTCTCCCCGAAGCCGCGCGGCGGCTGGATCAGCAGCACCACGTTGCCGAACCGCAGTCCGGCCAGCACGATGTCCCCGCCGTCGGTGTAGAGCTCGCCGGGCGGCTCCCCCCAGTGGGCGCGCATCCGGTCCCGCGGTGCCGTCGGCGCCTGGTCGAACCAGCGCCGGTAGGTCTCCCCCGGCACCCGCGCCTCGGCGGCGGCGAGCTGTTGCGGGGTGAGCCACTCGACGTCGTGCCCGCCGGCGGCGATGAGGGCGTGGATGAGCGCGTCCCCGTCGTCGGGCACCGGGGCGTCGCCGAGGTGGTAGCCGGCCTCGGCCAGCGCGGCGAGCAGCCGGACCGCCGAGGCGGGGGTGTCCAGACCGACCGCGTTGCCGACCCGGGAGTGCTTCGTCGGGTACGAGCTGAGCACGACCGCGAGCCGCTTGTCGACGTTGGGCACCTGGCGCAGCCGGGCCTGCCGCACCGCGATGCCGGCGACCCGGGCGGCGCGTTCCGGGTCGGCCACGTAGCCGGAGAGGCCGTCGGCGTCGATCCGCTTGAACGAGAACGGGACGGTGATGATCCGGCCGTCGAACTCGGGGACGGCCACCTGCATGGCGGCGTCCAGCGGGGACAGTCCGGCGTCGCTGCCGGCCCACTGCTCGCGGGTGCTGGTCAGGCAGAGGGCCTGGATCACCGGCACGTCCAGGGCGGCGAGCGCGCCCACGTCCCAGGCGTCCTCGTCGCCCCCGCCGGAGGCGTCGGCGGCCACCGTGCCGCCGGCGGCGAGCACGGTGACCAGCAGCGCGTCGCAGCGGGCGAAGAGCCCCAGCGGCCCGGCGCCGGCGGTGAGCCCGCGCAGCGAGCCGCAGTAGATCGGCAGCGGGTTGCCGCCGGCGGCATCGACCGCGGCGGCGAGGGTGTCCACGAAGCCGGTGTTCCCGGCAAGGGCGTGCGCCCGGTAGAAGACGATGCCGACGGTCGGCCGGTGCGGGTCGGCGGGGTGCTCGCCGTGCACCCCGTACGCCGGGGTCGGCGCGGGCGGGGCGAAGCCCTCGCCGGTGAGCAGCACGGTGTCGGAGAGGAACCGGGCCAGCTGGGCGAGGTTCTCCGGCCCGCCCTCGACCAGATAGGCCAGCGCCTCGGTGGCCACTCCGGACGGCACGGTGGAGGCGGCCATCAGCTCCGCGTCGGGCACCGTCTCGCCGCCGAGCACGACCGTGGGAACGCCGCTGGCCAGCACCGCGGCCAGCCCGTCCGGCCACGCCTGCCGCCCGCCGAGCAGGCGTACGACCGCGAGGTGGACGCCGTCGAGCAGCGCGGGCACGGCGTCGGCGGCGACCCGGGCCGGGTTGGCCAGGCGGTAGTCGGCGCCGCTGGCCCGGGCGGCGAGCAGGTCGGTGTCGGCGGTGGAGAGCAGCAGGAGGCGCACGGAAGGCTCCGGAGAGTGACGCCCGCCGGGTCGAGGGAGGCGACCGGGCGCGGCAGGGTGGGCGCGGATTCAGCGGGTACGCGGCGCCGGCATCCGGTGCACCGGCGGCAGGCCGGTGCCGGGACGCGGCGCGGGTGCGGAACTCAGCGGTGAACGGCGGTGCGGCGGCCCGAGGCGGGCGCGGCGGTGCGGGCGGGCGCGGGTGCGCTGTCGCGCCCGGGCCGGGTACGGCGGTCGCCGTCGACGATGGAGACGCGGTGCGTCATCGGGTCCTCCTCGGGTGTCCACGCCCTGGGGTCAACTCCCGACGGCCGAAGTATCCTGGCTCCCGGATCGACGCTCACCCCCGGCCTTCCAACCGCGCACGCACGGCCGTGACTCACGAGGGGGGATCGCTCCCCGGTGACAGTGGCGGGACCGCGCCGGAATCGCACCGGCTTCCTTCACTGCCGTCAGGCCGCGAATGCTGCCACACCCGCCGGCCGCCGGTCAACGCGCCCCCGCGCCGCGGCGATCCCGCCCTTGCGCCGCCGCGATCCGGCCCTTGCGCTGCCGCGATCCCGCCCTTGTGTCGCCCCGGTGCGCACCCTCACGTCGCCGCGATCGGGGCCCCTGCCTCACCGTCGATCCGCTCCCACCCGCGGGGATCCACTTGCTCCAGCCCCTTTGCTCTGCGTCAACCCACGCAACGGTTCTCGCCCGCTTTCGCTGCGTGGGTTGACGCAGAGCAAAGGACACGAGGAGGGGATGCCGCCGGAGGGGTCGCCGTGCCGGAAGCCCCGATCGCAGACGGCGGCTAGGATCGGGGCCGACAGCCGCGTCCCGCACGGTTCGAGGAGTTGCCGCCATCATCGACATGAGGTTCCAGCACCTCGCCGGTCGGGTCTGGCTCTGCCCCGGCGACCCGGATCCGGCGGCCGTGCAGGCCGGCGTCGCCCTGGTCGCCGACGAGCGGGGCAGCGTGCTCGTCGACGCGGGGCAGAGCCCGGCGCACGCCCGGGAGATCCAGGCCGCGCTGCGCGCCGCCGGTCTGCCGGCGCCGCGCTGGCTGGTCTACACGCACCACCACTGGGACCACGTCTGGGGCGCCTGCGCCTGGCCGGACGTGGAGATCGTGGGCCATGTCACCGGCGAGCGGCTGCTGCGCGCGGAGGCGGCCCGGCCGTGGAGCCACCGGTACCTGCGCGAGCAGGTCCGGGCGAACCCCCGGCTCGGCCCGAGTTTCCGGGCCCGGGCGCTGGCGGTCGACTCGTGGGACGGCTTCGCGGTGCTGCCGCCGACCCGCGCCTTCACCGACGAGTTGGAGCTGCCGGTGGGCGTACGGGTGCGGCACGTCGGGGGCGGCCACGCGCCGGACTCGACCGTGGTGGCGGTGCCGGACTCGGGGGTGCTGCTGCTCGGCGACAGCTACTACCCACCGCCGGCGCACCTGCGCACCCCGGAGGACGGGCCCGACCTCGCCCTGGTGCGCCGGCTGCTGACCGACGACATCCACTGGTACGTCGCCAGTCACGAGCCGCCGATGACGCTCGACGAGGCGCGCGCGGCGGTCACCGCCGGGTGACGCCGGACGGCGCCCGGTCAGCGGGCGCGTCGCTCCGGGTGGGCCCGGTTCCAGGCCCGCATCCGCTCCGGATACCCGGTGCGCGCCGCCTCGTACAGCGGCACCGCGTGCTTGCGGGCGATCGCGCCGGCGGCCCGCGGCGAGCCGGTGCGGCGGCGGATCCACTCGCCGTCGTGGGCGATCGCCACCACCGTGGTGTCCGTCGCCGTGGTCTCCGGTTCCAGATAGAACTCCACCCCCCGGCGGCTGCTCACGAACGCCTCCAGCGCCGCCAGGTCCTCCCGGGTGGCCTCCCGGTCGAGTTTCGTCACCGCCCCCTCGGCGGCCCGCGGCCGCCGGCTGAACCAGCCCATGCCCCGCTCCTCTCCTCGGCCAGTCCAGTCCACCACCCCCACCTTGCCGGCCGCTGTGCGCTGCCTGCGCACTCGCTGGGAACGCCGACCGACGGCGGGGTGGAGCGGGCGCGGGCGGCTCAGCGGGACGGCGGGCGGAGGGCGGGGACCAGGGCGAGGGTGGGCACCAGCAGCAGCGGTACCACCAGCAGCGCGTGCAGCGTGCCGACCCGGTCGCCGAGCATCCCGAGCAGCGGCGGCCCGCCGAGGAACGCCGTGTAGCCGATCACCGCGACCACGCTGACCCGGGCCGGGGCCCGCTCCTCGTCGTCGGCCGCGGCGCTCATCCCGACCGGGAAGCCGAGCGAGGCGCCGAGGCCCCAGAGCGCGACGCCGGCGATCGCCACCGGCCCCGATCCGGCCAGCACCGCCGTACCGGCGCCGAACGCGGCGAGCAGGATGGTGGCGAGCAGCACCGGCACCCGCCCCCACCGGTCCAGCGCCAGGGTGCCGACCGTACGGCCCAGCGTCATGCCGACGACGAAGACGCCGAAGACCGCCGCGCCGGCCGCCTCGCTGAGCCCGTGGCCGTCCACGAAGGCGACCGCCAGCCAGTCGTTGGCGCTGCCCTCGGCGAACGCCATGACCAGCACCAGCAGGCCGACGAGCAGGGTGCGCGGCTCGCGCCAGGCGGCCAGCAGGTCGCGTCGGCGGCTGGCCGGGGCGACGGTCGCCGCACCGTGCTCCGCCGGCAGGAACGACCGGGCGGCCAGCACCGTGCCGAGCAGCACCACCGCCGCCACCGCCGCCAGGTGGACGGCGACCGGCAGGCCGAAGCGGGCCGCCCCGGCGCCGAGTGCCGCGCCGGCCACCGAGCCGAGGCTCCACGCCGCGTGGAAGCGGGGCATCACGGTCCGCCCGAGCCGCCGCTCCACGGCCGCGCCCTCGACGTTCATCGCCACGTCGCAGGTGCCCGAGCCGTAGCCGAAGGCGAACAGGCCGACCGCGACCCCGGCCAGCCAGCCGGCGAGGCCGGCGGCCGCCCCGGCGACCGTCAGGCCGAGCGCGACGACCAGGGTGGAGATGGCCACCGTGCGGGCCGCCCCGAGGCGCTGGGCCACCAGGCCGGCGGTGGGCATGGCGAGCAGCGCGCCGGCGGACAGGGCGAGCAGCAGCAGCCCGAGCCGGCCGGCGGTGAGCCCGAGCGAATCGCGGACCGCCGGCACCCGGGAGAACCAGGTGCCCACGGCCAGCCCGTTGAGCGCGAACACCACAGCCACGCCGGTGCGGGCGGCGAGCACCGACCGGGGTACGGGCGGGGCCGGCGCGGCGGGCGGGGCGGTGGCGGGACTCACGGCGGGTGGTTCCTCTCGGTCGGACGGCGTACCGCCCTCGATCGCACACCTGAGAGCGCTCTCAGCACAACCCGGCGGCACCCCTTACCCGCGCCGGCCCCGGCGCGGCATGATGCGGACAGGCCCCGCCGCAGGCGGCCGGGCACGGGGAGGACACATGACGACGGCACACCGCCCACCGACCCTGCTGGACGTCGCCCGGGCGGCCGGGGTCTCCCGGGCCACCGCTTCGCGGGTGATCGCCGGCACCGGCTACGCCTCGGCCGCCACCCGGGAGCGGGTCACCGGCGCCGCCGAGCGCCTCGGGTACCGGCCGAACCTCGCGGCCCGGGCCCTCGTCCGGGGCGCCGGGATGCGGCTGGTGATCGTGGTGGCCGGCGCCGACCCGACCGTCCTCGACGACCCGTACGTGGACCGGGTGGTCGGCGCGGCGGCCCGGGCGTGCGGGCCGTCCGGGCTCGGGGTCGCGCTGCACTGGCTGCCGACCCGGGAGCCGGCCGGGCTGCGCCGGCTGGCCGAGGACCGCAGCGTGGGCGGGCTGGTCCTGGTCAACACCACCGAGGCGATGCTCGCCGCGGTTCCCCGGGCGATGCGCGGCCGGGTGGCCTCGATCGGCATCGGCTCCGCCCTGGTGCCCTCGTTCGACGTGGACAACGGCGGCGGCACGGCGGCCGTGGTCCGGCACCTGTACGCCAGCGGGCGGCGCCGGATCGCCATGGTGACCGGTCCACGCTGGCTCTCCTGCGCCGGCCGCTCGGTCGGCGCGTACCGGCAGGTCATGCGCGAGGCCGGCCTGCCGGCCCGGCTGGTGCCCGGGGACTTCACCGCGGGCCGGGGCCGGACGGCCGCTCGGGAGGTGCTGGCCCGCTGGCCGGACACGGACGCGATCGTCGGGATCAGCGACGCGACCGCGCTCGGGGTGATCGACCGGCTGCGCGACGACGGCGTCCAGGTGCCCGGGGACGTCGCCGTGACCGGCTTCGACGACATTCCGCTCGCCGCGGTGACCACTCCCGCGCTGACCACGGCCACCCACCCCGTGGCGCAGATCGCCACGGCCGCCGCCACCGCCGCGCTCGTCGGCCGGCCGGCGCCGCCGGTGACCGTGTTCCCGTCCCGACTGGTCCGCCGGGCCAGCGGGTGAGCCGGCCGGCGCGACGCGGCCGGGGTTAGCGCCCGTCCAGCCGGGTAACCGCGGGCGCATGCCCGCCCAGGACGGAGAGCGGTGATCCCGTGGCCGAACCCGCCGCGCCGCACCGGCAGCCGGAGGAGAACCCCCGGCACGGCCGGCTGACGACCCGGCCGGCGCCGCCGAGCGCGCTGGCCGCCGCCGGGCTGGCGTCGCTGACCGACCCGCAGGGCGGGGCGCTGGCCATGGTGTACGCCCCGGAGCCGGTCGACGGCCCGCCGTACCGGCTGGTGCTGCTCCTGCACGGAGCGGGCGGCTCGGCCCGGCAGGGGCTGGACCTGCTGCTGCCGGTCGCCGACGAGCACCGCCTGCTGCTGGTGGCCCCGCAGGCCGAGTCGAGCACCTGGGACCTGATCGTCGAGGGGTTCGGGCCGGACGTCCGGCGGGTGGACGGGTTGCTGGCCACGGCCTTCGCCGGCTACCCCGTCGAGCGGGTGGCGGTCGGCGGCTTCTCCGACGGGGCCTCGTACGCCCTCTCCCTGGGCCTGACCAACGGCGACCTGATCGACGCGGTGGTGGCCTTCTCCCCCGGCTTCGCCGCGCCGCAGGTCACCCACGGCCGGCCCCGGGTGTTCGTCTCGCACGGCACCGACGACCCGGTGCTCCCCGTCGACATGTGCAGCCGCCGCCTGGTCCCCCGCCTGCGGGGCCTCGACTACGACGTCACCTACCAGGAGTTCCCCGGCGCCCACGAGGTGCCCACCGACGTCCGCCGGCAGGCCGCGGCCTGGCTCACCGCCCGGCCCTGATCGCGCCCAGGACTAGGATCCGGGGCGTGGACGGGCTGACCGGGTTGCTGGACGGGGCTCGGGCGCGGGGCGCGTTCCTGCTCCGGTCGGTGCTGGACCCGCCGTTCGCGCTGCGGATCGAGGACCGGGCGCCGTTGACCGTGGTGGCGCTGGTGCGCGGTGGGGCCTGGGTGGTGCCGGACGACGGCGGGCCGGTCCGGCTGGGCCCCGGCGACGTCGCCGTGCTGCGCGGGCCGGACGCCTACACGGTCGCCGACGACCCGGCGACCGCACCGCAGGTGGTGATCCATCCCGGCCAGCGCTGCACCACGCTGCGCGGCGAGCCGCTGACCGCGATGGCCGGGCTCGGCGTGCGGACCTGGGGCACCGGCCGGGACGGGTCGACGGTGATGCTGACCGGCACCTACCAGCTGCCCGGCGAGCTGAGCCGGCGGCTGCTCACCGCCCTGCCGCCGTTGCTGGTGGTCACCGGCGACGACTGGCGCAGTCCGCTGGTGCCGCTGCTGGCCGAGGAGGTGACCCGGGACGCGCCCGGGCAGGAGGCCGTCCTCGACCGGCTGCTCGACCTGCTGCTGATCGCCGCGCTGCGCACCTGGTTCGCCCGGCCCGGAACCGCGCCGGCCTGGTACGCCGCCGCCGGCGACCCGGTGGTCGGTCCGGCGCTACGGCTGCTGCAGCAGGACCCGGCCCGGCCGTGGACGGTCGCCGCGCTCGCCGCCGAGGTGGGCGTGTCGCGGGCGGCGCTGGCCCGGCGCTTCACCGAACTGGTCGGCGAGCCGCCGATGACCTTCCTCACCGGATGGCGGCTGGCCCTCGCCGCCGACCTGCTGCGGGAACCGGACGCCACCGTCGGCGCGGTCGCCCGCCGGGTCGGCTACGGCAGCCCGTTCGCGCTGAGCGCGGCGTTCCGGCGGGTGCACGGCGTGAGCCCGAGCGCGCACCGCGTCGGCGCCGCGACCGGCGACTGAACCAGCCGGGCGCGCCCTGCGGAGCACCGCGGCCGCGCCGGCCCGACCACCACGCCGGCCCGCCGTGGCCCGCGCTCCGGTGCCGTCGTTCCGCTTCGGGTCGGCCCCGAAAGGTCCGGGTGTCGGGGCCGCCGCCAGGCGCGACACCGGCCGGACGACGGCGCGTCCGCCCGTCAGGCCGGCTCGGTGACGGCGTGCAGCAGGGTGCGGACGGCGGCCGCCAGGTCGGCCCGGCTGGCCGGGCTGCCCGGTGGTGGGGCGCTGAGCGCGCCGGCGCCGACCAGCCGGTCGAAGAGCAGCCCGTCGACGAACGCGACCAGCTGGTCGCCCTGCCGGCGCGGGTCGGGCGCGCCGGCCCGGGCCAGCAGGTGGCGCGCCTGCACCCGCAGGCCGGTGCCGTGCTCCAGGATCCGCCGCAGCTCCGGCCGGTGCACCGCCTCCAGCAGGCAGGCGTACCTCGCCAGGGTGCGGCTGCGGCCGACGGTGAGCCAACGGTCCAGCACCTCGGCCACGCCGGCGGCGAGCCGGTCGAGGTCGTCCGGGGTGAGCGGCGGCCCCGGCTGCGGCGGCGCCTGCCCGGTCGGCAGCTGCTGGTCGACCAGATCGGCCCGGTCGAGGTCGGCCAGCCGCTGCACCACCGCCTCGATCAGCGCCCGCCGGGTCCGCAGGTAGGCGGAGGTGGTGCCGACCGGCACCCCGGCCCGGGCGTCGACGGCCCGGTGGGTCAACGCGCGCATGCCTCCCTCGGCGAGCAACTCGACCGCCGCGTCGGCCAGCGCCGCCACCCGCTCCGCCCGTCCCACTCCCGGCCCTCCTCCGCGTGCTTCTACGGATGTAGTATGCCCTTCTACAGACGTAGAAGGAGGCGGGTGCGATGGACACGGCGCGGGCGATCGTGGTCGGCGGCGGCATCGGCGGGCTGGCCGCCGCACTGGCCCTGCACCGGCGCGGCTGGCAGGTGACCGTGCTGGAACGCGCCCCCGAGCTGCGCGAGGTCGGCGCCGGGCTGACCCTGATGGCGAACGCGCTGCGCGGGCTGGACGCGCTCGGGCTCGGGCCGGTGGTCCGCGCCCGGGGCCAGGAGGCCCCCGGCGGGATCCGCACCTCGACCGGGCGCTGGCTGTCCCGGCTGGACGCCGCCGAGATGACCCGGGTGCTCGGCACCACCGCGCTCGGCATCCACCGCGCCGACCTGCACCGGATCCTGGCCGACGCGCTGCCACCCGCGGCGCTGCGCACCGGCGCCGAGGTGGACGACGTGGACCCGGACTCCGGCGAGGTGCGCTACCGGTGGCGCAGCGAGCCGGCCACGCTCCGGGCCGACCTGGTGGTCGGCGCCGACGGGCTGCACAGCGTGCTGCGCGCCCGGCTCTGGCCGGGCACCCCGCCACCGGCCTACGCCGGCTCCACCGCCTGGCGCGCGGCGGTCCCCTTCCCGGCTCCGGTGCCGGCGGTGATCAGCTGGGGGCCGGCCGCGGAGTTCGGCATGGTGCCGCTCGGCGAGGGGCGGGTCTACTGGTACGGCGCGGTCACCGCCCCACCCGGCGGGCACGCCCCGGACGAGCTGGCGGCGGTCCGCGAGCGTTTCGGTGACTGGCACGACCCGATCCCGGCGCTGCTCGCGGCCACCCCGCCGGCGGCGGTGCTGCGCAACGACATCGTCCACCTCGGCACGCCACTGCCGTCGTACGTGCGGGGGCGGGTCGCACTGCTCGGCGACGCCGCGCACGCGATGACCCCGAACCTGGGGCAGGGCGCCTGCCAGGCGATCGAGGACGCGGTGACGCTCGGCGTGGTCTGCGCCGGCGGAGCGGCGGACGTGCCCGCCGCGCTGGCCGCGTACGACCGGCAGCGGCGACCCCGCAGCCAGGCCGTCGCCCGGGCGGCGGCCCGGACCGGCCGGTTCGGCCAGCAGCTGCGCCACCCGGTGGCGGTCGCGCTGCGGGACACCCTGATCCGGCTGACCCCGTCCCGCGCGGCGCTGCGCGGCATGGCCCGGTACGCCGACTGGCAGCCACCGACCGCGGCCGACCCGACCGGGCCGACTCAGCCGGCGACGGGGCGCTGACGGGTCTGCCCGCAGAGGCGAGGAATTGGTGGCGACGGCCAACCCTTCATTTTATCTATTTCGCCGGCGATCGGCCTCAGCCGAACGTGACAGCGGGCCGGTAAGATCGGCGACTGCGTTGTGACTGATCGCTGACTGCTGGCCGTGATCCGGATCACACACACTGTGCCCATGAATACGGGACTCGTCCGCGGCAGAACGCTCCGCGTCGCGGGGTGTCTCGCTCTGGTGGCCGTACTGACCGGCTGCATGCAACTGAACATGGGGCTGGCCGTGAACGCCGACGACACGGTCACCGGCCAGCTCCTGCTGACCGCCCAGAAGAACGTGCTGACCTCGGGCAACAAGACGGTCGAGGCCGGCTTCGCCGAGCTGCGGCAGAACATCCCGGCGCTGCCGCCCGGCGAGGAGACCCGGTATGAGGACGGGAAACTCTTCGGCTTCCAGATCACCTATCGGAACACCCCGTTGAGCGATTTCAACAGCGAGAGCGTGAAACTGGTCCGGGACGGCGATCTCTACCGGTTCACCCTGCCGCTCGACCCGAAGAAATACGGCGGCAAAATCGCCGAACAGCATCCGCAGAGCCAGCAGGACTTCATGCGGTTGATGTCGTTCGAGATATCGGTGACGTTCCCCGGCGCGGTGCGCGAGACCAACGGCACGGTCAACGGACGGTCGGTCAGCTGGAAGGTCGGCAGCAACCAGAACAAGCCGGCCGAGTTGCGGGCCGTGGCCGAGGCCCCACCGCGGCCGTCCACCGCCGCCACCGCTGCCGGCGACCCCGGCTTCCCCTGGCTGCTGGTCGTCGGCGGGGTGGTCGGCCTGCTGCTCGTCGCGGTCGTCGTCGTCCTGCTGCTGCGGCGTCGCCCGGCGACCCCCGGCCCGACCGCGACCGGGCAGGCGACCGGCCCGACGGTGCCGGGCCAGCCGGGCGGGCGCACCGTGCCGGACCCGGCGTCCGCCGGCCCGGCGGGTCCGACGCCCGCCGGCCCGCCGGAGTCCGCCTGAGCCACCCCCATCCGCTCCCGTCCGCCGCCGCGGGCGGGCCGTCGGAGACTCCCCGGAGCCGCCGGCCCTCACACCACCCCGATCGCACCACCGCACATCGAAGGGGGATCGGCCATGAACGATCTCTTCACCTGGGCCGCCCTGGGCAGCCTGACCGGCGCGAGCGCCGCGACGCTGCTGGCCACCAACGTCATCGGCGGGCTGATCGGCCCGAGCGGCGACAAGGCCCGCAAGTGGATCGCGCTGGGCATCGCGCTCGCGCTGTCCTACCTCACCGCGGCGTTCGCCACGGACGCCGGCGCCGAGAAGTGGATCATCGCCTTCTTCAACGGCCTGGTCATCTTCTCCGCCGCGCTCGGCATCAACCAGCTGCCGCCCGGCAACCGGCAGGCGACCCAGGCGTCGCCGACCCAGCTCGCGCAGGGTCGCGAGCCCCGCATCATCCGCTCCTGGGTCTGAGAGGTGCCGCCATGATCTACGGAATCGTCAGCACCGTCGTGCACGTGGCGACCGGCGCCGTCCTCGGCCAACTGGCCGGTGGCACCGTCGGGCTGCTGATCGGCGCGGTGGTCGGCCTGCTCGTCGGCGGGGTGTTCGGCTGGGCGGTCGCCTCGGCCCGGGTCTACGGCCCCGATCCGAAGGGGATCCTGCTGTTCGTCGTCGACCACACCTGGAGCCTGCTCAACACCGTGGTCGGCGCGATCTACCTGGCCGTCCACCTGGTCTTCGGGCACTCGCTGGACCGGCCCACCTCGCAGCACAGCTGCCGGGTCAACGTGGTCGAGGGCGTCTCGCCCCGGTACGCCACCACGATCGGCACGGTCTGCGCCGGGTCCGGCCCGGGCATCCAGCGGCACGAGGACGTGCACATCCTCCAGGCGCGCATCCTCGGCCCGCTCTACATCCCGCTGGTGCTCGCCAACTACGTGCTGTTCACCATCGCCCCGGTCTGGTTGCTCTACCACGACCACAGCAACGCGCCGATCAACCGGTTCACCCGGTACTTCGAGATCGGCGTCTACCCGCACGTGTGGAACGAGGCCATCGCCTACCGGGTGCAGGGGACCCCGCCGCGATGACCACCGGTGGGCGCGGCCCGATCGAGACGGCCACCGCCGAGCTGGCGGCGTGGCTGGCCGGGGCGGCGGGGGAACCCGTCCCGGTCGGCCCGCCGCGGCCCGACGACGGCGGGCGGCTGACCCTCTGGCCGCTGGAGCTGCGCCCGGCCCGGCAGACCCGGGGCAGCGGCGGCGCCCGCGAGCCGTACCGGTTCACCGTCCGCTACCTGCTCTGCGCCGGCGGCCCGGCCGCGCTGACCGGGCTGGACCGGGTGCTGGTCGCCGCGACCGCCGGCGGCGCGCACACCGTCGTGCTGGAGGCCGGCGACCCCCGGCTCTGGCAGGCGTTCGGCACCGGGCCCCGGCCGGCGCTGCTGATCGACGTGGCCGCGCAGGTCACCCACCCCAGCGCGGCGGCGCCGCCGGTGCTGGCCCCGCTGCGGCTGCGGCAGCTGGAGATGCTGGCCTTCGACGGGCGGGTGGTCGGCCCGGCCGAGCAGCCCCTCGCGGCCGTCCGGGTCGAGGTGGTCGGCCAGGCGTACGCGACCCGCACCGATCCCGCGGGCCGGTTCCGGGTGGTCGGCGTGCCGCACGACCCCGACCGCCCCGGCCCGGTGCGGCTCCGGCTCACCAGCCGCGGTCAGGTGCTCACCGCCGAGGTCGACCCGGCCGAGCCCGACATCGTCATCGTCTGCCCACCACCGTCCCGCTGACCCGAGCTCGGGAGGACCGATGCCCACCTACTTCTCGCCCGGCATCTACGTCGAGGAGGTGCCCGGCGGCGCCCGCCCGATCGGACCGGTCGGCACCAGCACGGCCGCGTTCGTCGGGGTCGCCCCGGACCGGGGTGCCCACCTCGGCCGCGCCCAGGCGGTCAACAACTGGTCGGACTTCCTGCGGCTCTACGCCGACGGGGACCGGCTGGAGAGCACCCCGCTGGCCCGGGCCGTCTTCGGCTTCCTGGACAACGGTGGCACCCGCTGCTGGGTGGTCAACGTGGGCGAGGACGGCGCGATCACCGGCACCGGCCAGCGACGCGCCGGCCTGCAACTGCTGGAGGCGGTCGACGAGATCTCCATCCTGGCCGCCCCGGGTTTCCACGACCCGGTGTCGCACGAGGCGCTGCTCAGCATGGCCGAGCGGACCCGCACCCTGGTGGCGATCTGCGACCCGCCGCCGGACGTCGACGACATCTCGACGCTGACCCGGGTGGCCACGCCGAGCAGCGGCAAGCCCCCGAAGCCGGCCGAGGGCCCCGGCGGCCCGGCCGGATCCGGCGGGTCGGGCGGATCCGGCGGCTCCGGTGGGGAGGTGGCGGCGTGCCGGCCCCGGCAGTCGGACTTCGGCGCCTTCTACTACCCCTGGCTGCGGGTCCGCGACCCGCTCAGCGGCGAGCTGGTGCTCACCCCGCCGAGCGGGCACATGGCCGGCATCTGGGCCCGCACCGACGCGCTACGCGGGGTGCACAAGGCACCGGCGAACGAGCCGGTACGCGGCGCCGTCGACCTCGGGTACCTGGTCACCCGCCCCGAGCACGACGTGCTCAACCCCAGGGGGGTCAACGTGATCCGCTACTTCGCCGGCGAGGGCATCCGGGTCTGGGGCGCCCGTACGCTCGCCGCCGAGGCCAGCGAGTGGCGCTACCTGAACGTGCGGCGGCTCTCCATCGCCATCGAGCAGGCGATCGCCAACGGCACCCGCTGGATGGTCTTCGAGCCGAACGACTTCTCGCTGTGGCGCTCGATCCGCCGCGACATCGGCGCCTTCCTCACCCGGGTCTGGCGCGACGGCGCGCTGCTGGGGCGGACGCCCGAGGAGGCGTTCTTCGTCAAGTGCGACGAGGAGACCAACCCGCCGGACGTGCGGGACGCCGGCATGGTCGTCGCCCACATCGGCATCGCCGTGGTGAAGCCCGCGGAGTTCGTGGTGTTCAAGCTGAGCCAGTGGGCCGGCGGCGCCGAGACCGAGACGATCGGAGGCTGACATGCCGACCACAGCCACTCCGCAGCCGGGCGCCCCGGTCGACCCGTACCGGGCCTACAACTTCAAACTGCTCGTCAACGGCGTGACGAACGGCCACTTCACCGAGGTCAGCGGGCTGGAGATGAACATCCCCGCGTTGCCCTACCGGGAGCAGGGCAACGACCGGATCCGGATGATCCCCGGCCAGGCCGAGTACGAGCCGGTGACGCTGCACTTCGGGCTCACCGCCTCGCGGGAGCTGTGGGACTGGGTGCACGCCGTGGCCCGGGGCACGGTGAGCCGGCGCAACGTCTCGATCGTGCTGCTGGACGCCGCCGGCACCACCGAGGTGCTGCGCTGGAACATGATCAACGCATGGCCGACGCGCTGGCTGGGCGCGCACCTGAACACGCTCGGCCAGGAGATCGCCATCGCGGCGCTGACGCTGCGCTACGAGGGCCTGGAACTGGAGACCGGCGGTGCCGCGCCGACCCCCGCGTAGCTGGCTGGCCGACCGGCTCCGCTCGGCGGCCGGCCGGGCAGAGCGCCTGGCCGGGCTGATCGACCACGAGTCGACCGTGTCCGGGCGGGCCGCCCACCACGCCGACCCGGCCGCACCTGGCGCGGAGCCGGGACGCCTCCCCGCACCGCCGCCGGCGCCCGGGCCGGACGACTCGACCGTCCGGGCGGCCCCTGCTCCGGCGGCGGCCACCGACGCTCCGGTCCGCCGCCCGGGCCAGCCGCCGGAGCACTGGCTGCGCCTGGTCGCCACGCACGCCCCCGGCCTGCTGCATGACCTGCCGCTCGGCCCGGGCCCCGTCCCCGGCGTCGCCCCGGCCGGGCCGTCGCCCGGCGCGCCCGACGCGGCCGTCCCGCCCGGCGGCGACCACGGCGCAGCGGTGGCCCTGGCCGGCCGGAACGCCGACCGCCGGAACCCAGCCGCCGAGGCCCGGGCCGAGCTGCCCCGCTCGGGCGGCCGCCGGACCGAGGCGCCGGACACCAACCGCGGCGCCACGCCCCGCACCGGCCCCGCCGGCCCCGCCTCGCGGACGGGAGCGGCCGAGGGGGCTCCCCCACCTGGTCGGGCGCTGCCCGAGCCAGGGCCGGCAGCCGACGCAACGCCAGCCGATGCCACTGGCGGCGACGCACCGGCCGGAGGGCTGGCCGGCGCGGACGCGGTGACCATCCGGCCGGCGGCCCCGGCCAGGTCGCGCGGCGCCGTTCCCGCGCCACCGGTTCCACCGTGGCCCGGCAACCACCGCCCTGCCGCGTCCTTTGCTCTGCGTCAACCACCGCAACACCCCCCGTCCGACGGGCGGGCGGCTGGCGCGTCGGCTACGTCAGCGCGTCGGGCTCCGGCGTCGGGCGCGGCGGAGCCCGGGAACGCCGCGCGGCCTGTTGCGTGGAGTGAAGCAGAGCAAAGGGAGAGCCGCGCACCCTCCTTTCCCGCGCTCCGGTTCGCGCGGCCGGCCGCCGAGGCTCCACCGCCGCGTCCCGCCACCGCACACACCGGTGCCGCCCGGGTGCCCGTCGACCCCGCTCGACCGCTGGTCCTGGCCCCACCCGTCCGCGCCACGCTCCCGCAGCCCGGCGGTGTCCGACCGCAGGCCGACGCGACGGCGTCCGGGTCCGCCGCCGTCCCGTCCGGCACTCCGCCGCCGCCCCGCGCCGCGACGGCCATCCCGCCCTGGCCCGCGCTGCCCGACCCGACCACGACCGGCGGCCGATCTCGTTCCGAGCCGCGGATCGGCGGCGACCCGGGGCCGGAGCCGACCGGCGGCCGCGATCCGTGGCCGCGGCTGCCGGACGACCGGGCGCTGTGGACGCCGGCCGGGGACGCCCTGGACCACGGGCACCTGCGCCGGTTGGACCGGGAACAGGCGGGTGCCTGATGGAACGGGTCGCCTTCCTCGTCGACGCCACCGGCGCCCGGGTGGACTGCCTGCTCAACCCGGAGACCGTGCAGGTGACCCGGCTGGCCGGCATCCGGCCCCGGGGCGCGGCCGGCGGGCAGCTCACCGGGGCCGGGCTCGCCGACGACCCGCTGGTGTTCACCGGCGGCGGGCGCACCGAACTCGTGCTGGACCTGCTCTTCGACGTCGACTTCGCCGAGGGCCAGGTCCGCCCGACCGACGTGCGGGTGCTCACCCGGCCGCTGTGGCTGCTCGCGGAGAACTCGGCGACCGAGCACGGCTGGCTGCGACCCCCGCTGGTGCGGCTGGTCTGGGGCAAGACCTGGAACGTGCCGGGCGTGATCGTCGCCGTGGCGGAACGCTTCGACGCGTTCACCGTGACCGGCTCGCCCCGCCGGTCCTGGCTGCGGCTCAAGCTGGTCCGGGTGGCCGAGTCGGCCGACCGGGCGCAGGAGGGGTTCGCCGAGGAACTCGCCGCCGCCGGCACCCCGGCCGCCGCGCCCGGCACCGCCGTGGTGGCCGCCGGCGACGGCGCGGCCCAGCCCGACTACTCGGGCGTACGGTTCGACCTGCTCGCCCACGACGCGCTCGGCTCCCCGCTGCGCTGGCGGCTGCTGGCCGAGCACAACCGGATCACCGACCCGCTGACCGTGCCGGCCGGCACCGCGCTGGCGATTCCGCCGCCCACCGCGGCCGCCGGCACGCCCCCGTCCGCCCCGGGGGGAGGTGCACCGTGACCGTCGCCGCACCCCGCGCGCTCACCGTGCTGCTCGACGGCGCGGCGCTGCCCGACGGCGGGACCCGGCGGGTGGTGTCGGTGCGGGTGGCCGCCCGGCTCGACCGGCCCACCCAGTGCGAGGTCGCGCTGGCCACCGCGCCCGGCGGGGCCGCGCTGACCCCGCCGGTGCGCACCGGCGGGATGCTCGACGTCCGGCTGGCCGACCGGCCCGAGGCGCTCTTCGCCGGCGAGGTCACCTGCGTCGAGGTCGAGTACGCCGCGGACGGCTCCGCCCTGCTCCGGGTGCGGGCGTACGACGCGCTGCACCGGCTGCGCAAGCGGCAGCGGCTGCGGGTGTTCGAGTCGGTGACCGCCGCCGACCTGGCCCGGGAACTCTGCGGCGAGGTCGGGCTGACCGTGACGGCGGAGGCCGACGGGCCCCGGCTGGAGCGGCTGGCCCAGCACCGGCACACCGACCTGGAACTGCTGCTGGAGGTGGCCGGCCGGGCCGGGCTGCACCTGGCCGCCGACGGCGACCGGCTGCGCCTGGTGACCCTGGAGGGGTACGGCGAGCCGGTCCGGCTGGAACTGGGCCGGTCGGTGCACTCGCTGCGGCTCGCCACCAACCTCGACCGCGCCGCCGGGGAGAGCGCGGCGCTGGGCTGGCATCCGCAGCGGGCCGAACCGATCAGCCAGCGGGCCGGCGCGCCGCGGTGCGGGCGGCGCACCGCCGTCGACCCGGAGCCGGCGGACGTCGGCGCGGACGGGGTGCGCACCGCGGTCGACCAGCCCGGGCGCAGCGACGACGAACTCGCCGCGCTGGCCCAGGCCGGCCTGGACGCCCGGGTCGCCGCCCTGGTCACCGCGGACGGGGTGGCCGAGGGCGACCCGGCGCTGCGCCCGGGCCGGCGGATCACGCTGGCCGGGGTGGCCCCACCGGCCGAGGGCACCTACGTGCTCACCGAGGTGGTGCACACCGTGGACGCCAACGGTCACCTGACCCGGTTCGACACCGCCCCGCCACCGCCGCCGCCGGCCGGGCCGCCCGCCCCGGCGGTGCTCACCCTCGGCACGGTCACCGACGTCGCCGACCCGGAGGGCCTGGGCCGGGTCCGGGTCGAACTGCCCACGTACGGGGCGCTGGACGCCGGGTGGCTCGGGGTGCTGTGCCCGGGCGCCGGCCGGGGCAAGGGGATCGTGGCGCTGCCCGACCCGCAGGACACCGTGCTGGTGGCGCTGCCCGGCGGCGAGCCGGCCTCCGGCGTCGTGCTCGGCTCGCTGTTCGGCACGGTCGAGCCGTACGACGCGGGGATCCACGAGGGACGCTCGGGCCGCTGGTCGCTGCGTACCGCCGGCGGTCAGTCGATCGTGGTGGACGACGCCGGCCGGCGGCTGCGGCTGGCCACCGACGGCGGCAGCTGGCTGGAGCTGACCCCGGAGCTGGCCACCCTGCACGCGGCGAGCGACCTGGTGCTCTCCGCGCCGGGCCGGGCGATGGTGGTCCGGGCGCGCAGCGTGGACTTCCTGCACGCCGAGGCGGTCGAGGACGCGGAGACGGCCGCCGAGCGGGCCCGGACCCTGGCCCGCGCCCAGCACGAGGGAGGTGGCTGATGCGCTGGATCCACCGCGACTCGCTGATCAGGTGTGACCACGACGGCCGGGTGACGAACAAGGCCTCGCAACGGTGGGTCACCGTGTCCGGGGTACCGGTGCTGGTGGACGCCGACCCGGAGGGGCGGGAGATCACCGCCTGCCCGAACTACGGGCCGACGATCAAGCCCTGCGCGAAGACGCTGCGGGTGCGGGTCGGCTACAGCGACTGGCTCCGGGTGGACGGCCACCGGGTGGTGCTGTCGCACCTGGACGGGTTCACCGACGGCACCCCGCCCGGACTGGTCCACCACCGGGTGCGCGACCCGCGCCAGCGGTTCCTGGGAGCCGACCGGTGAGGGCCTTCCGGTTCGTCGGCGCCGGCTTCGACGCGGGCCGTACCGGCGGGCTCGCGCTGACCGCCGCCGGCGGGTTGGCCATGACCGAGGGCGACGAGACCGTACGCCAGGCGCTGTTCCTGCTGCTGTCCACCACGCCGGGCGAGCGGCTGATGCGGCCCGGCTACGGGTCCCGGCTGCACCGGCTGGTCTTCGCGCCGAACGACGACACCACCGCCGGGCTGGCCATCCACTACGTCCGGCAGGCCATCGCCCGGTGGGAGCCGCGGGTCGAGGTGGTCGACGTGGATGCCGGCCCGGACCCGGACGACCCGTGGCGGTTGGTGATCCGGCTGGACTACCGGATCCGGGCCAGCCTGGCCCCCGGCCAGCTGGTCTTCTCGGTCGACCTGCTGCCCGCCGACGACCCCGCCGACACCGGCCCGGCCGGCGGCGCCCGACCGGCCGGCGCGCCCGGGGCGCCGGGCGGCGACCGCGTGGAGGGAGCGCCGTCATGACCCTGCCCGTGCCGCACCTGGACGACCGGACCTTCCTCGACCTGGTCACCGAGGCGCGGGAGCGGATCCGCCAGTCCTGCCCGGGCTGGACCGACCTGTCCGCGCACGACCCGGGAATCGCCCTGGTGGAGGCGTTCGCGTACCTCACCGAGGTGATGATCTACCGGCTGAACCAGCTGCCGGAGAAGGCGTACGTGTCGTTCCTCAACCTGCTCGGGGTGACCCGGCACGCGCCGTCGGTGGCCTGGGCGGACGTCCGGTTCACCCGCACCGGCGGCGACCACGGCCCGATCCGGATCCCGGCCGGCACCCGGGTCGCCGCGGCGCGCGGCGCCGAACCCCGGCCGGTCGTCTTCGTCACCACCGAGCCGGCGCTGCTGCCCGCCGGGCAGTCCGAGGTGACCGTCCGGATGCATCACTGCGAGCCGGTCGAGGCGGAGCTGCTCGGCGTCGGCACCGGGCAGCCCGGCCAGGTGCTGCGCGCCGCCCGGGCGCCGCTGGCGCGCACCGCCGAGCCACTGGACCTGCTGCTCGGCGTGGAGGTGCCGGCCGGGTCGGTGGAGCTGGGCGCCGCGGCCCGCGAGCACGAGGGGCGCACCTTCGAGATCTGGCGGCCGGTAAACAGCTTCGCCGGCCTCGGCCCGCAGGCCCGGGTCTACCTGGTCGACCGCTGCTCCGGCACGGTCACCTTCGCCCCCGCCCTGGACCTGCGCGACCCCCCGCCCGGCGGCAACCCCCTCGACGACCCGCCCGGCCCGGACGCCGGCGCCGCGGACCCGGGCGCGGGCTCCGGGCCGGTGACCGTGGCGGCGGTGCCGCCGGCCGGGCGGCAGATCCGGCTCTGGTACCGGGCCGGCGGCGGACCGGCCGGCAACGTGGCGGCCGGCACGCTGACCAGCCTGCGTGACCCGTTGCCCGGGGTCCGGGTGGAGAACCCGGCGCCGGCCGGCGGCGGGCGGGAGCTGGAGTCGCTGGAGTCGGCCCTGCTCCGCGGCCCGTACGAGTTCTTCGCCCAGCAGCGGGCGGTGACCGCCCGCGACTACGAGGTGCTCGCCGCCGGTTCCGGCGCGGTGGCCCGGGCCCGGGCCTTCACCCGCGCCGCCGTCTACAGCTTCGCCCGCCCCGGCGAGGTGGAGGTGGTGCTGGTGCCGTACGTGCCGGCGGCGGCCCGGCCGGGCGGCCGGCTGCCGGTGACGGTGCTGCGCGAGCACGAGGTCGAGGAGGTCCGGGCCGGGGTCGCGGCCGACCTGGACCGGCGGCGGGCGCTGGGCACCAGTTGCCGGGCCGGCTGGGCCCGCTACAAGGCGGTGTCGATCCGGGCCCGGGTGGTGGTGCGCCGCGAGGAGGACGCCGACGCGGTCCGCCGCCGCATCCACGACCGGCTGCACCAGACGCTCAGCCCGCTGCCCACCCCGCTCAACCCGACCGGCTGGGCGTTCGGCGAACCGCTGCGCGCCTCGAACGTGTACCGGCTGCTGGAACACGCCGAGCCGGGCGTCCGGTACGTGGAGTCGGTCCGCTTCGTGGTCAACGAGGCGCCCGACGGGCAGGTCAGCGCGGTGGCGGTGGACCAGTACCAGCCGCGCACCTGGTACGCCGGGCGCGGGCCGGTGCTGTTCCGCTCCACCAACGCCGGCGCGGGCTGGGAGCCGGCCGGCCGGTTCGACGGGGAGACGGTGCTGCGGGTGGCGCCCGCCCCGGCCCCGGTCCGCCCGGGCATCGTGCCCCGCCCCGGCGCGGTCGCCGCGGTCACCCTGCGCGCCGGCGGCGGGTCGCGGGTGCACCTGAGCACCGACCTGGGCGAGACCTGGTCGCTCCTGACCGACCTGGCCTCCCGGATCACCGACGTGGCCTGGATCGACCGGGACGGCGCCGGCGCGCTGCTGGTCGCCACCGACACCGGGCTGTACGAGGTGTCCCTGCTGCCCGGCGCGGTGCCGTTGCAGATCCTGGTCGACCCGGGCGACGCCGACCGCGGCTTCTACGCGGTGCGCGCGTTCGTCTCCGAACGGGGTGCGCCCGGGGTGGCGGTCGCCGCGCAGGCCGGCTTCGGCGTCTACCTGTCCACCGCGGCCGGCCGCCCGGGCAGCTTCGGCCACGTCGGGCTGGCCAACGTGGACAACCGCGTCCTCGCCGTGCAGTACGACGGCCCGGCCACGCTGCTGTGGAGCGGCACCGGCGAGCCGGACCCGAAGAAGCCCGGCCAGGGCTGCTACCGCACCCGGCTGTTCGAGTCGGACGTGCAGTGGCAGGCCGTGCCGGCCGGCTGGATCGGCGGCACCTGCCGGGACCTGGCCTTCGCCGGCCCGCTGGCGGTAGCCGCCACGCAGAGCGGCGGGGTGCTCCGGCTGGACACCCTGGCCGGGCAGCCGCAGTGGGCGCCGGTGATGGTCAACTGCGGGCTGCCGCTGCGGGACCGCACCCGGTTCCTGCCGGTGGACGCGATCGCCGCCACCGGCGGACCGGACCGGCTGGTGCTGGCCGGCGGCGAGCGCGGGGTGTACGGCAGCGGCGACGCCGTCGACTGGTCGGCCAGCGCCAACCAGGCCACCGCGGACGTGGTGACCGTTCCCGACACCTGGCTGCTCTGCTCCGGCGAGCACGACATCGAGGTGGTGCGGCAGGATGCGACGCGCGGCGATTGAGCGGCTGCTGCCCGCGGCGTACCAGCGGGCGTGCGTGCCGGGCAGCGTGCTGTGGGCGCTGCTGGACGTGATGGAGGCGCTGCACGCCCCGGACGAGGCGGTGCTGGCCGACGTGGACGCGCTCTTCGCCCCGTACCGGGCGCCGGACGCGATGGTCGTCCAGCTGACCCGCTGGGTGGCGATGGACCACGTGGTCGCCTCCCCCCGGCCGGACGCCCCGCTGCCGCTGCCGCTGGGCCGGCTGCGGGACCTGGTGGCGCACGGCGCGCTGCTGGCCCGCTGGCGCGGCACCCCGTACGGGCTGCGCCTCGCGCTGGAGGTGGCGACCGGGTTGACCGGCTTCGTGCTGGAGGAGCCGGCCGACCGGCCGTTCCACGTGGTGGTGCGGGTGCCCGCGGCCGCCACCGGGCAGCAGCACGCCGTGGTCACCCGCATCGTCGAGGCGGAGAAGCCCGCGTCGACCACCGTCGAGATCGTCGTCGCAGAGGAGCCCTCATGACCACCGAGTGGGCGGTCGTCGCGGCCGCCGAACAGTTCACCCTGGACGCCCGCAACACCGGTGAGCTGACCTTCACCGTCTCCAACCCCGGCGTCGCGCCGGACACCGTCGTGTTCGACGTGGCGCCGGGCGAGGGCACGCAGCGTTCCTGGTTCACCGTCACCGAGCCGCAGCGGGTGGTGCCCGGGCAGGGCTCGGTGTCGTTCCTGGTCCGGCTGGTCGTGCCGGCGGGCACCGCGCCGCGCCGCTACGACATGACCGGGTTCGCGTACTCGGCGAACACCGCGCCGGAGGAGAGTTCCCGCTCCAGCGGGCGGGTCACCTACGAGGTCCGGGCGGTCGTCGCGCGACGGCGTTCCCCGTGGCCGTGGGTCGCCGCGGCCGCGGCGCTGGTGCTGCTCGCCTCGGCGGTGGTGGTCTTCCTGGTCACCCGCGACGGCGACCCGGCGCCCGGCGAGCCGCGGGTGGTGACCGTGGAGGCGGAGGACCTGGTCGACGCGGCGGTGGTGGTGTCCCCGCAGGGGTCGGCGGCCACCGTGGTGCGGCAGCCGAACTGCTGCGGGGTGACCTGGTCGCAGGACGAGCAGCTGTTCTTCCAGGGGCGGGCGATCGGCGACCAGGTGAGCGTGACGGTGACCCTGCCCGCGGAGGCCACCTGGCGGTTCGCCACCGTCCGCACCACGTCGTTCGACTACGCCAACACGGTGTTCACCATCGACGGCACCCAGGTCGGCGGGGTCTTCCTCGGCTTCACCCCGGCCGTGGTCCGGACCGACTGGCTCGACGTGGGCACGATCCGGCTCGGCCCCGGCCCGCACCGGATCACGCTGGTCGTGCTCGGCAAGACGCAGGGCAGCGACCGCTACTTCGCCGGGATCGACGCGATCCGGTTCACCGAGGTCCCGCCGGCGGACACCCGATGAGCGAGCGGAGCGAGCGAGTCATCGGGCTCAGTGCGACGGTGCCTCAGGGCGGCGCGCGGCGGAGCGGAGTGCCGGCATGAGCGGCCGGCAGAAGGCGCTGCTGGCCGCGCTCGGCGTGCTGCTGGTGGTGCTCTTCGCGGTCGCGGTGGCCGCCGGCCGGGACGACCGGGGCGATCCCGGCGCCCGGTCGGGCCTGGTGGAGCGGCTCGGCCGGTTCGGCGGCGAGCAGGCCGCGGTGGACCCGGCGACGGTCGCCGCGGACTGCGCCGGGGAAGCCGGCCGGCTGGTCTTCTCCGGCGGCTGCGCGCTGCGGATCGCCGATCCGGGCGGGCTGCGCACGCTGGTCCTGCGCAGCCCGGGCACGTTCACCGTCGAGGCGCCGGCGCCCGGGGACGTCGACGTCACCGTGCGCGACGACGTCGAGCCGGCCGCCGACGGCGGCGGCGCGGTGGTCCGGGTCGCCGTGGACCGGCCGACCGCCGTCCTGCTGCGCTGCCCGGGCCTGGGCACCTGCACCGTCACCGTCGCCCCGTCCTGACCGCCGCCGGCCGCGAGGAGGAGGCCCTGATGGGCGAGTTGCGCAAGCCGTTCCTGCTGCTGGCGATGCTGGCGGTGGTGCTGGCGGTCGCGGTGGAGCTCGGCGCCGGGCTGCTCACCGGCGGCGGGGACGCCGGCGCCGCGCTCCGGGACAGCGCCGGGGAGCTGGACGTGGAACTCGGCGACGTCTCCGGGGTGACCGAGCCGTCCGGCCGCGGTACGACCTACCTGGCGCTCGTCGACGCGGTGGCGGTCTGGACCACCGGGCTGTTCTGCCTGAGCCTGCTGTTGCCGGACCGGGTCCAGGGCCGGGTGCAGGGGGCGGCCACCCTGGTCTTCTCGCTCGTGCTGATCATCGTGTCGGTGCTCGCGCTGGTGGTCGCCTTCGTCGAGCTGTCCGTGATGGTCTCGCTCTTCCTGGCCGCGCCGTTCGGCACCCTCGCCTACCTGGCGCTGTGGGGGTTCTTCCCGGTCGGCGAGGCGGCAGTGCTGCTCGGGCTGGTGCTGCTGCTCAAGCTCGCCTGGGCCGGGCTGCTGGTGGCCGCGCAGCCGCGCTTCGCGCAGAACAAGGGCCTGGTCGCGCTGGTGCTGACCACGCTGCTCTGCACGGTCGCCCTGGAGTTCCTGCACCGGCTGGTGCCGGTGATCCTGGTCAGCATCCTCGACGACATCGGCGCGCTGGTCTTCGCGGTGGTCGCCCTGGTCTGGGGGTTGGTACTGCTGATCGGTTCGATCCCGGCCGTCGTCAAGGCGGTCCGGGTTACCGCGGGCGGCGGCTGATCGGCGCCGGGTCAGCGCCACAGGTCTGAGCGCGGCCGGGCGACGGCCCGCCAGGCGACGCCGGCACCACCCGCGAGGACGATCACCGCCAGCCACAGGGGCGCCGCCGGAAAGACCCAGCGCAGCAGCGCGGCGCCCACCGCCGCGCCGGAGAACAGCGCCACCACGGTCCACAGCCGGCGGGTCGGCACCGAGCGGAGCGTGGTGTCGACGACCAGGCTGGTGAGCGTCCTGGTCACGACCGTCGTGGGCAGGTCGGTCACGCCCATGCGACGCACCACGGCGTTCTGTCCCCCCATGGCCGCCGCGAGCACGCTGACGAGTGCCGAGTGGATGACCGGGTCCGACGAACCGGCGACCTCGGCGGTCACCGCCGAGACCGCGACCAGTCCCGCCTGGACCAGGGACGCCACGGCGATCACCCGACCTCGGTGCGGAGGGCGACCGGCCGCCCACCTGCCCCCGACCCGGGCCCCCACGACGAAGCAGACCAGCGCCAGCAGGTTCGTCCTGATGGCGGCCTCGCCGACGCCGGCCACGGCGAACCCCAGGAACAGCACGTTCCCGGTCATGTTCGCGACGAACACGCGCCCCAGGACCAGGAAGCTGAAGGCGTCCACCAGACCCGACACCACGGTGAGCCCGATCAGCAGCACCGGGAGAGGTCCCGCCGGGCGTCGCTCCGTCACCGGCAAATCGTGTCACGGCGGCTCGGCCCACCAGGGCTACTCCGGCTCGGCGGTGCGTGCCCTTGCGTGCGAGCCGGTCGGCTTCCAGCGGAGCCCCGGCGACCGGGCTGAGCACCACGATCGGCTCGCCCACGGGTCGCCACCTCGGGCGCGGTCCGGTCCGCCCCGGTCACGGCCGCCCGGGGTCGAGCGCGGCGGCCAGTGCGGCGGCGGCGTCCCGGTCCAGCGCCCCGTCGGCGACCGCGACCCGGTGCCGGCCGCTGCGCCCGGCCCCGGCGGGCACCACACAGGGCCGGTCGAACGCGAACGCCACGCACACCCCCGGGTACATCCGCGCCCGGACGAACCACCGGTCGCCGGGGCCGAGCCCGGTGAAGACCAGGGTGTACGCGGCGCCGCCCGCCTCGGCGCGCAGCGCCAGCCAGGGCTCGGCGGAGCCGTTGACCGCCTCCTCCCCCTGCCCGGACGCGGTGAACAGCGCCGGCGGCCGGTCGGCCAGCGCACGCCAGAAGAAGCCGCCGTAGCCGGCGCCGCCGGGGCGGCCGTTGGTGGCCGGGCTGCCCAGCCGCACGTCCCTGCCGGGCGGCGCGGTGAGCGTGTAGTCGAGGTCGAGCCGCCACGCGCCGGGGTGCCCGGGCAGCGCCGCGACGCCGAGGGCACGCCGCTCGGTGAGCAGCACCGCCCCGGCCGGGTCCCGCCACGCCAGGTGGTGTGCCAGCCGGTCGGGCGAGCGGTGCAGCCAGCCGGTGTGCGCGATCCGGCCGTGGTCGGCGCGCCAGGTGTAGCCGATGTCCCGCACGTAGGTGCGCCCGCCCCACAGGTTGGAGCCGTCGACGTCCTGCACCGCCAGCGAGGCGCCGAGGTGCCAGACGTGGTCGGCGGGGAGCGCGTCGGTCACCACCGTGCCGGCCCGGGTCCGCACCGGGTGCAGGTACGGCCGGGGACCGTGCCGGGCGTCCAGCCGGGGGGCCACCCGGTACCGGGCCACCTCGACGCCGTCGACCAGCAGCGCCTGGTCCGTGCCGTCCGGCCCGGGGACCGGGCACCCGGCGCCGTCGGCCGCCGCGGCGGGCGGACGGGCTGCGCCGGCGCCGCCGGTCGGCCGGTCCGGCGTGCCGGCGGCGGGGTGCGGTGCCGCGGTCACGACGGTTCCGGGCGGGCGGCGGGACGGCGGGCGACCGCGTGCAGGGCGGCCAGGGTGTAGCCGGCGAGGATCGGCACCGCGACCGGGGTGACCAGGGCTGCGAGCAGGAGGGCCACCCCGGCCGTTCCGGCCAGCGCGGCCCACCGGGCCGGGTGGTCGAGGCAGGTGCGGGCGGCGGACCGGGCGGCGGCCCGCCACCGCCCCCCGGTACGGCCCACCTCGACCACGACCAGCCCGGCGTAGCCGGCGACGGCGACCGCGACCAGCGCGGTGACCGCCAGCGCGGGCGTCCCGCCGGGGACCCGCCCGGTGGCCAGCGCGGCCAGGTCGGCGGCGAGCAGCCCACCGCCGCCCAGCGCGAGCAGGGACACCGGCACGCCGGCCGGCACGGCCCGGCCGAACCGGGCCAGGGTCCGCCGCGCCGACGGCCACCCGCCGGTGCGGAACCGGTCGTGCACCGCGGCGCTGGCGGTGGCCGCCGCGGCGGCGGCGGTCAGCAGCGGCAGGGCGGCCGCGGTCAGCAGGATGCCGAGCAGGGCCAGGTCGGCGGCGTCGGCGAGGACGTCGCGCCAGTCGCGCGTCATCCGCTCCGCGGGGCCGTCCGGCGGCGGGGCGGCCGGATCGCGGGCGTCCCGCCGGGCCGGTTCATCCCTTGAGGCCACTGGTGTTGATCCCCTCGACGAGCATCCGCTGGAAGGCCACGAAGAACCCGAAGACCGGCAGCAGCGACAGCACCGACATGGCGAACATCGGGCCGACCGCGCTCTGGCTGGTCGAGTCGATGAACAGGGTCAGCGCCACCGGCACGGTGTAGTCCTCCAGGTCGGAGAGGAAGACCAGTTGCCGGAAGAAGTCGTTCCAGGTCCAGATGAACGAGAAGATCGCGGTGGTGACCAGCGCCGGGCGGCTCAGCGGCAGGATGACGTGCCGGAAGATGCCGAACGCGTTCGCTCCGTCGATCTTGGCCGCCTCGTCCAGCTCACGCGGGATGCCCCGCATGAACTGCACCATGAGGAAGACGAAGAACGCCTCGGTGGCCAGGAACTGCGGCACCAGCAGCGGCAGGTACGGCCAGTCGCCGCCGACCAGGCCGAGGCTGCGGAAGAGGATGTACTGCGGCACGATCAGCACGTGCCCGGGCAGCAGCAGGGTGCCGATCATGACGGCGAACCAGACGCCGCGCAGCCGGAACCGCAGCCGGGCGAAGGCGTACGCGGCGAGCAGGCAGGACACCCCGTTGCCGACCACGGTGAGCAGGCTGACCATCGCGCTGTTGAGGAAGAACCGGCCGAAGCTGACGTCGAAGTTGGTCCAGCCGTCGGTGTAGTTGCCCGGGGTGAACCGCCGCGGCAGCAGGCCGATGTTGTTGACGATCTCCTGCTGGCTCTTCACCGAGGTGCCGAGCATCCAGACCAGCGGGTAGAGCACCACCGCGAGGATGGCCAGCAGCACCAGCAGCCGCAGCGCCGAGCGGCTGCGCGGTCGCCGGGCGCCGGCCGTCACCGGGCGCGTGGTCACCGCCACCATCACCGGTCCTCCCCGTCGGAGTAGTGCACCCAGAACCGCCCGGTGCTGAAGAAGATCACCGTGATCACCGCGATGGCGACCAGGAAGACCCAGGCCATCGCGGAGGCGTAGCCCATCTCCAGGTCGGTGAAGCCGGTGATGTAGAGGTTGAGCGTGTACATCAGGGTCGAGTCGACCGGCCCGCCGGTGCCGTTGCTCAGCACGAACGCGGCGGTGAAGCCCTGGAAGCCGTTGATGGTCTCCAGCACCAGGTTGAAGAAGATGACCGGGGAGAGCATCGGCAGGGTGACGTTGACGAACTGCCGCCACCGGCCGGCGCCGTCGACCGCGGCCGCCTCGTACAGCTCGGTGGGCACCTGCTTGAGCCCGGCCAGGAAGATCACCATCGGTGCGCCGAACTGCCAGACGGCCAGCACCATCAGGGTCTGCAGCGCCCAGTCGGGGTCGTTGACCCAGGGCTTGCCGGTGATGCCGAAGAGGGCGAGGAAGGAGTTGAACGCGCCGTCCCGGTTGAACATGTTGACCCAGACGATGGCGAGCGCGACGCTGCCGCCGAGCAGCGACGGCAGGTAGAACAGCCCGCGGAACAGGCCGACGCCCCGCCAGGCCCGGTTGAGCAGCAGCGCCACCCCGAGCGCGGCGGCCAGCTTCAGCGGCACGGCGACCAGCGCGAAGGTCAGCGTCACCCGGACCGAGTGCCACCACGAGGGGTCGGCGGTGAACATCCGCTCGTAGTTGGCCAGCCCCACCCACTCCACCTCGGACCAGGGCGTGAGGATGTCGTAGTTGGTGAAGCTGAGGTAGAGCGACAGCAGCATCGGGATCGCCGTGACGGCCATCAGGCCGATGAGCCAGGGCGACAGGAAGACGTACCCCGCCAGACCTTCGCTGTGCCGGGCCCGCCCGGGCCCGCGCCGGTTGGCGCGGGGCCGGACCGAACCGGGGCCGCGGCGGGTCGGGTCGGGCGCCGTGGTCAGGGCCACGAGCCGGCTCCTCTCCGGACGACGTCGGGTCAGGCGATGGCGGATGTGCAGGCCGCGACGAACTGGGCGGCCGCCTCGGCGGGCGTGGCCCGGCCGTACTGGGCGTTCTCGGCGGCCTTCACCAGTTCGGCGCGGACCTTGCTGTGGCCCTTGATCGGCACCTGCGGGGACTCGCCGAACTTCTGCGCCAGCTCGGCCTCGACCGCGATGGACTGCTTCATCGCCGGGTCGGTGGTGTCGTCGCTGACCACCCGGCGCAGGTTCTGGTTGGACGGCAGGCCGCGGTCGGTGCCGAGCAGCTTGACCGCCTCCGGGTCGTTCATCAGGAAGTTGATCACGTCGACGGCCACGTCCCTGTGCTTGCTGCCGCGGAACACCGACCAGTACATCGACGCCCGGGCCCACTGCGCGCTCGGGTCACCCGGGTACGCGATCACGCCCAGCTCGTCCTTGGTGTTCTTCTTCAGCTCCGGCATCTGGTTGACCCAGACCCAGGAGGTGGCCGCCTTGCCGGTCACCACCAGCTGCTTGGTGATGTCGGTGACGTTGCCCTCGTGGATGACGTCCGGGGTGGGCGTGGCGCCCCGGTCCCGGGCGCCCTTCCACAGCTCGAACCAGCGGGTCACGTCCTCGGCGGTGAAGCCGAGGTCCTTGCCGGAGTACATGTCCTTGCCCTGCTGGCGCAGCCACACCCAGAACGCCTTGTAGTCGGCGCTCGGGTCCTGGGTGCCGGGCACCTTGGCGGTCTTCGCCACCCGCTCGGCCCAGGCGACGTGCTCCTCCCAGCTCATCCCGGTGGTCGGCTCGGGCAGCCCGTGTCTGGCCAGCAGCGTCTTGTTGTAGACCAGGCCCTGGGTGTTCTCCCCGGCGGCCAGGCCGGCGAGCTTGCCGTCGACCACCCCGTACTGCCAGAGGCTCTTGGGGAACTTCGAGGTGTCCAGCTTGCCGGAGTTCTGGTATGAGGTGAGGTCCAGCGTGGTGTTGCGGGCGGCGTACTCGGCCAGGAAGTTGTCGTCGATCTGGAACAGGTCCGGCGGGTTGCCGCCGGCGGTGAGGGTCGCCAGCTTGTCGAAGTAGCCCTGGTTGGCCTGCCAGGTCTTCTCGAACGTCACGTTCGGGTGCTGCTGCGTGTAGAGGGCGAGGGCCTCCTCGGTCAGCTTGGCCCGGGCCTCGCCGCCCCACCAGAAGACCGAGAGCTTCACCGGGGCGTTCGGGTCGGCCGCCGGATCGTCGCCGCCGCAGGCGGCGGCCCCGGTGACCAGCGGCGCGGCGACCGCCACGGCGAGCAGGCCGCGCAGCAACCGGCGGCGGGGCAGGGGGGTACGGTAGGTGCGCCCGGCGGGCGCGCCGGCGGTGGGGGGCGTTGCGGGGTGCATGTGCGCTCACTCCTCGGCGTTAGGAGGCGACGCCGTCACCGGTGGCTGCCACCGGGACGCCCGGGCCCGCAAGGCGATGCGGGCCCGGGCCTGCCGGGGCGGCCGAGGGACGGTCCCGGCCGGCGTAGGGGCCCGGCCCGGTCGAGTCGCGGATGACCAGTTCGGTCTGGAGCATTACCTGTGCGGTGGTGCGACGGGCGCCGGAAGCCGTTCCGGCGCCGATCCCCCGCGCGGCGCGCGGTGGCTCGGCGTCCTGTTGCAACAGCATGTCGACGGCCGTCCGGCCGGCGGCCGCGGTCGGCGTGGCCACCGTCGTCAGCTTGGGCCGGGTCAGCCGGCTCAGGGCGATGTCGTCCACCCCGACGACGCTCACCTGCTCCGGCACCCGGATCCCGAGTGCGTCGAGCCCCTCGATGAGGCCGATCGCCATCAGGTCGTTGTAGGCGAGCACGGCGGTCACGCCGCTGCGCTGGACCTGTTCGGCCAGGGCCAGGCCACCGGTCTCGGTCGGCGGGTTCGGGCCGAGCACGGTCAGTTCGGCGCCGCCGGCCCGGGCCGCCGCGGCCGCGGCCCGGCGGATCTCCCGGTTGGTCCAGGAGCCACGGGGGCCGCCGAGCAGCGCGATCTCCCGGTGGCCGAGGCCGACCAGGTGTTCCACCGCCGCCCGGGCCCCCTGCCCCACGTCCATCAGCACGCACGGCAGCCCGGCCAGCTGGCGGTTCACCACCACCAGCGGAACCTCCCGGCTGAGCTGCTCGATCAGGCTGTTGCTCATCCGGGGGCTGCACAGCAGCACCCCGTCGACCTGCTTGGCCAGGGCGTGGACCAGCTCCTCCTCGGTGATCGGATCCTCGTTGGTGTCGGCCACGAAGACGTGGTAGTCGCGGTGCCGGGCCTGGCCCTCCGCCGCCTTGATCAACGGCGGGAAGAACGGGTTGGCGATGTCGGCGATGATCAGGCCGATGTTGTGCGTCCGGCCGGTGATCAACGCCCGGGCGGCCCGGTTGGGCCGGTAGCCGAGATCCTCCGCGCAGGCCAGCACCCGGACCCGGGTCTCCGGGTTGACCAGGTGCGGCGCGGAGAAGGTGCGGGAGACGGTGGAGATGTGCACGCCGGAGGCCCGCGCTACGTCCCTGATGGTGACTGGCACGGTGTCCCTCCGATGTGGCGGCGGTCACGGGTGTCGCCAATTAATGCAAACGGTTGCGCCAGTGTCAACGGTGGAGAGTTACAGCTCGATTTCGGCCGCGCTCCCAGTAGCCGCATGCATCCGCGCTAATCACATCAAAAGCCGCCGATTCCCGCGGAGGCGTTGACTCGTCAGGATCGATCGTGGTTACTTCACTGCAAACCTTTGCAGCTTCCCGGGGAGGCCGACCAGATGTCACCACAGGCCGGCGGGCGGCTCCGGTACGCCGTGGTGGGCACCGGCGCCCGCGCCGAGATGTTCGTCCGGGCACTGGTGCGCGACCACCCCGACACCGCCGAGCTGGTCGCCTTCGCCGACGTCAACCAGGCCCGGATGGACGCGCACAACCGGTGGCTGGGCGAGTCCGGCCACCCGCCGGTGCCGACCTACCGGGCCGCCGACTTCCCCGCGATGCTGGCGAAGGAGCGGGTCGACGTGGTGCTGGTGACCAGCGTGGACGTCACCCACGACGGCTACATCGTGGCCGCGCTGGAGGCCGGCTGCGACGTGGTCACCGAGAAGCCGATGACGGTGGACGCGCCGCGCTGCCGGCGGATCCTGGACGCGGTGGCGCGCACCGGCCGGCGGGTCACGGTGGCCTTCAACTACCGCTACAACCCGCTGCACGAGCAGGTGCGCCGGCTGCTCGCCGACCAGGCGGTCGGCGAGATCGGCTCGGTGCACTTCGAGTGGCTGCTCGACGTGCGCCACGGGGCCGACTACTTCCGCCGCTGGCACCGCGACAAGGCCGCCTCCGGCGGGCTCATGGTGCACAAGGCGAGTCACCACTTCGACCTGGTCAACTGGTGGCTGGACGCGCGGCCGGTGGAGGTCTTCGCCGTCGGCCGGCTCTTCTTCTACGGCGAGCCCGGCCGCCGGCACGGCTACGCCCGCGACTACGACCGGGCGCACGGCGCCCCCGCCGCCAGCGGCGACCCGTTCGCGCTGCGGCTGGCCGCCCACCCCCGGCTGCGCGAGCTCTACCTCGACGCCGAGGGCGAGGACGGCTACCGGCGCGACCGCAACGTCTTCGCCCCCGGCGTCACCATCGAGGACGACATGGCGGTGCTGGCCCGTTACTCCACCGGCGCCACGATGACCTACCACCTCACCGCCTACGCGCCCTGGGAGGGCTACCGGGTGATGGTCAACGGCAGCCGCGGCCGGCTGGAGCTGGAGGTCACCGAGAGCGCGTACGTCAGCCCGGAGGCGGCCGGCGCGCTCAAGGGCGCCGCCCTGCACGGCGCGGAGGCCGCCGCCGAGGGGGGCGCCGCCACGCTGACCCTGCGGCCGTTCTGGACGCCGCCGCAACCGATCACCGTCGAGGGGTACACCCGGCAGGGCCACGGCGGCGCGGACGCCCGGATGACCCGGGTGCTCTTCGGCGGGGCCCCCGACCCGCTCGACCGGGCCGCCACCGCCCACGACGGCGCGCTGGCCCTGCTCACCGGGCTGGCCGCCAACCGGTCCTTCGACACCGGCCGGCCCGTCCGGGTCGCCGACCTGCTCACCCTGCCCTGACCTCGAACCCGGGAGCCGCATTCCGTGCCCACCACGTCCCGTACCGACCTGCTCCTGCCCGCCGAACCGGGCCAGCGCGCGCTGGCCCGGGAGCTGTACGCGCTGGCGGCCGAGCTGCCGATCATCTCCCCGCACGGGCACGTCGACCCGGCGCTGCTGGCCGAGGACCGGCCGTTCCCCGACCCGGCCCGGCTGCTCATCGTGCCCGACCACTACCTGACCCGGATGCTGCTCAGCCAGGGCGTGCCGCCGGCCGAGCTGGGCGTGCCGAGCCGGGACGGCAGCCCGGTGGAGACCGACGGGCGGCGGATCTGGCGCCGCTTCGCCGCGCACTGGCACCTGTTCCGCGGCACCCCGTCCCGGCTCTGGCTGGAACAGACCCTCACCGAGGTGTTCGGGGTGGGCACGCCGCTCACCCCGGCCACCGCCGACGCGGTCTACGACGAGCTGGCCGCCCGGCTGGCCGAGCCCGGCTTCCGGCCCCGGGCACTGTTCGAACGGTTCAACATCGAGGTGCTGGCCACCACCGAGTCGCCCCTGGACGACCTGGGGCAGCACGCCAAGCTCGCCGCGGACGGCTGGGGCGGGCCCGGTGGGCGGGTGGTCACCACCTTCCGCCCGGACGACGTGGTGGACATGGAGTTCGACAACTGGTCGGCCAACGTGGACCGGCTCGGCGAGCTGACCGGCGAGGACACCAACACGTACGCCGGCTACCTGGCCGCGCTGCGGGCGCGGCGGGCGGCGTTCGTCGCGGCCGGCGCGACCTCCTCCGACCACGGCCACCTCACCGCCCGGACGCTCGAGCTGACCCGGGCCGAGGCGGCGGCGCGCTACGACCGGGCCCGGCGGGGCCGGGCCGAGCCGGGCGACGCGGAGGCGTTCCGGGCGCACATGCTGCTGGAGTTCGCCCGGATGTCGCTGGAGGACGGCCTGGTCATGCAGCTGCACCCGGGCGCGGTGCGCAACCACAACCGGTGGTTGCACGCCCGGCACGGCCGCGACGTCGGCGGCGACGTGCCGCAGGCCACCGAGTACGTGCACGCCCTCGCCCCGCTGCTGGACGCGCACGGCAACGACCCCCGGCTGCGGGTGGTGCTCTACACCCTCGACGAGTACACCTTCACCCGCGAGCTGGCCCCGCTCGCCGGCGGCTACGCCGCCCTCTACCTCGGCGCGCCCTGGTGGTTCCTGGACTCCCCCGAGGTGCTGCGCCGGTTCCGCGAGGCGGTCACCGAGACCGCCGGGTTCTACAACACCGCCGGCTTCGTCGACGACACCCGGGCGTTCTGCTCCATCCCGGTCCGGCACGACGTGGCCCGCCGGGTGGACGCCGGCTTCCTGGCCCGGCTGGTGGCCGAGCACCGGCTGCCGATGGAGGAGGCGGCCGAGACCATCGTCGACCTGGCGTACCGGCTGCCGAAGCGGGTCTTCAACTTCGGGGGGCGGGCATGAGCGTCACCATCACCTCGGTGGAGGTGCACGACGTCCGGTTCCCCACGGCCGCGCGGGGGGACGGCTCGGACGCGATCAACCGGGGCGACTACTCGGCCACCTACGTCGAGCTGGGCACCGACGCCGGGCCGACCGGCGCCGGGTTCACCTTCACCAACGGCCGCGGCAACGAGCTCACCTGCGCGGCGGTCCGCGCCCTGGAACACCACGTGCGCGGGCGCACCGTCGCCGAGATCGCCGCCGAGCCGGTGGCGTTCTGGCGCTCGCTCGTCGCCGACGTGCAACTGCGCTGGCTGGGCCCGGAGAAGGGGGTCATCCACATGGCCACCGGGGCGCTGGTGAACGCGGTCTGGGACCTGCGGGCCAAGCTGGCCGGCAAGCCGCTGTGGCGGTTCCTGGCCGAGTTGCCCACCGACGACCTGGTGGCCTGCGTCGACTTCCGGCACATCGCCGACGCGCTCACCCCGGACGAGGCGGCCGCGCTGCTGGACAAGGGGCGCGACGGTCTGGCCGACCGGCTGGCCGGGCTGGAGCGCGACGGCTTTCCCGCGTACACCACCTCGGTGGGCTGGTTGGGCTACCCGGACGACAAGGTCCGGGCGCTGACCCGGCAGGCGTACGCGCAGGGCTGGCGGGCGATGAAGATGAAGGTCGGCGGGCCGCTCGCGGACGACCTGCGCCGGGCCCGGATCATCCGGGCGGAGATCGGCCCGGACGCGGTGTTGATGATGGACGCCAACCAGGTGTGGGGGGTCGAGGAGGCGATCGCCGCGATGACGGTGCTGGCCGAGGTGGACCCGTACTGGATCGAGGAACCCACGCACGCCGACGACATCCTCGGCCACGCCCGGATCGCCCGGGCCGTCGCCGAGTCGACCGGCGGCCGGTGCCGGGTGGCCACCGGGGAGGTGGCCGCCAACAAGGTGGTCTTCAAGCAGTTGCTCCAGGCCGAGGCGATCGGGGTGATGCAGGTCGACGCCTGCCGGGTCGGCGGGGTCGACGAGGTCCTCGCCGAGCTGCTGATGGCGGCGAAGTTCGGGGTGCCGGTCTGCCCGCACGCCGGCGGCGTCGGGCTCTGCGAGTACGTCCAGCACCTGGCGGTCTTCGACCACCTGCGGGTCGGCACCGGCCTGGAGGGCCGGATGATCGAGTACGTCGACCACCTGCACGAGCACTTCGTCGATCCGGTGCGCACCCGGAACGGCCGGTACCTGCTGCCCACCGAGCCCGGATACAGCAGCACCATGCGGCCGGAGTCGGTCGCCCGGTTCCGCTTCCCGGACGGCCCGGCATGGCGCTGACTATGGGCGCGTCCCGGCTCGGGCTCGGCTCGCTGCGCCGGCTGCCCACGGCCAGCCGGCCGCTGCTGCGCCCCGGCACCGTGCCGGCCGGCGTGCTCCACCTGGGTCTCGGCGCGTTCCACCGGGCCCACCAGGCGGTGTACACCGAGGCGGCGGTGGGCGCGGCCGGCGGTGACTGGGGCATCGTCGGGGTGGCCCCGCGCAACGCGGCGCTGGTCGAGGCGCTGGCCGCGCAGGACAACCTGTTCAGCGTCACCACGCTCGCCACCGGCGGGGCGCGGACCCGGGTGGTCGGCGCGCTGGCCGGGGTGCGGCACGCCGCCGGCGACCCGGCGGCGGTGGTGGCGCTGCTGGCCGACCCGGCGATCCGGGTGGTCACGCTGACCGTGACCGAGAAGGCGTACCAGCTCGACCCGGCCACCGGGGCGCTGCGGCCGGACCTGGCGCTCGCCGCCGACCTGGCCGGCGACCGGCCGCCGGTGACCGTGCCGGGCCTGCTGGTGCGCGGCCTGCTGGCCCGCGCCGCCGCCGACGCCGGGCCGGTCGCGCTGGTCAGCTGCGACAACCTGCCGGCCAACGGCCGCCGGCTGCGCGGCCTGGTCGAGCAGGCGCTGGCGTACGCGGGCGCGCCGGAACAGGCCGTCGGCTGGGTCGCCGGGCAGGTGTCCTTCCCCGGCACGATGGTGGACCGGATCGTGCCGGCCAGCACGGCCGAGACGCTCGACGTCGCCCGCCGGGCGCTGGGGGTGACCGACCTGGCGGCGGTGGCCGCCGAGCCGTACGCGCAGTGGGTGATCGAGGACGACTTCCCCGGCGGCCGGCCGGCCTGGGACCGCGCCGGGGCGGTGCTCTGCGCCGACGCCGGGCCGTGGGAGCGGCTCAAGCTGCGCACCCTCAACGGCGTGCACTCGGCCGCCGCCTACCTCGGCGCGCTGGTCGGGTGCGAGACGGTCGCCGACGCGCTCGCCCTGCCGCACCTGCGCGACGTGCTGCGCCGGCTGGTCGCCGAGGACGTCGCGCCCAGCTTCGCTCCACCCGACGGCATCCGGGTGGTCGACTACGGCGAGCAGGTGCTGGCCCGGTTCGCCGACCCGGCGATCCGGCACCGCACCCTCCAGGTGGCGATGGACGGCTCGCAGAAGCTGCCGCAGCGGGTCCTGCACACCATCGCCGACCTGCGCGCCGCCGGCCGGCCCGCGCGGTGGGCCGCGCTGGTGGTCGCCGCCTGGCTGCGCTTCGTCCAGGGCACCGCCGACGACGGCTCGCCGCTGCCGTTGCAGGATCCGCTCGCCGACCGGATCCGCGCGGCGCTGTCCGCCGCCCGGCCCACCGCCGCCGGCGCGGTGGACGCGGTCTTCGCCCTGCGCGAGATCTTCCCCGCCGAGCTGGCCGAGGACGCCGAGGTCCGCGCCGACGTGGTGGACTGGCTGACCGCCCTGCACCGGCACGGGGTGCCGGCGACCCTGGCCGGTGCGCGGTGACCGGGCCGGGCGCACCCGCGTCGCCGGCCGCCGGCCGGCCCGGGACGCCAGCCGGCGACCGGCCCGGGGTGGCAGCCGGCGACCGGCCCGGGGTGGCAGCGGCAGGCTGGCATAGGCGGCGGCCGGGCGACCCGCCCCGGGTGACGCTGGTCGGCGCGAACGGACACGGCCGCTGGCACCGGCGGGCGCTGGCCCCGCTGCACGCGGCCGGCCGGGTACGCCTGGCGGCGCTGGTGGACCTGCGCCCGGTCGAGGACGAGCCGGCCGCTCCGGTGCCGCCGGAGACCACCGTCCACACCGACCACCGGGAGATGCTCGCCGCCGTCGGGCCGGATGTGGTGATCGTCTGCACTCCGCCGCACACCCACCTGCCGGTCGCCCTGGACGCGCTCGCCGCCGGCGCGGACCTGCTGCTGGAGAAGCCGCCGGTGCTGTCCACGGCCGAGCACGACGAGCTGGCCGCCGCGCTGGCCGCCACCGGGCGGGCCTGCCAGGTGGGCTTCCAGGCGCTCGGCTCGGCCGCGCTGACCGAGCTGACCGCGGCGGTGGCCGCCGGCCGGATCGGCGCGGTCACCGGCATCGCCACGGTCGCCGCCTGGCGGCGCACCGACGCGTACTACGCCCGGGCGCCGTGGGCGGGGCGGCGGACCCTGCACGGCCGGCCGGTGCTGGACGGGGCGCTGGCCAACCCGCTGGCGCACGCGGTGATGCAGTGCCTGGCGATCGCCGAGGCGGTGGCCGGTACGCCGGTGCGGCCGGCCGGCATCGAGGTGGAACGCTACCGGGTCCGCCCGATCGAGGTGGACGACACCGCCGTGCTCCGGCTCCGGCCACGTGTCGGGCCGCCGGTGCTGGCCGCGGTCACGCTAGCCGGTGAGGACTTCATCGCCGGCGAGGTGGTGGTGACCGGCGGGGCCGGGCGGGCCGTGCTGGAGTACCCGACGGACCGGCTGCTGCTGCCCGGCGACGCCGGGCCGCGCGAGGTGCCGGGACGCCGGAGCCTACTGGAGAACCTGCTGGACCACCGCGCCGACCCGGCCGGTGTGCCGTTGATCGCCCCGCTGGCCCGGACCGCGGCCTTCACCGCCGTGCTGGACGCGCTCCGGTCGGCACCCGAACCACGACTGCTCGACGGCGACCTGGTCGAGCAGGACGGCACCGGCCCGGAGCGGGTGCTGCGCCTGCGCGGCGTCAACGACGTGCTGCGCCGCGCCGCCGAGCGGGGGGCGCTCCCCTCGGAACTCGGCGTGCCGTGGGCGGTGCCGCCCTACCGGATCGGACCGAGCGAATAGGAAGCCGCAACTCTCGACAAATCCCGCCCGTCACCGTATCGGACAACTGCCCACAATCCCCGGCCGATTCCGGCCGGACGATGCCGGATGAGCGGGACAACTGCAACATTCCTGCATATCTTTAAGATTGACCCCGATAAACCTCTATTCCTATCGTTCGTTATGAATACCGATTCCCGACGGACGGATGGACGATCGATGCGGAGCTTCGCAACCGGTGCGGCGCTGGCCGCGCTGATCCTCGTGGCGGCCCCGCCACCGGCCCCGGCCACCGCCGCTGCCGACGGGCAGCTCTCCTGGACCGCCCGCCAGCTCGGCCGGCAGACCCTGCCGACGAACGACGGCTGGGCCGCCGCGGGGCCCGGCACCACCGGTGGCGCGACGGCCGCCCCCGACCAGGTCAACGTCGTCTCCACCCGGGCCGAGCTGGTCGCCGCGTTGGGCGGGGACAACGCCACCAACGCCGGCAACGCCACCCCGAAGATCGTGTACGTGGACGGCACCGTCGACGGGTTCGAGGGCCCGGACGGTCACCTGCTCGACTGCGCCGACCTGGCCGACCCCGGATACTCCCTCGCCGCCTACCTGGCCACGTACGACCCGGCGGTGTGGGGAAGGGTGGCGCCGAGCGGCCCGCTGGAGGCGGCGCGGGTGCGGTCGGTGGCCAACCAGACCCGGCAGACCCAGATCAACGTCGGGCCGAACACCACCATCGTCGGCCTGCGCGGCGCCCGGCTGACCGGGCTGACCCTGATGATCGACCGCGCGCCGAACGTGATCGTGCGCAACCTGACCTTCGACGACGCCCGGGACTGCTTCCCGGCCTGGTCGCCGACCGACGGCGAGGCCGGCAACTGGAACTCCCAGTACGACCAGATCTCGGTGCGCCGCAGCGAGCACGTCTGGGTCGACCACAACACCTTCACCGACGGCGACAACCCGGACAGCGCGCAGCCGAGCCACTTCGGCCGGCCGTACCAGGTGCACGACGGCTCGCTGGACGTCACGCACACCGCCAGCCTGGTGACCGCCTCCTACAACCGGTTCGTCGGCCGGGACAAGGTGCTGCTGATCGGCTCGTCCAACACCGTCGGCCCGGACGTCGACCGGCTCAGGGTGACCCTGCACCACAACCTCTTCGACTCGGTGCTGCAGCGGCTGCCCCGGGTGCGCTTCGGCCAGGTGGACGTCCACAACAACCACTACCGGCTGGCCGGCGCCGGCTTCTCGTACGCGATCGGGGTCGGGGTGCAGTCGGCGGTGCACGTGGAGAACAACTTCTTCAGCCTGGGCGCCGGCGTCGCCGCCGAGGACCTGCTCCACGACTGGGGCGGCACCGCGGTCACCACCCGCGGCGACTGGGTCCGGGCCGGCGACGGCCGGGCCCGGCCGGTCGACCTGGTGGCCGCGTACAACGCCACGCACGACCCGGATCTCGCCCCGGACGCCGGCTGGACGCCGACCCTGCGGCACGGCCCGGTGCTGCCGGCGCCGCTGGTCCCGCTGGTCGTGGCGGCGCTGGCGGGCGCGGGCCGGCTGCCGCTGTAGCACGCCGGTCGCCGCGGCTGCCGCGCGGCGGCCGGACGGCCGGTGGGTCGCCGTCCCCGGCGCTCAGCGCACCACACCCTCATAGATCGATATTCGTCGATCTATTCCCACCGCAGGAGGTACCGTGCACACCACCGACACTCGGCGCAGACACCGCCGGGGGCTGTTCACCGCGATCGGGGCCGCGCTCGTCGCGGTCACCCTCGCCGTCGGCATGGCCGCCACCGCCTACGCCGACACCCTCTTCTCCGACGACTTCGAGGATGGCAACTCGACCGGCTGGACCACGTCCGGTGGCAGCTGGTCGGTGGCCACCGACGGCTCGCGGGTGCTGCGGCAGAGCGGCATCAGCAGCGACGCCCGCGCGCAGGCCGGCACGTCCGGCTGGACCGACTACTCCGTCCGGGCGACGGTGAAGCCGACCGCGTTCAACGGGTCGAACCGGTTCGTCGCGCTGCTGGCCCGGGTGCAGAGCAGCACCAGCTAGGAGAGCGCCGGGGACGTCGCCGCCATCCCGTACCCGTACCGGCTCGACGACGCCGGCGCGGTCAAGGCGCTGGTGACCGCCGGCGCCGGCGCCGGACGCATCACTCCCTGATCCGGCCGTGGGACGGCGGTCCGCCCGGGCCGCCGTCCCACCGGCCCCGCCGGTCGGGTGACCGACGGCGGGACCGGGTCCGTGGTGAAGATCCGCTATAAGTGACGCATGGACTTCCCCGCGTACCTGGCCACCATGCCGATGCACGCGATCACCGAGATTCACGGCGAGCCCGGCCTGCTGGAACGGTTCCGGCTGGAGATCCGGGCGTTCGACGAACCTGCCCGGCGGCGGCTCACCGCCGCCCTGGACCTCGCCGCCGACCTGCACCGCGACGACCGGCGGGTGCGCGAGCCGTACCTCAACCACCTGCTGCGGGTGGCGATCCGGATGATGCACCACTACCAGGTGCGCGACGTCGACGTGATCGTCGCCGGGCTGCTGCACGACGCGGTCGAGGACCACCCCGCCGAACTGGCCGGCGACCCCGACGCCGCCGACCCGACGGCGGCGGCGCTGGCGACCCTCGCCGACCGGTTCGGCCCGCGGGTCGCCCGGCTGGTCGCGGCGGTCACCAATCCGGCGTACGACCCGGGGCGCGACAAGCACGCGCAGTACCGCGAGCACGTGGCGGCCAGCCTGGAGCACGAGCCCTGGGCCCGGGTCATCAAGGTCTCCGACTTCACCGACAACGGGGTGGGCGTGATCCACACCGTCGGCCCGAAGGTGGTGTCGTCGGCGACGAAGTACCGGCCGCTGGTGCCGGTCTTCCGCGACCTCGTCACCCGACCGGACACCCCGCTGTCGGCCCCGGTCAAGCAGCACATCCTCGACCAGCTCGACCTCGCCGAGGAGCGGTTCAGCGCGATCCTGGACCAGCCCGCCTGACCGCACCCGCGCCCCGGCGCGAGCGGCGACGCAGCGGTGGCGACTGCCGGCAAAGCCGGCCCGCGGCTGACGGCCGGCGGACCGTCGGTCCTGCGGCGGGCACCGCACCCCGCTCGCGCGACTCAGGTGCGGGCGCTGCGGGACGCCAGGCCACGCGTGCCGGACGGCAGGTGCCGCAGGTGCTGCTCGACGGCGGACGTGGTCCGCGCCGTGTCGCCGGTGGCGAGCAGGTCGAGCAGCGCGCCGCGGAGGACCGCGAGCAGCAGGGTGCGTTCGTCTCCCGTCGCGTGGCCGCGCCGGGTCGCCGGCCCCGCGGCCTCGGCCAGGACGTCGAGCCAGTCCTCGACGGTCTGCCGGGCGAACCCGGCCCAGGGACCGTCGGGGTCGGCCAGCGAGCGGGCGTAGGCCTCGGCCCAGAGGGTGAGCAGGCGTCGATGCCGCGGCGAGCTCAACCAGGCCCAGAGCCGCCGGCCGGCCTCGGCCAGGCCGACCGGCTCGCCGGGGGTGGCGTCGCGGAGCTGTGCCAACATCGCCAACTCGTCCGCGCGTGCCCGCGCCAGAAGGGCCCGGACCAGGCCTTCCTTGTTGCCGAACAGGAACATCAGCACCCGGGGGCTCGACCCGATCGCGGTCGCCAGCGGACGCAGCGACATCTCCGCGAGGCCGTGCTCGAGCACGTACCGGTACGCCAGTTCGGTCAACTCGAGTCGGCGGGCGGACGGCGATGGCTCAACGGCGCTCACGCTGCTACCGTAACCGACTGAAACAGTTGTGTCAGTGGTTCGACGGCCAGCGGAGGGGGCATGGACGGCAGGGACGAGCGCACCACGTCGATCAGGCGGTTGGGCGAGCCCGGCGACCTGGGCTGGGTGGTGATGGCCCACGGTGAGACGTACGCCGAGCAGTTCGGCTGGGACACCGACTTCGAGGCGCTGGTGGCGCGGATCGTGGCCGACTACGCCGCGGCCCCCGACCCGGCCCGGAACGCGGCCTGGATCGCCGAGGTCGACGGCGAGCGGGCCGGATGCGTGTTCTGCGTCGCCGGGGATGCCGAGACCGCCAGGCTGCGCATCCTGCTGGTCGACCCGGCCGCCCGCGGCCTCGGTCTGGGCCGGCGACTGGTGGACGAGTGCGTGCGCTTCGCCCGCGCCGCCGGCTACCGGCGGCTGAGCCTGTGGACCAACGACGTGCTGACCTCGGCTCGCCGCATCTACCGGGCCGCCGGCTTCGAACTCGTGGCGGAGGCCCGCCACCACAGCTTCGGGCACGACCTGACCGGGCAGACCTGGAACCTGGACCTCCGGCCCGGTGCCGCAGCGGCCGGCCCCGCACCGGGCCGAGGTCAGTGACCCCGGTACAGGCTCTCGATGTCCTCCGCGAAGTGCGACTGCACCACCTCACGCTTGATCTTCAAGGTGGGAGTGATCTCGCCGTCGGCCTCGGTGAGGTCCCGCGGCAGCACCCGGAAGGTCTTCACCTGCTCGGCCCGGGACACCGTGGCGTTGGCCCGGTCGATGGCGGTCTGGATCTCGCCACGCAGCTCCGGGTTGTCGCGCAGCTCGGCGACGGGCACGTCGGGCAGCCCCTGGGAGGAGCGCCACCGCGACCAGGCGTGCTCGTCGGTGGTCACCAGCGCCGCGACGTACGGGCGGCCGTCGCCCACGAGCATGGCCTGGCTGACCAGCGGATGCTCCCGGATCTGCTCCTCGATCGGGGCCGGCGCGAGGTTCTTCCCGGCCGCCGTCACCATGATCTCCTTCTTCCGGCCGGTGATCCGCAGGTAGCCGTCGTCGTCGAGGCTGCCCAGGTCGCCGGTCCGCAACCACCCCTCACTGGTGAACGTCTCCCGGGTGGCGTCGGGGTTGTTCCAGTAACCCGGGAAGACCATCGGTCCGTTCGCGAGGATCTCGCCGTCGGCATCGACCCGGAGCCGCGCGCCGGGCACCGGGCGGCCGGCGGTGCCGATCCGCATGGCCGAGGGTGGGTTGACGGTCAGCGCCGGCGAGGTCTCGGTCAGCCCGTAGCCCTCCAGCAGGGCCATGCCGGCGCCGCGGAAGAAGTGCCCGAGCCGGTCCGCGAGCGGGGCGCCGCCGACGATGGCCATCCGGCACCGTCCGCCGAGGGCGGCGCGCAGCTTCCGGTACGCCACGACGTCGAAGACCGCGCGCGTCAGGCGCAGCAGCAGCCCCGGCCCGCGCGGTCGGTCCAGGGCGCGGCTGTAGCGGACCGCCACCCGGTCGGCCAGGGCGAACACCCGCCCCCGGTGCGCGTCGTCGGCCTTCTGCCGGGCCCGGTTGTACACCTTCTCGAACATCCGCGGCACGGCCAGGATGAACGTCGGGCGGAACCTGCGCAGTTGGTCGAGGACGCCGCCGAGTTCGGCGCTGTGCACCATGGTCGCGCGGCTGTGCACCATGCCGACCTGGATCAGCCGGGCGAACCCGTGCGCCAACGGCAGGAACAGCACCGTCGAGGCGCCCGGGTGCAGCAGGTCGCGCAGCACCGCGGTCGCACCGGCGATGTCGGACTGGATGTTGCGGTGGGTCAGCACGCAGCCCTTCGGCCGTCCGGTGGTGCCGCTGGTGTACACGATGGTCGCGACGTCCCCGCCGGTCACCGCGGCGCGACGGGCGTCGACGCGGGCGTCGTCCACGTCGCGGCCCTGCCCGGCCAGGGCGATGAGGTCACCGCCGTCGATCTGCCACACCTTCCCCAGCGCCGGCAGGTCGTCGCGGACGCCGGCGAGCATCGCGGCGTGCTCGGCGGTCTCCAGCACGCAACCGACCGCGCCGGAGTCGGTCAGGATCCAGCTCAGCTGCCCGGCACTGGAGGTTTCGTAGACCGGAACCGTGATCGCGCCGATCGACCAGAGGGCGTAGTCGACGAGCGTCCACTCGTAGCGGGTGCGGCTCATCAGGCCCACCCGGTCGCCGTGGCCGATCCCGGCGGCGACGAACCCGCGGGCGAGGGCGAGCACGTCGTCGCGGAACTGGCGGCAGGTCACCGGCTGCGGGCCGGCCTCCAACGTACGGGGCCCCGGCCACGACCGGGAAACCGGGTCCGGGCGCAGGAACTGCACCGCGTCGGGTGCGGCGTCGGCGTTCTCCCACACCACGTCGGCCAGGCCCGCCATCCGGGCCTCAGCGGTCACCGGTTCGACCGACACGTCCTGCACGTCCACTCCCCCGTTCATCCGTCGCCGGCACGCGGGCCCGCCGGGGTGGCTCCGCGGCCATCATGGCCCGGCCGGCGGGGCCGGCGCCGGTGAACGGCGGAAAGAGCGACGTCGTGGCCGGCGGTCTCGTACCCGGACGGAGCTGGTGGGACGATTGTCGGCTTCGTCGGCGGGGAACCGGGCCGCCGCTTCGTCACTCGTAGGAAATCTGCACATACGCCAAGAAACTCGAAGGTTTCCGTTGCATTCCCACCCGCCGGCCGGAAAGGATCGACGGAACCCAGCGGTGGTCCGCTCCCCCGGGTGTCACCGGATCCGACCCGCGCCCGGCGGCGGTGTGGACCCGCGAAAGGAGCACGCGTGCAGATTCACACGATGCAGACGCCCCTGCGACCTCGGAAGGCGCTGGCCGCCGTCGCGCTGACGGCGCTGGCCGGTTCGATCCTCGCCGCCCCTCCCGTCTCCGCCGCCGCCCCGGAGGGACCCGCCCAGGGCAGCTGCAAGACCGCCGACGACCCGTCGTGGTCGGGGTGGAGCAACCACGAACAGGTCGGCCAGCAGCTGGCGCAGATCGAACGGACCAGCGGCGGGCGGGTCGACGTCCAGGTGGTCGGGCACTCACCGCAGGGCCGGGAGCTGTGGGCGGCCCGGGTGGGCACCGGCGACAGGGTGCTGCTGGTCACCAGCGCCATCCACGGCAACGAGCGCACCGGCACCGAGGCGTTGCTCGGGATCCTCAAGCAGCTCGGCAGCGGCGGCGACGCGCACACCCGGAGCGTCCTGAACGAGATCACCTTCGTGGCGATGCCGATGGTCAACCCCGACGGCGGGGAACTCAACCGGCGGATGAACGTGCGGTCCTGGGACGAGACCGTGGCCGATTTCCCGCAGCTGGCCGGCGCCCCGCGCGCCTGGTACCACCGGCTCAGCGGGGACGGCATCAACCTGCCCGGCTACGACCTGAACCGGGACTTCAACCCCGATCTCGACTACCAGCCGCGGGCCGCCGACCTGCCCGGCCGGGAGACCGACGCCGGCTTCTTCCTCTCCCCCGAGTCGCGCGCCATCCGGGACGTGTACGTCGGGCTGCGCGCGGAGAAGGGCGCCGTCGACGCGTACGTCGACCTGCACCACATGGGCCCCTGCGACCGGCTCACCGGCGGCGAGCAGGACGGCAGGCTGATCTCCGTCTCGCTCGACTACCCGCCGCTCGGCGTCAACGACGGCGCCGCCTACCGGGCGGCCTGGCCGGCCCTGGACCAGGACAAGTCCCGCCGGTACGCGCTCACCGTCGCCAACGGCATCAAGGCCCGGTACGGCACCCAGTCCCCGCTGGCCGCCGTGGGCCGGTACTTCCACCCGGACGCCCGGGAGTACGCGGGCCAGGGTCGTTCCGCGCTCGCCCTCAACGGCACCGGGACGGTGCTGTTCGAGGTGCGCGGCCAGCAGGACGACCTCGGCCAGAAGCTGCACGGCATGCTGGTGGAGAGCGTGCGTACCGGGGTCGAGTCGCTGATCAGCGGCCTGGCCGACGGCACCGTGGACCGCGTCGACGGGGACGACTTCTTCGACCTGCCCGACTACGGCTGGGACACCACCGCCGACTGACGATCGACCGACCGGCGGCCGCGGGAGTCCTCGCTCCCGCGGCCGCCGTCCGCGTCAGGCGGGAATGGCGTCGACCAGCTTGCGCAGCAGCGCCTCGTTGGCGGCGGCGTCGTCGTTGAAGCTGCTGATCTGCACCGTGTAGCTGCCCGCCCCGCTGATCACCACGGCCTCGGCCTCGGTCCCCCCGGTGGCGAGGTATCCCCGGTCCCCCTTGTCCACGTCGGATACCCGCTCGAACCGCTTCCCGGCCTGCTCCCTGCTGTAGTCGTAGGTCGCCTGACCCGCCAGCTCGGAGGCGAGGGTGATGGTCAGGATGGCGACGCCGTTGCCGTCGCGGAACAGGCAGTTGCCGTCGGCGTGCATCGTCCGCCCGACGATCTCCGAGGCCCGCTCGGGGGTGAACGGGCAGGACGGGCGCGCGACGGCCGCCGCGTCGCCGGCGAGGACGCCGTCGTCGCCGCCGCCCTCGGCGTCCGCCGCCGACCCGGGCGACGTCTCCGGCTCGTCCGGGCCACCGCACCCGGTCAGGGCCAGCACGACCGACAATGCCACTGGCGCGATCCACCGCCGCATGACCATCCCTCGCTTCCGTCAGCACTGGAGCGGCCGGCCGGGAAACCCGCACCGCCGAGCCGGATCGGCCCGGCGCGACCCGTCGGCCCGCCGCCACCGCCTTCCCGGGCGGCTCGGCACGCTTCGACGCTAGCTGTCGGCGGGCGTCGACGAATCGGGGAAATCCCTATCCACTGACCGGCCGGAACCAGCCGGAGCCAGGGCATCGGGCCCGCGACCGGTCGCTGTCACCGGCCGGGATGTCGCGGTGCGCCCCGCCGGCCGGGCTCGTTCCCCGCGACCTCCTCGGGAAAGCGACAGTGACCCGGCCGATGTCCGCTGCCGTAATAGTTATTGCTTCCGAGTTAACGAAGTATGACGATTGATCAGGGGGCCCTTCCACAAGGAGGTTCTTCATGACCGAAGTAACTAAGGCCCCGGACGTCCGCAGCTATCAACTGGGGAAGAGCCGTCCTCCGCTCGCCGTGGCGGACCTGCCCGAGCCGGAAGAGGTGTTCGGCGTTCGCAAGCTCGGGCTCCCGCAGCTGTTCAAGTACGCGCTGGGCCCGAGCCTGATCGCGCTCGGCATCTCCATCGGCAGCGGGGAGTGGCTGCTCGGCCCGCAGGCGGTGGGCCAGTTCGGTTTCGTCGGGGTCGGCTGGGTGATTCTCGTGTCGGCCGTGCTGCAGACGTTCTACAACGTCGAGTCGTCCCGGTACGTGATGGCCACCGGCGAGGCGCCCGTCGTCGGCTGGGGACGGGTGCCCCCCGGCTACCTGCTGTGGGTGCCGCTGTCGGTGTTCCTGGTCATCTTCGCGTTCATCGCCGGCGGTTGGGCCGCGTCCGCCGGTCAGGGCCTCTACGCGCTGGTCCACGGCGCGGTGCCGCCGGCCGGGGCCGAGGAGCCGAGGCTCTGGGCGATCGGCCTGCTGCTGCTGGTCTTCGGCATCACCGCGGCGGCCAGACGGATCAGCCGGACGCTGGAGCTGGTCAACTGGCTGATGATCGGGACGATCCTGGTCGCGCTGCTGTTCATCACCCTGCTCGTGGTGCCGGGGAGCCTGTGGTGGGAGGGCGTCCGCGGGTTCTTCACCCCCGCCGCGCCGCCGGCCGGCATCACCGCGACCCAGTTGGGCGGGCTGGCCGGCTTCACCGCGCTGGCCTCCGGCCTGAACTGGTACGTGATGGGCCACTACCGGGACAAGGGCTACGGCATGGGCTACCGCACCGGCTACATCTCCGGGCTGCGCGGCGACCGGCGGGAGTTGCTCGCCAGCGGCGTCACCTTCCCCGACGACGCCACCAACGCCGCCCGGTGGAAGCGGTGGTACCGGCTGCTGCTCACCGACATGTGGGGCATCTTCTTCGTCGGCGCCATGCTGGGCATGCTGCTGCCCACGATCCTGATGGCGCAGGCGGTGGAGCTGTCCGGCGAGACGCCGACCACCGCCACGGTGCCGACCTTCGTGGCCACCGCGCTCGAGCCCGAGTACGGCCGGGTGATGTTCTACGGCATGCTGGTGATCGGCGTGCTCATCCTGTTCAGCACCCAACTCGGCATCTTCGAGGCGATGGTCCGGGTGACCACCGACGCCGCCCACGCCACGAGTCCGCGGCTGCGCCGCCTGCTGGAGGGCGACCCGCGCCGGTTCTACTACCCGTTCATGCTCCTGCTGCTGGTGATCATCGCGGTCGTCCTGCACCTCGCGCTGCCCGTCAGCCTGGTCCAGTGGTCGGCGAACATGTCCAATCTGGGCGCACTGATCTTCCCGTTCATGCTGATCTATCTGAACAGCAGACTGCCCCGCGCGGCGCGCCCGAGGGCGTGGCACTACGCACTGCTCATCATCAATGTCATCTTCTTCGGCTTCTTCTTCGTCAACTTCATCGCCGACTTCGTGGGTGACCCGCTGGTCACGTTCTAACGCCTTCGCCGGTGGCCCGCCGGTCGCGCCAGCGGCCGGCGGGCCACCTCCGTCACGGCAGCAGGTCGGTGACCGGTCGGGCGCGGATCGACGCGTCCAGCACCTGGGCGGTGTGGGCGAGGGCGACGCTGCCGTCGAGCCGCGCGACCGCGGCGGCGACCTGCATGAGGCAGCCGGGGTTGGCGGTGACGAGCAGGTCGGCGCCGGTCGCCAGGACGGCGCGGGCCTTGCGTTCGCCGAGTTGCGCCGCGGGCTCCGGGTTGAGCACGTTCCAGACGCCGGCCGATCCGCAGCAGATCTCCGGGTCGGCGATCTCCCGCAGGTCCAGCCCGGGTATCCCGCGCAGCAGGGCACGGGGCTGGGCCCGCACCCCCTGGGCGTGCGCCAGGTGGCAGGCGTCGTGGTAGGCGACGGTCACCGGCAGCGGGTGCCGCCGGGCGACCGGCCCCAGCTCGACGAGCAGCTCGGAGAGGTCGCGGACCTTCGCGGCGAACGCCGCCGCCGGCTCGGCGTACGTCGGGTCGTCCCGGAGCAGCTCGCCGTACTCCTTCAGCGACGACCCGCACCCCGCCGCGTTGACCACGAAGTAGTCGATGCCGGCGGCGGCGAAGACGTCGACCAGCGCCCGGCCGAAGCGCCGCGCCTCCTCGTCCCGTCCGTTGTGGACGCTCAACGCGCCGCAACAGCCCTGCCGCTCCGGGACGACGACCACCTCGCACCCCTCGGCGGCGAGCACCCGGACGGTGGCCGCGTTCACCTCGGGGAAGAAGGCCCGCTGCACGCAGCCGGTGAGCATGCCGACGGTGGCCCGCCGCTCGCCGCTCGCCGGCACCCGGGTCGGGATCCGCGCCGGCCGTCCCAGCGCGGGTGCCAGCGATTCGAGGGTGGCGAGCGTCGGCGCCAGGCGCCCGAGCAGGCCGGTCCGGCGCACCAGCCGCCGCAGGCCGCTGGCCTGGTACGCCCGCAACGGCCCGCGCAGCAGGCGCAGTCGCCGCGGGTACGGGAACACCCGGAAGACGGCGGCCCGGAGCAGCCGCTCCCGGCGGGTCCGCGGGTGCCGGCGTTCCACCTGCTGCCGGGTGTCCTCGATCAGTCGGTCGTAGCGGACGCCGGACGGACACGCGGTCACACAGGCCATGCAGCCCAGGCACCGGTCGAAGTGGCGCACCATCGACGCGCTCAGCGGCTCGCCGTCGAGCCCCTCCTTCATCAGGTAGATCCGCCCGCGCGGCGAATCCATCTCCTCCCCCCACAGCACGTACGTGGGGCAGGTGGGCAGGCAGAAGCCGCAGTGCACGCAGTCGTCGATCAGGTCCCGGCTCGGCGGGTGGTGGTCGTCGAAGGCCGGTGCGCCCGGCGACCCGGCGACCGGCCCCAGCACGTCCGGCGGCACGCTGCCCGCCCGGCTGCCCTTCGGCCGGGCGACGCCGCGCTGGGCCGGACGGTCGCTGGCCATGTCAGATCCCTCCGACGAAGCGGCCGGGCGCGAGGCGCCCGTCCGGGTCGAACTGCGCCTTGACCCGGTGCATCAGCTCGAGCCCGCCGACCGGTCCCCACAGGTCGACCCGCTCCCGCACCGCCGCCGGCGCGGTCAGCACGACGGCGTGCCCGCCGACGGCCGCCGTCGCGGCGCGCAGGTCCGCGACGACCGCGGCCACCGCTTCGGGCCGGGCGGCACCGGGCAGGCCGCCGTAGAGCACGCCGGTGCCCGCGGAACCGCGGACGGCCAGCGGCAGCCGGTGCCGCCGGTGCGCATCGCCGGCCGCCGCGAGCAGTCGCGGGACGCCGGAGAGCGCGGCGGTGAGTCTCAGCCCGACGTCACCCGTCCGCCACGGGTAGGCCGACCACCACGGCGGCGGGTCGTCGGCAGCCGTCCCGCCGTCGAGCAGCCGCCGGGTCGTGGCGACCCGCTCGGCCACGCCCTCCGGTGTGCCCTCCAGCAGCACGGCGACCTCCGGCGCGCCGTCGGGCGTCGCGTCGACCTCCAGGGCGCTCGGCACCACCTGCGACGCGAGCACGGCGGCGGCGAGGCGGCCGGCCTCGGCGGCGTCCCCGGCGCGGCGGCGCAGCCAGGCACGGGCGGTGGGGACCGGGTGCAGCCGGAACGCGCACTCGGTGATCAGCCCGAGGGTCCCGTACGAGCCGGTGAGGAGCTTGCCGAGGTCGTAGCCGGCGACGTTCTTCACCACCTTGCCCCCGGCGCGGGCCACCACCCCGTCGGGGCGCACCATGGTGATGCCGATCAGCAGGTCGCGGGCCGTGCCGTAGCGCATCCGGCGCGGCCCGCTGGTGTTCGTGGCGACGACGCCGCCCACGGTCGCCCCGCCCCCGCCGGGTGGCAGCGGCGCGTCCAGAGCCAACTGCTGGCCGGCGGGGGCCAGCTTGGCCCGCAGTTCCGTCAGCGGGGTGCCGGCCCGGACGACGACGATGAGGTCCCCGGCCGCGTGCTCCACCACGCCGGTGAGCCGGCGGGTGCTGACCAGCAGGTCCAGCCGGCGCGGCGGGTTGGCCCAGTCCTGCTTGGTGCGGCCGCCGTCGGCGACCACGGCGAGGTCCCGGGCGGCGGCGGCGCGCAGCAGCGCGGCCGCCTCCCCGGTGGAGCCGGGAGCGGCGATGTAGCGGGGTGGTACGCCGGCCACGGCGTCGCCCGGGTCGGCGGGGCGGACGGCGTCGCGACCGCCGGCCGCCGCACGCAGGGCATCCAGGACGTCGTCGGGCATCAGAACAGCTCCGCCAGACCGGCCTGCTGCAACGGGTGGACGCCCCGGCGGCGGCCGGGCACCTCGCCGCAGAGCCGCGGCGTCGGGAAGACCTTGCCCGGGTTGGCCAGCCCGCGCGGGTCGAAGGCGCACCGGAGGAGCTGCATCGTGTCGAGGTCGTCGTCGGTGTACATGCGCGGCATGAACTTCGCCTTGTCCATGCCCACGCCGTGCTCGCCGGTGATCGAACCGCCGTGCTCGATGCAGAGGTCGAGGATCGCGCCGGAGACCTCCTCCGCCTGTTCGGCCTGGCCGTCGACGCTGTCGTCGAAGAGGACCAGCGGGTGCAGGTTGCCGTCGCCGGCGTGGAAGACGTTGGCCACCCGGACGCCGCGCCGCGCGGAGATCTCCGCGATGCGGCGCAGCACCTCGGGCAGCGCGGTGCGCGGGATGACCCCGTCCTGGACGATGTAGTCCGGGCTGATCCGGCCGACCGCGGCGAACGCGGACTTGCGGCCCTTCCAGATCAGCGCCCGCTCGGCGTCGTCGGCGGCCACCCGGATCTCGGTGGCGCCGTTGTCGTGGCAGAGCCGCTCGACGTCGGCGAACTGGGCGTCGACCTCGGCGGCCGGGCCGTCCAGCTCGACGATCAGCACCGCCCCGGCGCCGGCCGGATAGCCGCAGCGCACGGCCGCCTCGGCGGCGGAGATGGCGAGCGCGTCCATCATCTCGATCGCCGCCGGCACCACCCCGGCCGCGATCACCGCCGAGGTCGCCGCCCCCGCCTCGTCGGTGGAGGGGAAGGCGGCGAGCAGCGTACGGACCGACTCGGGCAGCCGGACCAGCCGCACGGTCACCTCGGTGGCGATGCCGAGCGTCCCCTCGGAGCCGACGAAGGCGCCGAGCAGGTCGTAGCCGGGGGTGTCCGGGGCCCGGCCGCCGAGGCGCACCAGGTCCCCGTCCGGGGTGACCACCTCCAGGCCGGTGACGTGGTTGGTGGTGAAGCCGTACTTCAGGCAGTGCGCGCCGCCGGAGTTCTCCGCCACGTTCCCGCCGATGGAGCAGACCTGCTGGCTGGACGGGTCCGGGGCGTAGTAGTAGCCGTGCGGGGTGGCCGCCCGGGTGACCTGGAGGTTGATCACGCCGGGCTCGACCACGGCCCGCTCGTCGGCCGGGGCGACCTCCCGGATCGCGCGCATCTGCGAGGTGACGATGAGCACCCCGTCGGCGTGCGGCAGCGCACCGCCGGACAGGCCGGTGCCGGAGCCGCGGGCGACGAACGGCACCCCGGCGTCCACGCAGGCCCGCACCGTCGCCGCGCAGTCGGCGGCGGCGCGCGGCAGGGCGACCAGGGCGGGCACCACCCTGTACTGGGCCAGCCCGTCGCACTCGTAGGTGCGCAACTCCTGCCGGTCGCTGATCACCTGCGCGTCGCCGAGCACCGCCCGCAGCGCGGCGGCGAGGGCGCTGATGTCCGTCGTGGTCATCGCCGACCTCCCGTCGCGGCCGTAGGGGTCAGGGCATCCGCTCGTACGCGGGCAGGGTCAGGAAGTCCACGAATTCGTCGGCCACGGCGACCGCCATGAACAGCGCCCGGGCCTCGGCGTAGTCGGCCGGGCCGCCCGGCAGTTCCGCCAGTTCCTCGTCGGCGAGCCGCTCGACGAGGTCCCGGTCGACCTGCTCGCCGGTGTCGTCGAGGGTGACGTCGTTGTGCAGCCACTGCCACACCTGCGACCGGGAGATCTCGGCCGTCGCGGCGTCCTCCATCAGGTTGAAGATGGCCACCGCCCCGGTGCCGCGCAGCCAGCTCGCGAGGTACTGGATGCCGACGCTGATGTCGTTGCGCAGCCCCGCCTCGGTGCGCTGTCCCGGGGTGCTCCTGACGTCCAGCAGCTGGGCCGCCGTGACCCGTACGTCGTCGCGGGTGCGGTCGAGCTGGTGGGGCCGGTCGCCGAGCACGCCGTCGAACACCGCGCGGCAGACCGGCACGAGGTCGGGGTGGGCCACCCAGGACCCGTCGAAGCCGTCGCCCGCCTCACGGGTCTTGTCGTCGCGGACCTTCGCCAGCGCCGTCTCGTTCACCTGCGGGTCCCGGCGGCTGGGAATGAACGCCGCCATGCCACCGATCGCGTGCGCACCCCGCCGGTGGCAGGTACGCACCAGCAGCTCGGTGTACGCGCGCATGAACGGCGCGGTCATCGTCACCGCGTTCCGGTCGGGCAGCAGGAAGTCCCGGCCGCGGGTACGGAACTTCTTGATCACACTGAACATGAAGTCCCACCGCCCCGCGTTGAGGCCGGCGGAGTGCTCGCGCAGCTCGTAGAGGATCTCCTCCATCTCGAACGCCGCCGGGTAGGTCTCGATGAGCACGGTCGCGCGGATGGTGCCGCGCGGGATGCCCAGCCGCTCCTGGGCGAACAGGAACACGTCGTTCCAGAGCCGCGCCTCCAGGTGGCTCTCCAGCTTCGGCAGGTAGAGGTACGGCCCGGAGCCGCGCTCGAGCTGCCGGGCGGCGCAGTGGAAGAGGTACAGCCCGACGTCGACCAGGCTGCCCGAGGTGCGCTCGCCGTCGACCAGGAGGTGCTTCTCGGTCAGGTGCCAGCCGCGGGGCCGGAACACGATGGTGGCCAGCTCGCCGTCGTGCAGCGCGTACCGCCGGCCGTCCGGGGCGGTGAACGAGAGCTTCCGGTCGATCGCGTCGCGCAGGTTGAGCTGGCCGCCGATCACGTTCTCCCACAGTGGCGTGTTGGCGTCCTCGTGGTCGGCGAGCCAGACCTTCGCGCCCGAGTTCAACGCGTTGATCGTCATCTTCGCGTCGGTCGGCCCGGTGATCTCCACCCGGCGGTCGACGAGCCCGGGCGCGGGCGGGGCCACCCGCCACTCGCCGTCGCGGACGTGCTTCGTCCCGGGCAGGAAGTCCAGCAGCTCACCGGCGGCCAGCGCGGCCTCGCGTTCGGCCCGGCGGGCGAGCAGGTCCCGCCGTCGGGCGTCGAAAGAGCGGTGCAGATCGGCGAGGAAGCCGAGCGCCTCCGGGGTGAGGATCTCCTGGAACCGGTCGTGCCGAGGGCCGGCCAGCTCGACGCCGTCGGGCATACCCATGACGCGCTCCTCACCGTCGAGGGAAGATGCAGTCGGATCGATCCACGGGATGCTGCTGCCGACTCTAATGCCGACAGGGACGGACCGCGAGTGGCGGAACGTTTCGCTCCCACCCCTGCGACGCGTCACCGGCCCGCGAGCGGCGCCGGGGTCGGCGGGAGGGACGACGGACCGGGCCGCCCGGGGTGAGCCTCGGCCCTGTCGCGGCGGCGCCGAGCAGATCGACCTGGACAGGCGTAGGCTGGGGCTGTCCCGGAACCGACGACATCCCGTACCCGAGGTGCCCGCCACGCCGGCTTCAACCGAGGGGATGCCATGTCCGTACCCGGCCCACCCGATCCGCGGTAGCCCGCCCGAGGTGCCGCCGTCGACGCACCGGTACGCGCTCCCCGCCACCCACCCGGCGCGAGAGCCGGTGATCACCACCGACGCAGGTCGGCGTTCCGCCCCGCGGCGCTCGCACGGCGCGATTCCGCGCACGACCCCACCGCTACGCCGCGGCCACGGCGATAGGGATCCGACATGACGCCACGGACCGACACCATCGCTCCCCCATTGACGCCGCGCCTGCGGCTCGAACCGACCCGGTCCCGGCGCACGCTGCTCGACGGCGGCTGGTGGCCCCGCTCGACCGATCCCCTCACGGAGCTGCCCGGCCTCGTCCTCGCCATCGATCTGCTGCACGGGCCGATCACCCGGCTGGTCCTGCACGCCGGGACCTGGAACGGCAATCCACCCCGCCTGGCCGTCGGCGACAGGGTGCTGCGGTTGGGCTACTTCGCCAGTCAGCCCGCCAGCCTGCTGACCGCGATCTGCCGCAACGACGACCGGGTCGACCTGTTGGTCGTCCCGCCGGAGACCGCGGCTCATCTGGCCGAGGCGGCGCTGGCGCTCGCCGCCACCGCCCGCAACCTGATCCACGCTCCGCAGCTGCTCACCACCGTGGGCACGCTGTTCGAGGCGCAGGTCGACAGCGCGAGCAGACGCTCCTGGGAGTCGGAGGGCGGCGGTCTCCGCACCACCCACGACGGCCTTGCCACCGCGGCCCACGCCGGAGCCGGCGCCGACCGGGCCCGGCGGTCGCCGGCGCCGACCACACCCCGGCCGAGGCTGCAGAGGACCGACGACCTTCCCACCATCACCACCGAGGGGCAGACCATGACCATCGCCAGGCACACGATCATCTCCGCGTTGCGTCGACGCGGCCAGAACACCAGGGCCGACTGGGTCGAGCGGGAACTGCCGGAGCGGGTGGACATCGCCCGGCACGCCGGACTCCTCGCGACCCTGCGTCTCGATCCCGCCGAGCTCACCGAGCCGCCTGCCCGATGACAGTGGCCCCGCGGGGACCAGTGGCCCGGCGACCGCCGCGCGCCTGGACGGCGTCGGGACGCAGCCGCTGCGCCACCTGCGGCAGTGCTTACCGGTCACGCCGGGCACCTGCCGCCCCGGCCGAGGTATCGGCCGTTCGCCGGACGCGATCGGACACCGACCCGTTACCCCGTCAGGTGGGCCCTGAGCTGGGCCAGGGAGCGCCTCAGCAGCCGGGACACGTGCATCTGCGACAGCCCGACTTCGGCGGCAATCTGCGACTGGGTCATGTGACGGTAGAACGACATGGCGAGAATCCGGCGCTCCCGCAGGGGAAGGGTGGCGAGCAACGGCCGGAGGGTGAGGCGGTCGTCCACGCCCGCGTAGCCGGGGTCGACGGCGCCCATCAGTTTCTCGGTCTCGATGCCGTCAGCTCCGTGGTGGAGCGCGTTCAGCGACGCCAGGCGGTATGCCTGCGATGCGGCGAGGGCGAACGCCACGTCGTCGATGCTGACGTCCAGGTGGTCCGCGAGTTCCGCGGCGGTCGGGTGGTGGCCCTGCCGCTGGGTGAGGTCCCCCGTGACGGCTCGCACCACGCTGTTCATCTCCTGGGCGCGGCGCGGGACCCGCATCGCCCAGGTGGTGTCGCGGAAGTGCCGGCGGAGCGCGCCGAGAATGGTGGGCACCGCGTAGCAGGAGAACGCTACGCCTCGGCTGACGTCGAATCCGTCGACGGCCTTGACCAGCGCGAGGGCCGCGACCTGAGCCAGATCGTCGTACGGCTCTCCGCGCCCGGTGTATCGGCGGGCCAGTCGGCTGGCCATCGGCAGATTGCCCTCGATGATCCGATCCCGCAGCCTCCTACGGTCGGGATCGTCGCCGACCAGGGTGGCCTGTCGACGCATCAGCTGGTCGGTGGTCATCGGTACGTGACCCGCGGGCAGATGTCGGCGAACGGTGGCCGCTGTCGCGGTGTGGATGACCATTGTCCAACGCCCCTTACGGCTGGTGGCGGCGAAACTGACGGCCACCGGGGGCCCGGGCGACAACGTCACCGTACGCCTCATCGCGCCGGTCCGCACGGGCAGACGTCGGCGGCGGAACATGCGGTGGCGGCCGGGCCGCGCAACCTGATCGGGCACTCAGGCGGACACGGCTCTCGTTTCCGGCGTCAGCTGCTCGGTGCCGTCGACGATCGCCTGAGCCAGGTCGGACAGTCGCCGGTTGCGGCTGCGGGCGCGGCTGCGCATCAGCGCGAACGCCGCACCCACGTCCACCCCGAGGCGCTCGGCGAGCACGCCCTTAGCCTGCTCGATCAGAATCCGGCTGTCGAGTGCGGTCTGCAGCTGCGCGGTGCGGATGTCGCAGCGGTGGATGGCGCGTTGCTGGAGCAGGCCGATGGTGGCCACGTCGGCCAGCGCCTGACCGATGCGGAGCTTGCCTTCATCGAGCGCACCCGGCTGGGTGTCGAAGAGGTTCAGCGCGCCGATCACCTCGGAGCGTAGGCGCATGGGCAGCGCGTGTACCGCGGCGAACCCGACCTCGGCCGCGGCGGCGGTGAACCGGGGCCAGCCCCCGGCCGCCGGCAGGTCGATCACCGACACGGGGTGCCCGGTGCGGAAGCAGTCCACGCAGGGGCCCTGGTCGGTCTGTAGTTGGAACAGCTCCAGCAGCCGGGTGCGTTCGGAGGAGGCGGCCACCACTTGAAGGTTGTCGTGCTCGTCCGTCAGAAGCAGCCCGGCCGCCGAGACACCCAGCAGTTGGACACACCGTTCGGTGAGCACGTGCAACAGCTCGATCACGTCGAAATCGTCGACGAGTGTGTCGGCCATCTCCACGAACACGTCGGACAACTGCACTTCGCTCACGTCACTCGCCTCCGGCATACGCTCGTCCCACCTGGATTGCGGCAGCGACCTGACTTCCACCGGACGGGGAGCAGGCAGAACGGCACTCACCCCCTGCAAATGAGAGCACGGAGACGATGACATGCGATACCTCAGTGACGTCAACCTACGCGCCGTCCTCAACGTCCTGATCGACCGGGCCGGCGGTACGGTGGAGATCAGCAACGCCGAACTGTACGACGCCATGCTGCCCGACCACAGCCATGGGGAACGGGTACGGATCGAGGAGACGCAGAACGGGCTCCGGCTGTCCGTTGTTCCACGTCAACAGACGAACGGGTGACGCCAAAGCCGCCAGGTCCCTGTGCCGCGCGTCGCCGAGTCGTACGCCCCGTCGCGAGCGCTGATCTCCAGTTCGCCGCCGTACTGACCGCAGAACCTGCGGATTTCGCGCGACCGGTGAGCCCGCCTGGCGACTCGCGCCGAGCGTACACGGACGTCGTCGACGTCAAGGGCACCGGGCTGCGGGGCGATATGCGGTAAATGCCGTTTTCGACGATCTGTGCCGCTATTGTTGATGAAGCCGTCCTGTGATGTCCGACTGTCGCCATCTCACTGCCGGCAATGGCGACCGACTCATGGACCCGGACCGGAGACCAGGGACGCCGATGAGGATCGATCAGGCGGTAGGGCTGACGCGGGAGGGCGGGGGCCCGCAGCGAGCGACCCTGCTGGAACTGTTCCTCGATCTGGTGTTCGTGGCCGCACTCGCCGTGACCTCGCGGACCTTGGCGCAGGATCTCGGCTGGGGCGCAATTCTCCAGACCGTCGTGATGCTGATGGCGGTCTGGTGGGTGTGGTCGGTCACCGTGCTGACCACCGACCTCTACCACGCCCAGCGGCCTCCCATCTTCGTCATGACGCTCTGGGTCATGCTCGGCACCATCCTGATGGCCAGTTCGCTGCGCTCAGCCTTCTCCGGCCATGGCCTCCTCTTCGCGGGCGCGTACGTGGCGATCCACATAGGTCGTGGCCTGTTCCTCGCCGCTGCGCTGAAGAGTCGCCAGGCGCAACTTCACGCCGGCAGGTTCATCTTCTGGTTCGTCGCGTCCGCGGTACCGTGGCTCGCCGGCAGCCTCTCGGCAGGCACGACGCGGGGCCTGCTGTGGGCGGCTGCGCTGGCCATCGATTACGGGGCAGCCTGGCTCCGTTACCCGACCCCTCGCCTCGGTCGGGTGCCCGGGTCTCAGTACGAGGTGGCGGCTGACCACCTGGCTGAGCGTTACCAGCAGTTTTTCACCCTCGCGCTCGGCGATCTCATCCTCGTCATCACCCTCACCTACGCCGCGGGAGATCTGACCGGCGCCAGCACGTGGGCTCTTCTGGTCGCGTTCACCGCCACCGTGCTGCTGTGGCAGATCTACGTCCATCGCGCCGGGGCCTTGCTGAAAGCTGCCATCGAGGCCTCCCGGGACCCGGGCCGATTAGTACGGTCCGCCCCGTACACCCACCTGCTCATGGTGGCCGGCGTGGTCGCCGCCGCCGCCGGTTTCGAGATCGTCATCGCCCATCCCACCGAGCAGACCACCGCCTGGCTGGCCGCCTACCTCCTCGGCGGACCCGCATTGTTCCTGGCCGGACGGGCCCGGTTCGAGTACGAGGTGTTCAGTCGGGTGTCGCCGTCCCGGCTGGTCGGGCTGCTCGTGCTGGTTGTCGCGGCACCCGCGATGATGCTCGCGCCCGCACTGGTGGCCGGCCTCGCGGGCACCGTCGTACTGGCCGGGATAGCCGTCTCGGACGCCATCCGTGCCGCTGGCGGCCCACCCGAGGCGCCATCACCGGCCCTGTAGCCGACATCGTTGACGCGGCACCACGTGGGCCCGCGACATGGCCCGCCGTCATCGGCGAGGCGTTGCGGCCAGACAGCCAGCCCGCAGTGGCGGCGATGTCATAAGCCTGACTAAAGTCAGGTATATGGACTCGGAACTGATCGCCGCGGTACGGCGCTTCAACCGGACGGTCACCCAGCGGGTCGGGGCGCTCGACGACGAGTACATGGCCCGCGGGCGCCCCCTCGCTCAGGCCCGCCTGTTGTGGGAGATCGGCCCCGGCGGCGCGGAGGTCGCCGCGCTGCGGGCCCGGCTCGGCCTGGACTCGGGATACCTCAGCCGGCTCCTGCGCGTCCTGGAGAGCGACGGGCTGGTGACCGTCGGGCCGGCCGACCGGGCCGGCGGCGACCTGCGGGTGCGGACCGCGGCGCTCACCGACGCCGGCCGGGCCGAGTGGGCTGAGCTGGACAAACGCTCCGACGACTTCGCCCGGTCGATCCTCGAACCGCTCACCGCGCCACGGCGGGAACGGCTCGTCGCGGCGATGGCCGAGGTCGAGCGGCTGCTGATCGCGTCGATGGTGGTCATCGAGCCGTGCCCGCCGGGCGACCCCCGCGCCCGGTCCTGCGTGCGGGCCTACGCCCGGGACATCGCCCGGCGCTTCGACGACGGCTACGACCCGGCCCTGAGCAACCCGCTGCGGGACGAGGAGCTGGTCCCGCCCGCCGGCGTGTTCCTGCTCGCCACCCTCAACGCCGAGCCCGTCGGCTGCGGCGCGGTCAAGCTCCACCCAGGCGCGCCTGCCGAGATCAAGCGGGTCTGGGTGTCGGACACCGTGCGGGGGCTCGGGATCGGCCAGCGGATGCTGGGTGAGCTGGAGCGGTACGCCGCCGAGCGGGGCTGGACCACGGTCCGGCTGGACACCAACCGCACCCTCACCGAGGCGATCGCGCTGTACCGCTCGGCCGGCTACCGGGAGATCGCGCCGTACAACACCGAGCGCTACGCCCACCACTGGTTCGAGAAGCGCCTGGCGCCGTGACCCGGCCGGGGGCGTGGGGCGGGCACGCCCGCGCGCCGCGCAGCCGTCACAGGTTGTGGCGGTCGTCGGCCGGCAGGCCGGGCGAGCGGGTCGGCTCCGGGGACTGGTCGGGCTGACCGAGCTCCGCGACATGGGTCGGGTCGAGGACCCGGGACAGGAACGAACGGGTCCGTTCGTGCCGCGGTGCGCCGAGCACCTCCTGCGGCGGCCCCTGCTCGACCACCACCCCGCCGTCCATGAACACGACCCGGTCGGCGACGTCCCGGGCGAACGCCATCTCGTGGGTCACCACCATCATCGTCATGCCGTCCTCGGCCAGCTTGCGCATGACGGTGAGGACGTCGCCGACCAGTTCCGGGTCGAGTGCGGAGGTCGGCTCGTCGAAGAGCATCAGCTCGGGGTCCATCGACAGCGACCGGGCGATCGCCACCCGCTGCTGCTGCCCGCCGGAGAGCTGGGCCGGGTACGCGCCGGCCTTGTCGGTCAGCCCCACCCGCTCGAGGTTGTCCCGCGCGATCCGCTCGGACTCGGCGCGGCCGCGCCGGAGCACCCGGCGCTGGGCGATGGTGAGGTTGTCCAGCACGGTCAGATGCGGGAAGAGGTTGAACGACTGGAAGACCATGCCGATGCCACGGCGTACCGCGTCGATCTCGACATCCGGGTCGGTCATCTCGATCCCGTTCACCCAGATCTTGCCGGCGGTCGGCTCCTCCAGCAGGTTGACGCAGCGCAGCAGCGTCGACTTGCCGGACCCGGACGGCCCGATGACGCAGACCACCTCGCCGTGGCCGACCTCGAAGTCGATGCCCTTGAGCACCTCGATCGGCCCGAACGACTTGTGCAGGTCGCGGATCTCGACGGCGGGACGGGGTTCGGTAGTCGTCATGGGAGTCACCGAGCCTTGGCGTAGCGGAGTTCGAGGCGTCGTACCACCTGCGAGAGGGGCAGGGTGATGACCAGGTAGGTGAGGCCGGCCACCAGCAGCGGGGTGGCGTTCACCCGGTCGTTGAGGGTGTCCCGGCCGAACTTGGTGATCTCGATTGTCTGCGCCGTCACGCCGAGCACGTAGGCGAGCGACGAGTCCTTGGTGAGCAGGATGAGTTCGTTGGTCAGCGGCGGAATCACGATCCGGAACGCCTGCGGGATGACGATCGTGCGCAGCGCGGTGAAGTGCGACATGCCGAGGGTGCGCGCCGCCTCCATCTGCCCCTTCGGCACGGCCTGGATGCCGGCCCGGATGGTCTCGGCCATGTACGCCGCGGCGGTCAGTCCGAGACCGATCGTGATGGACCCGAACACCCCGCCCGGGATCTCCCGCTCCGGGAAGGCGATCGGGATGCCGTACCCGACGAGGAAGAGCACCAGCAGCGCGGGCAGGCCCCGGAACAGCTCGATGTACGCCGTCGCCACCCAGCGGTACGGAGCCACCCGGGACAGCCGCATCAGCGCGAGGAGGGTGCCGAACACGAGGCCGAAGGCGAAGGCCCCCAGGGTGTAGAGGATGGTGTTGCGCAGCGCGACGGTGATGATCGTCGGGAACATCGACTCGATGATGTCGACGCGGAAGAACGCGTCCCCCAGCCTGCCCCAGTCCGCGGCGACGATCACCACGGCGATGACGGCGACGAAGGCCAGGTACTGGAGCCAGAGGGACAGCCGCTCTCGCTGGCGGCGGCGCAGCTTCACGGTTCGACGCTCCTTGACTGTGCGCGGGTGGCCGACGCGGAGGGCGTGCGCCAGGCGCACGCCCTCCGGCCAGGAGTTCGGATCACGCGTTCGGCAGCTTGCCGATCCACTTCTCGTAGATCTTGTCGTAGGTGCCGTCCTGCTTCGCCTTGGCCAGCACCTCGTTGATCTTCTTGAGCAGCTCCGGGTTGCCGTCCTTCTTCACCGAGAACCCGTACTGCTCGCCGGTGTCGAACTCGGCCGTCACCTCGAACCCGCCGGGGTGCTCCTTGATGTACTCGGTCCAGACCGGCAGGTCGTTGACGGCGGCCTCCACCTGGCCGTTGGCCAGCGCCTGCTGCAGGGCGGCGAGGTCCTCGAACTCGACCAGTTGCAGGCCCTTCTCCTGCTCGAACTTCCGGGCGTAGTCACGACCCGTGGTCGCCGCCTGGACGCCGAGCTTCTTGCCCTTGAGGTCGTCGAGCGACTTGTACGGCTTGCCGGTCTTGACCAGCAGTGCCTGAGTCGCGTCGAAGTACGGATCGGAGAAGTTCATCACCTTCTGCCGTTCCTCGGTGATCGTCATGCCGGCCGCGGCCGCGTCGCACTTGCCGGTGTTCAGGTCCTGGCCGGACTTGATCCCCTCGAACGGCGTGTCGACGATCGACTGCTCGACGCCGAGCTCCTTGGCGACCAGGTCCATCACGTCGACGTCGAACCCGACCACCTTGCCGCTGGCGTCCTTCGACTGGAAGGGCGCGTACGGCAGGTGGGTGCAGACGGTCAGCTTGCCCTTCTCGATGAGCTTGACCCCGCTCGCCTGGACCTCGCCCTCATCCTTCTTGGCGCATCCGGCGCTCACCGCGAGAGCGGCGATCGCCACGACGAGACCAGCCTTGCGGACGGCGCTATGGAAAGTCACGGCGGTGTCCTCCGATTCGGCCCCTCTGACAGGCAGCCAGCGTTGGTGCAAAGACGGTGTGACACGGCACGGTACCTGATGTGAGAAGTCCTACCTAGATCACATCCCGCGGTGGAGTCGATGCGACCACCGTCACCGTCGGTAAACACGGCAATCGGCCACCAATGGGACGGCAGGCGGCGGCGCGACGGACCGCTGGTCCCGCACCGCGGCAGCTCGACCCAGGCGACCCAACGGTTGCCGAGTTGACCGGCCCGGGTCACCGGCGGCGCCCGCGACGGAGTCCCGGCAGCGGCGGAGGTGCCGGCCGGTTGCCCTCAGTAGTCGCGGCGGATCTCCCACTCCCCCGCACCCCGGGCCCGGAGGGCGCCCGGGTTACGGGACGACCCGAGGAAAGGGGCGGAAGCGGCCCGGCCGCTCACCACCACCACCAACGCGGCACGAACCGCACGATCCGGTCGTCGCCGGGCGCGGGGGTGCCCCGACCGTCCCGGTTGCTGGTCATGATCCAGAGGGAACCGTCCGGTGCGGCCACCACCGTGCGCAGCCGGCCGTACGTGCCGACGAGCTGGGCGGTGGGCGTGCCGGCGCGGCCGGCCACGTCGAGGGGTACGACCCACAGCCGCGCGCCGCGCAGGGCCGCGACGTAGAGCGTCCCGCCCACGATCGCCGCGCCACTGGGCGACGCCTCGGCCGGCGTCCACGTCACGATCGGGTCGCGGAAGCGCGGGTCGTTGGCCACCCCCTCCACCACCGGCCAGCCGTAGTTACCGCCCGGCACGATCCGGTTGACCTCGTCCCACCTGCTCGAGCCGAACTCGGTCGCGTAGAGCCGACCCCGCCAGTCCCAGGCCAGGCCCTGCACGTTGCGATGGCCGAGGCTGTAGACCGGTGATCCGGGAATCGGATTGCCCCACGGCACGCCGCCGTCGGGGCGCAACCGCAGGATCTTTCCGTTGCGGCTGCGCGGGTCCTGAGCCAGGGCGCTCTGTCCGGCGTCGCCGACGCCCGCGTAGAGCATCCCGTCGGGGCCGAAGGCGATCCGTCCGCCGTTGTGGACGCTGGCCCGGGCGAGCCCGGTCAGGATCGGCTGCTGGACGTTGGGCGTGCTGAGCCGGAAGCGGACGATCCGGTTGTCGACGCCGGAGGTGAAGTACGCGTACACGTGACCGTCGCTGCGGTATCGCGGCGAGACGGCCAGCCCGAGCAGCCCGGCCTCGCCCGTCGCGGCGACGCCGGCGATCTGCGCGACCTGCTGCGGGGCCGCGCCCCGGCGCACCCGCAGGACCCGCCCGCTGTTCCGCTCGGCGACGAGCGCGCTGCCGTCCGGCAGGAAGGCCAGCCCCCACGGCGCTTCGAGGCCGGTGGCGACCACCTCCGGTCGGGTGAAGTCGAACCCCCACCAGCCGAACTGACCGCCGCTCCCGGGCCGGTGCGCGGTCGCCGCGGCGGGTGGCCCGGCGACGCCGGCGCAGACGGTGAGGGCGATCGTGGCGACAACACTGCGTCTTCTCATGCCGGCCCCCTGGCCTTCCCGACGCACGCCGGCCGACACCGGCGCCGCCCACCCGACAACCGGAGCGGGCATGCAGCAGCATCCGTCGCCGGGCGTCTCGGAAGCGTCACCGCGCCGACACGCAGTGACGGTCGATCGTGACGCCGGTCGCGCACCCCGGGGTTTACGGCCTGGGCCACATGGCCGGCACCCGCGACAGGATCGCCGGTGCCACGGTGGCGGTCACCGGTGGGATCGAGCGACGCCGACGCCGGGCCCATCACGGCGTGGCGCTCAGCCGACGCGGCGCATCCGCCCGACCTCCTCGGCCCCGGCGTCGAGGAGCACCAGGGTCTCGCCGTCCAGCCCGGCGCGCCAGGTCGAGGAGAGCCAGGCCCCGACCGGCGCGCTGTCGCAGCCGATCAGGGTGCTGAACCCGGTGGTGGCGAGAAGCGCTCCCGCCGGCCCGGCAACCCAGCGCCCGGCCTGCCCGTTGCAACCGTCCGAGCCGCGCCACCCGCCGTCGGCGCGGAACTCGACGTACGCCGCCCTCGGCCCCCGCGCGGGCAGCCACTTCCCGACGAGCCGGTCCCGGTTCGCCGGGGTCAGGCTCGCCGGCAGCGCGGCTGCCGGCGCGAACCTCCGCCGGACCTCGTCGGTGACCTCCGGCGGAGCCACCTCGGACGCGGCGAGGTTCGGGCCGGCGGTGGGCTTCGCACCCGGCAGCAGCCGGGCGACCGGTGCGCCCTGGTTGTCGAGGAGTACGGGCGTCCCGCCCACCAGCCGGTACGACGTGACCCGCCGCAGCCAGTGCGGGGTCGACTCGGCGGCCTTCTCGCAGCCGGCGACGCCCTCCGCGCCGGAGGCGCCGAAGGTCCCGGCGACGAAGAGACCGGCGGAGTCGGCTCGCCAGGAGCCGACCAGCATCCCGCAGCGGCCGAAGATCTGGATCTGGTCAGGTGCGATGCGCAGGATGCCGCCCGGCTCCTCGGCAACCTCCGCCAATGTCCAATTGCCGATCAGGGCCACCGGATCCGCCGGCGCCGGGCTTCCGCCGCCACCGAGCCGCGGGGTCTCCGGGGGGCTCGCCTCCGGCCCGCCCTGCCCGGCGCAGCCGGCCAGCAGGGCCGTGGCCGCGACCATCGCCAAGAGGTAGTTGCGTCGAGCCATCTCGTCGCCGTCCTTCCGCCGTACCCGGCCGCCGCCGGTCCCTGTCATGAGACGGTGCCCGGCCGCCGGCGGTTGCGTCGGCGGCGGCGCGGTTTACGGTGGCGAGCGGTGTTCATGCTGGAAGGGTGATTCGCTTTCTGCTGAACGTGCTGTGGCTTGTCTTCGGCGGAGGTCTCGTCCTCGCGGTCGGCTACGGCATCGCCGCGCTGATCTGCTTCGTCCTCGTCGTCACGATCCCCTTCGGCGTCGCCTCCCTGCGCCTGGCCGGGTACTCGTTGTGGCCGTTCGGCCGGACGGTGGTGGCCGAGCCGGGCGCGGGCGTCGCGTCCGGCCTGGCCAACGTCCTCTGGGTGGTGTTGGCGGGCTGGTGGCTGGCCTTGTCCCACCTCGTCGCCGGCGTCGTGCTCTGCCTCACGATCATCGGCATCCCGTTCGGCGTGGCCAACCTCAAGCTCGTCCCGGTGGCGTTCTGGCCCCTCGGTCGGGACGTCGTCGACGCGCCGTAGACGCCACCTGCCCGCCGCCGTCGACAACCGGTCAGACCTCGGCCACCTCGGCCCGGTACCGCCGGATCCACTCCCGGTTGACGCCGTCGGCCTGGCGCTGGTGCCGGGCGACCACGGCGTCCGCACCAGTGGGCCGGGCCAGGCCGAGAAAATCCAGGATCCCGTGCGTGGTGGCGACCATGTCCGCGTCGAGGTCCTCGTAGCGCACGGCGTGCGGCTCGATCCCCCACCTGGCGAACCACGCCGCCCAGGCGGCGTTGTGCTCCCTGATCGTCTCGATGAGGTGCCGGATCCCGGCGGCGTCGAAGCGGGCCGCCCCGCCACCGGGGGCGCCACCGCTGACCTCGCCGTTGCCGCCGACGAACCACCGGCCGGTCTGCTCGGCGCGCAGCCAGGAGACCGCCTGCGCCAGTACGTCGTCGCGGCGCAGGAAGACGAAGCGGGTGCGGCCGAACGCCCGGGTCAGCAGGGCGGTGTCGTTGCCGGCCAGGTCGCGATGGACGGCTGCGAGTTTCGCGACCACCTCGTCCAGCGTGCCCCACATGAGCTTCGCGCCGAAGACGCCGTTGTCGGTCCGGCCCTCGGCCAGCGCGGCCCGTACGTACTCCGCATAGTCGACGCCGCCCCCGGCGTTGCGGGGAAGCTGCCACCGGTCGGCCCAGAGCGGCTCGTCCGGCGAGCGGAAATAGGCCTGCGGACGACCGGCGACGCCGGTGGACCCCAACAACCCGAGCAGCAGCGAGCTGCCGGTGCGCGGGGTGGCGCAGATGAAGTACGAGTCGACGCGATCGGTCGGCATGACCACACCCAAGCGCACCGGTCGCGGGCCCCGCAACCGGGTTCATCGGCGGGCCGGATCGAACCGCACGGCTACCGGGACCTGTTCCGCCGGGACCGGATCAGCGCCACCAGTGCCAGGACGAGCAGGCCCAGCCCGATGGCTCCGGCCGCCAGCATGGGTGCGACCTCGGTGCCGGCGTCGGCGGCATCGCCGGCGGCCGGGTCGGTCGGCGCGGGGGTGGCCGGTGGTGCGGCGGACGGGGCCGCCGACAGTGGGTAGCCCCGGATCGCCGGTCTCGTTCCCGCTGGCTGGTCGGCCGTCTCGGACACGGTGAGCAGCGACCGCCCGTCCCGGCTGTAGGTGATGGACTCGCCCTGCGGCTCGTCGGGCAGCGCGGTGATCCGTGGTTGCCCGCTGGTCAGCGAGGTGATCACGTCACCGTCGCGGACGACGAACTCGAACGCGTCGGAGTAGGTGCGCAGCACCACCCGGTCCCCGCCCGGCGCGGTGGCCGCGCCGGTGACCGAGGTCCGGCCGATCACCGAGAACGGGTTGCTCGTCGTGGTGGCCGGCAGCCGGACCTGTCCCACCTGCGCCAGGGGAACCGTCGCGCCCGGCCGTAGGGGGATGCTCGGGGCGTAGAGGACAGCCGAGTACTTGGTGACGATCAGCGGCCGGCCGTCGCCGGTCAGCAGCATCGCCTCCGCGTCGTGCGGGCGGTCCGGATACGCCATCCGGTACAACACCGGCCGGTCGGCTCCCGGCGCCAGCTTCCACACCCCGATCGTCTGTCGCGAGCGGTCGTTGTCGCCGATGTCCGCCACCCAGATCGTGCCGTCCGGGCCGACGGCGAGATCCTCGGTGTCCCGCGGCCGGGACGGGTAGCGCACCGTCCGCACCACCGCGCAGTTCGCGTCGAGGAAGAAGACCTGACGGCGGGCCGCGTCGTCGGCACCGTCGTTCACCACGACGAACCCGTCCTGCGTGGCGACCATCCCGGAGATCTCGGTCAGCCGGTCGTCGCGGATCTCGCAGACCGGCGCCCCACCGACCGCCGCGGGCGCGGGGGCGGCCGCCGCGCCGCCCGGGATCACCGTGCCGGCGAGGGCCACGGCCGCGCCCACCGCGGCCCACCGCCTCCGAGTCGTTCCGTCACCTCGTCGCATCACCGGCATCCTTCCATCGCCGGTCGGCTCCGCCGCGGCGGACAGGCCGGTGCCGTGGCGCGAACTTGGCAGGAGGTGGGAGCGGATAGGTGGGAGCGTTCCCACAAAGGAGGAAAGCATCGACATAGCTGAATCGCGGCCGGCATCCTGGGCCCGATCCCGTCCCCAACGGAGGTAACCGGAATGCGTACTGAGCGGATCCTCGGACCCGCGGTGGCCCTCTTCCGCGCGGTCATCGGGCTGCTGTTCCTCTGCCACGGCCTGGCGTCGGTGTTCGGCGTCTTCGGCGGCAACCGGGGCAGCGGCGAGGCCCTGCCGGCCGGCGAGTGGCCGGGCTGGTGGGCCGCGCTGATCCAGGCGGTCTGCGGCGGCCTGGTGCTGCTCGGCCTGCTCACCCGGCCGGCCGCGATCCTGGCGTCCGGCTCGATGGCCTACGCGTACTTCGTGGTGCACCAGCCGGACGCCCTGCTGCCGCTGCGCAACGGTGGAGAGCTGGCCGTGCTGTTCTGCTGGTCGTTCCTGCTGATCGCGGTGCTCGGGCCGGGCGCGTGGGCGGTCGACACGCTGCTGCCGGCCCGCCGACCCGCCCGGCCCCCGGTCCCCGCGCGGTGACCGCTCCGGGTCAGGCTGCGGTGCCCAGGCTCAGCGACTTGAGCACGACCAACGCCACGAGGAGCGCCGCGAGCGCCACCACCACGGCCGCCTGCACGAGACCACGGCGCCGCCGCGGGGCGTACGCCATCCCCAGGGCCACGGCGCCGCCGGCCAGCAGGCCGCCGAGGTGGCCCTGCCACGCCGTGAAGCCCGCGGAGAGCACCAGCCACACGGTCAGCCAGAGCAGCATCCGGTTCCGGTCCAGCGGCTGGTAGCCCAGCCGCCGGCTGACCACGTAGTAGCAGGCCGCCAGGCCGTAGACCGCCCCCGAGGCGCCGATCGCGGCCGAGTGCGGTTCGACCAGGAAGAACAGCACCGCGCCGCCGAGCGCCGCGAGCAGGTAGACGGCGAGGAAGCGCAGCACGCCCAGCCGCTCCTCGAGGATCCGCCCGAGCAGCCAGAGCCAGTACATGTTGAACAGGATGTGGGTGATCCCGAAGTAGCCCTGGGACGGTTCGGTGTGCAGGAAGGCCGAGGTGATCAGGCGGTACCACTCGCCGTGCGCGATGCCGACCAACTGGTAGCCGGCGTAGCTGGCGCCGTCGTCGAGGTAGTACCGGCCGCTGTCGTCCACCAGGCCGGTGCCCAGGCTGTCGAACTGGCCGACGATCGACGGCCGCGCCAGCTGCACCAGGTACACCAGGACGTTCAGCCCGACCAGCACGTACGTGACCACGGGCTGGCTGACCGCCCGGCCGCCGAACACGGTCCGGGACTGCCGCACCGTGCGGTTCTCGGCCCGGACGCAATCCGGGCAACGGAAGCCGACGGGCGCCTCCCGCATGCAGTCCGGGCAGATCGAGCGGTCACACCGGGTGCACCGCACGTACGTCTCGCGGCGTGGATGCCGGAAGCAGGTGGCCTTCGCCTCGGGCGGCGGCTGCTCGGAGTTCAACGTGTCCATCGGGGTCCTGGTTCTGGCGCGACGAGACCTGGGGTACGCATCCGGCGTGGCCGGACGCGTCAGCCGCGTCATGTTAGCGGTGCGGACCGCGGCCCGGGGTCCCGCCCGGAGCCGGCTCCCCGGTCGACCGGCGAGTCCTCGACCGGCCTCGGTCGGCGAGCACCGACGCCAGCCACCGCAGCTGGCGCCGCACCTGCACGGCCTCCCCGCCCTCGTGCTGGTTGAAGGGGTAGACGTGCAGCTGCCGGTCGGGAGGACCCGGCCGGCCGTTGCCGGCGCCGTACTGGTTGTAGGCGGCGAAACCGGTGCTCGGTGGGCAGACCTGGTCGCGCAGGCCGATCCCGAAGTGCGCGGGCGCGGTCGCCCGGCGGGCGAAGGCGACCCCGTCGACGTAGGACAGCGTCGAGCGCACCTGCTCCTCCGCCTCCCGGTTGACCGCCAGGTACTGCGCGATCTCCCCGTACGGAGCGGCGTCGGTGATCTCGATGGCCCGCTGGATGTGGCAGAGGAACGGCGCGGTGGTGAGCAGCGCCGCGAGATCGGGGACGAGCCCGGCCACGGCCAGGGCGAGGCCGCCGCCCTGGCTGTTCCCGGCCGCGACGACCCGGGTGGCGTCGACACCCGGCAGGGCCCGGGCCGCCCGCACGGCGCGCACCGCGTCGGTGATGAGCCGGCGGTAGTAGTAGCCCTGCGGCGTCAGGATGCCCCAGGTCACCGGCCAGGGGCCGCCGAGCGCGCCGCCGTGCGGGTCGGGGGTGTCCCCGCCGCCGTACCGGCCGGACTGCCCCCGGGAGTCCATCAGCAGGTGCGCGTAGCCGGCCACCGGCCAGGTCAGGCGCTCGTGCGGCAGGCCGCGCCCGCGTCCGTAGCCGACGTACTCGACCACGGTGGGCAGCGACTCGTCGGTGCCGGACGGGCGGGTGTACCAGGCCCTGACCGGGTCGCCGCCGAAGCCGGCGAACGTGACGTCCCAGGAGCCGACCAGGCGCAGGTCGGTCGGCTCGCGCCGGACGTCGAGCAGCGCCGGTCGGGCGTCCGCCTCCGCCAGCGTCGAGCGCCAGAACCCGTCGAAGTCGGCCGGCTCGGTCACCACGGGCGCGTACCGCCGAAGCTGGTCGAGGGGAAGGTCGAACAGGGCCATGGCTCCTCGCCGGAATCGGTGGGCTCAGCGGGGACGGGCGGGCGGCGCGGTGGTCTCGCGCACGATCAGCTCGGTCACCAGGTCGACCCGACTGGTCGGCAGGTCCGCGCCGCGGGCCAGCTCGATCAGCATCTGGGTCGCGATGCCGGCCATGTCCCCGAGCGGCTGGTTGACCGTGGTGAGGGCGGGGCCGATCCACGCGGCCACCGGCAGGTTGTCGTACCCGATCACCGAGAGGTCCCGGGGGACGTCCAGGCCGAGCTGCCGCCCGGCGCGCAGGACCCCCATGGCCTGCATGTCCGATCCGGCGAAGATCGCGGTGGGACGATCCGGCCGGGACAGCAGCTCCATCCCGTGCGTGTAGCCGGCGTCGACGTAGAAGCTGCCGAACCGGACCAGCTCGGGGTCGACCGGCAGGCCGGCCTCGTCGTGGGCGGAGCGGAAGCCGGCCGCCCGGGCGCGGCTGCACAGCACGTCCTGGGGCCCGGAGATGATCCCGATCCGGCGGTGCCCGAGCTCCAGCAGGTGGCGGGTGGCGAGCAGGCCACCGTTCCAGTTGTTCGAGCCGACGGTGGGCACCGAGGCCGAGGTCGCGCTGTCGGTGTCGACGACCACGAACGGGACCGACTGCCGCTGCAGCTGTCGTTGCTGCGGCTCGGTCAGGTGACACAGCACGAACAGCATGCCGAGCGGGGGCTGGGCGAGCGCCTCGTCCAGCCACTGCTGCGTGGGGCGGTGCTCACCGCCGAGCTGGGACAGGACGACACCGACCTTGGCGGGGGCGGTCACCGACTCGACGCCCCGGATGATCTCCATCGCCCACTCGTTGGCGAACTCGTGGAACACCAGCTGGATCTGCCGCTTGCGGGCCGACTCGCGGCGGGAACGACGGCGGTAGCGGTGCCGTTCGAGGCTGGCTTCGACCCGCGCCCTGGTCTCGGCGGCGACGTCCGACCGTCCGTTGAGGACCTTCGAGACGGTCGCCACGGAGACGCCGACCTCCTCGGCGATGGTCGCGATCGTGGCGGGACCGGGTGTACGCGCCAGGCGGGACGGTGTCATGGAACCTCATCCGCAGCGTCCGAAATTTTCGGCGAACCCTAGCACAGCGCGGCGCCGCCGACGAGCGCCCGCAGACCAACCGTTCCGGGCTGGCGGATTACCGGCGTCGATGCGCCCGCCCCGAATCACGGCTCGGGAGCGGCCTGTTCGTGACTCTTGACACACCCGGAGACGTTCCCTAGGTTTCCGCAACAAGTACCGGGAGGTTACCGAAACTTTCGAAGACGACCATCGCATCGTGCGTCCTGGTGCCGGACGGGGCGGCGTCTGGTCGAGCTGAAGGGGTGTGCATGACCAACCAGTTGCCCGTCGACCGGCGGCCGACCAGACGGGACACCACCCGCCGCCCGGGAGGCCGACGATGAGCACGTCCGGAACGCTGCGTCCGGCGCCGCGGGCACCCGACCTTCCCGCGACGCCGAACGCCCCCGCACCCCGTCGCGGCAGGCGCCGCCGCAGCTGGCGCCAGGCGCTGCGGCGGGACTGGCAGCTCTATTCGCTCGCGGTCCTGCCGCTGCTGTTCTTCCTGGTCTTCCGCTACCTGCCGATGCTCGGCAACGTGATCGCCTTCCGGCGGTTCGAGCCCGGCGGGAGCATCTTCGGCGAACGGTGGGTCGGCCTGCGGTACGTGCGGATGTTCCTGAACGACCCGTCGTTCTGGGAGGCGTTCACCAACACCCTGGTGCTGGGCGGGCTGACCCTGCTGTTCTGCTTCCCACTGCCGATCGTCCTGGCGTTGCTGCTCAACGAGATCCGCACCCGCAAGCTCAAGCAGTTCGTGCAGTCCGTGTCCTACCTGCCGCACTTCCTGTCGATCGTGATCGTGGCGGCCATGGTGATGCAGCTGGTGTCCGTCGACGGCACGGTGAACCAGCTCGTCCAGGCCGTCGGCGGCGAGCCGGTGCCGTTCCTGCAACGGCCGGAGTGGTTCCGGACGATCTACGTCTCCTCCGAGGTCTGGCAGACCGTCGGCTGGGGCACCATCCTCTACCTGGCCGCGCTCACCACGGTCGACGACGACCTCTACGAGGCGGCCCGGATCGACGGGGCCAACCGGTGGCGCCAGACCTGGCACGTGACGCTGCCGGGCATCCGGCCGACCATGGTGACGCTGCTGATCCTCAACATCGGCACGTTCATGGCGGTCGGGTTCGAGAAGGTCCTGCTGCTCTACAACCCGCTGACCTACCCCACCGCCGACGTCATCTCCACCTACCTGTTCCGGATGGGCTTCGGGTCCAGCAACTTCAGCTACGCGGCCGCGATCGGGCTGTTCGAAGCCGTGATCGGGCTGACGCTGGTCCTCTCGGCGAACCTGATCGCCCGGCGCACGGTCGGGACGAGCCTGTGGTGACCGCCGAGACCACCGAAGCCGGGCCGCGGCCGCGGACCCGCGGGCCGCGGGAGACCCGGGGCTACCGGGTGTTCCAGGCGGTCAACGCCGTCATCCTGACCGGGGTCGTGGTGGTGACGTTGTATCCCTTCGTCAACATCGTGGCCCGCTCGCTCAGCGACGAGGCGTACATCATCGCCGGCCGGGTCAGCCTGGTGCCGCGCGGGTTCAACCTGGACACGTACCGGCTGGTGATGTCGGACTCGATGTTCTGGACGAACTACCGCAACACGGTGGTGTACACCGTGGTCGCCACGGTCATCTCGATCGTCCTGACCACCTGTTACGCCTACGTGCTGTCCAAGAAGCACCTGCGGGGCCGCTCGGCACTCGTCGGCATCGCGGTGTTCACCATGTTCTTCTCCGGCGGCCTGATCCCGAACTACGTCCTGGTCACCAGCCTGGGCATGAAGAACACCATCTGGGCGATCGCGGTGCCGAACGCCATCAACGTGTTCAACCTCCTGGTGATGAAGGCGTTCTTCGAGAGCCTGCCGGTCGAGTTGGAGGAGGCGGCGGCCGTCGACGGCCTGAACACGTACGGGATCCTGCTGCGGATCGTGCTGCCGCTGTCCAAGGCTGTGGTCGCCACGATGGTGCTGTTCTACGCGGTCTCCTTCTGGAACTCGTGGTTCGCCGCGTTCCTCTACCTGGACCAGCAGGACCTCTGGCCGGTGACCGTCTACCTGCGCAACCTCATCGCCGGAGCCACCGGCGCGGAGAACGTCGGCGCCATCGCCGAAGCCGACGAGGTGCAGGCCGAGGCGACTCTCAAGGCCGTCACCATCGTGCTCACCACCGTGCCCATCCTGCTGGTCTACCCGTTCGTGCAGCGGTACTTCGTCTCCGGGGTCATGCTCGGCGCGGTCAAGGGCTAGCCACCGGTCTCCGCCATGTCCCACCCATCCCCCACCACACCGAAAGGATCCGCCGTGTTGCACAGACCATGGCGCCGGGTGGCGTTGGCCGCTGCCGGCCTGCTCACCCTGACCAGCCTCGCCGCCTGCGGCGACGACCCGTCCGACGGAGGCGACCTGGCCGGGAACCGGGCCGGCGCGATGGCCGACTACGGCGTCGGCACCCAGTTCACGGCCACCGAGCAGCTCTCCTTCTCGGTCCTCTACAACAACCACTCGAACTACCCGCTGAAGAACGAGTGGCTGTTCTGGTCGGAACTGACCAAGCGGACCAACGTCAAGCTGGAGCCGGTCGCCGTGCCGCAGAGCGACTACGAGCAGAAGCGCAGCCTGCTGATCGGCGCCGGCGACGCCCCGTTCATCATCCCGAAGACCTACCCCCACCAGGAGGACGCCTACGTCTCCTCGGGGGCCGTCCTGCCGGTCAGCGACTACCTCGACCTGATGCCCAACCTCAAGGACAAGATCTCCAAGTGGAACCTGCAGCCTGAGATCGACACCCTGCGCCAGGCCGACGGCAAGTTCTACCTGCTCCCCGGGGTGCACGAGAAGCCCTGGCACGACTACTCGCTGGCGGTCCGGACCGACATCCTGGACCAACTCGGCCTCCAGATCCCGAAGACCTGGGACGAGCTGTACACCGTGCTCAAGGCGATGAAGGCGAAGTATCCGGCCTCCTACCCGTTCTCCGACCGGTGGAGCAAGCCCCATCCGGGCGGCAACCTGCTGAACCTGCTCGCCGTGACCCACGGCCTGGCCGGCGCCGGCTGGAACTACCAGCACGCCAGCTGGGACCAGAACGCCGAGAAGTTCCAGTACACCGCCGCCACCGAGCAGTACAAGCAGCTGCTGCGGTACCTCAACAAGCTGGTGACGGAGGGGCTGCTCGACCCGGAGAGCTTCACCCAGACCGACGACCAGGCCCGGCAGAAGCTCGCGAACGGCAAGTCGTTCGTGATCAGCGCCAACGCGCAGACGCTGGTCAACGACAACCGGCCGGACCTGGCGAAGACCATCCCGAACGCGAAGCTCGCCAAGATCCCGCTGCCGGTCGGCCCGGCCGGCGAGATCAACCCGGCCAGCCGCCTCGAGAACGGCGTCATGATCTCGAAGAAGGCGCGGGACAGCAAGAACTTCGTGGCCATGATGCAGTTCGTCGACTGGCTGTGGTACTCCGACGCGGGGCAGGAGTTCGCCCGGTGGGGCGTCGAGGGAACGACCTTCGTCAAGGACCCCGCCGGCAAGCGCACGCTGGCGGACGACGTCAACGTCGTCGGGCTCAACCCCAAGGCGAGCAAGCACCTGCAGAAGGACTTCGGCTTCTACAACGGGGTGTTCGCCTACGGCGGCAACCCCGACCTGGTGCAGGCGTTCTTCTCCGCCGAGGAGCAGGAGTTCCAGAAGATCATGAACGCTCGGCCGCCGATCCCGGTGGCCCCGCCGTACCCGCTCACCGACGAGGAGCGGGAGCAGGCGTCGCTGCGGGAGACGCCGCTGCGGGACCACGTCACCCAGGCGTCGCTCCAGTTCATCCTCGGCCAGCGGGACCTGGGCCAGTGGGACGCCTACCTCGCCGAGCTCAAGGGCAAGAACATGGACCAGTACCTGGACATGGTCAACAAGGCCCACGAGCGCTACCGGAAGGAACACGGCTGACCGGGTGAGCTCCTCGATGGCGCCCGGCGCCGGGGCGCCACCCGACCGGCCGGGACGAGTCGCGCCAGCGCGCACCGAGCACGAAGGACGATGATGCGCATCTCCGTACCGGAGCACCCGTCGGGCCGGTTGACCGACGCCTGGCGCGCCTGCGTCGGCACCGGCCGGTTCGACCTGGCCCTCCGCCGCGACTACCAGGAATCGCTGGCCCTCGTGCAACGGGAGATCGGCTTCCGGCACATCCGCGGGCACGGCCTGCTCAGCGACGGCGTGGGCGTCCACCGGCCCTACCGGTTCCAGGGGTCACGCCGGGTGCGGCACGCGTTCACGTACGTCGACCAGGTGGTCGACGCCTACCTCGACCTGGGCATCCGGCCCTTCCTGGAACTGGGCTTCATGCCCTCCGGCCTCGCCTCCGGCGACCAGACCGTGTTCTGGTGGCGCGGCAACGTCACCCCGCCGGAGTCCTGGACCGAATGGGCGGAGCTGGTCCGCGCCACCGTCGCCCACCTCGTCGACCGCTACGGGCTCGACGAGGTGCGCGGCTGGCCGATCGAGGTGTGGAACGAGCCCAACCTACCGGCGTTCTGGCCGGGCGCCGACCAGGACGCCTACCACCGGCTGTACGAGGTGACGGCGAACGCGGTCAAGGAGGTGGACGCCGGGCTCCAGGTCGGCGGCCCGGCCATCTCCCCCGGCGCGGACGAGTGGCTGCTGCCGTTCGCCGAGTTCGTCACCGCCCGCTCGGTGCCGGTCGACTTCGTCAGCCGGCACGCCTACACCTCCGGGCCGGCCCAGCACGTGCCCTTCGGCACCCATCAGACCCTGGCGCCGGCGAGCAGCCTGCTGGAGCAGTTCGCCAGCCCGCGACGGCACCTGCGCGGCAGCGCGCTGGCGGACCTGCCGGTGCACATCACCGAGTTCAACTCCTCCTACCGGCCCGACAACCCGATCCACGACACCGCCTTCCACGCCGCGTACCTGGCCCCGGTGGTGGCCGCCGGCGGCGACCTCGTGGACTCCTTCTCGTACTGGACCTTCAGCGACGTGTTCGAGGAGGAGGGGGTGCCGACGTCGCTGTTCCACGGCGGTTTCGGCCTGCTCACCCACCGCCAGATCAAGAAACCCACCTACCACCTGTACGCCTTCCTGGCCCGGATGGGCGACCAGGTCCTCGCGCGCGGCCCGGACCACCTGGTCACCCGGGACGCCACCGGCCGGGTCACCGTGCTGGCCTGGGCGCCGGTCGACGTGACCGGCCGCGAGCCGGTCCCCGACGGGCACCCGGTGCGCCTGTCGGTGCCGCTGGCGTCGCCCGCGACCTCCGCCTTCCTGCTGCGCTCGTCGGTCGGTGAGGGGTCCGGCAACGCCTGGCGGGCGTGGTGCGAGATGGGGCGGCCCCGCTCGCCGCGTACCGGTCAACTGGACGCCCTGCGGGAGGCGGCCGAGCCGGCCCGGCGGCACGCCCGCCTGCCGGTGGTGGCCGGCCGCGTCGCGCTCGACCTGCACCTGTCCCGGCACGAGGTGACCCTGGCCGAGCTCACGGCCGTGACCGACGAGACCCCGCCGTGGTGGGCCGACGACCGGCTGCTCGGCGCGCCCACCGGAGAGGACCCGGCATGAGCGACGCCGTCGGCGCCGCGCGCCAGTTCGGCGACGGACCGCTGTCCCGCGCCGCGGCGCTGATCTACACCCTGCTGGTGGTCGAAGGGCTGCTGCTGGTCACCACCGCGCCCGGGCTGGTCACCCTGCTGCTGCTGGACCGGGACGTCAGCAACCTCCCGCTGGTCGCGGCCTGCGCGCTGCCGGTCGGCCCTGCCGTCTCCGCCGCGTTGTACGCGCTGCACCACCAGCGCCCCGACCTGACGGACCTGCACCCCGCGCGGGTCTTCTGGCGCGGCTACCGGGCGAACCTCGCCGGTGTGCTGCGGATCTGGGTTCCACTGCTGCTGTGGCTGACCGTCATCGCGGTGAACCTGGCCCACCTCTCCGCCGCCGGCATGCCCCGCTGGTGGGCGGTGCCGCTGGTGCTGGTCGGGATGGGAGCTGCCCTGGTCGGCGCCAACGCGCTGGTGATCACGTCGTTGTTCGCGTTCCGCGTCCGGGACGTCGTCCGGCTGGCCCGGTACTTCGTGCTGCGCACCCCGGTCGTCACGCTCGGCCACGCCGGCCTGCTGGCGGCGGCGACCGCGGTGGCGCTGGTCACCTCCGAGGCGGTGCTCGCGGCGCTGGCCGCGGTGCTGGTGCTGGCGCTGCTGCGCGGCAGCGACCCGATGGTCGCCACGGTGCGGAAGGACTTCACGGCATGAGCCTGCCGGTCACGCCCAAGGTGCCCTTCGGCGGGGACTACAACCCCGAGCAGTGGCCGGAGCCGGTGTGGGACCAGGACCACCAGCTGTTCGACCTGGCCCGGATCGACACCGTCACGCTCGGCGTCTTCGCCTGGGCGCACACCCAGCCCGGCCCGGACGTCTACGACTTCTCACTGCTGGACCGGATCGTCGGGCGGGCCACCGTCGAGGGCCGGATGATCTGCATGGCGACCGGTACCGGCGCCCACCCGGCGTGGCTGGCCCGCGCCCACCCGGAGGTGACGCGCACCGACTTCGAGGGACGCCGGCACCGGTTCGGCCAGCGGCACAACTCCTGCCCCAGCTCACCGGTCTTCCGCCGGCTCTCGGCCGAGCTGGCCCGCCGGGTCGCCCGGCGGTACGCCGACAACCCGGCGATCGTGGCCTGGCACGTCGGCAACGAGTACGGCGGGGCCTGCTACTGCTCCCGGTGCGCCGCCGGCTTCCGGGACTGGCTGCGCCGCCGGTACGGCACCCTCGACGCGCTGAACGCGGCCTGGTACACCACATTCTGGTCACACACCTTCTCCGACTGGGCGCAGATCGAACCGCCGTCGGCGCTGACCGAGCACTGGCGCGGACCGGACCACACCGCCTTCCAGGGGATCACCCTCGACTACCTCCGGTTCTCCTCCGACGCCATGCTGACCAACTTCCGCGACGAGAAGGCGGCGATCCGGGAGTCCAGCCCGCACGTGCCGGTCACCACCAACTTCATGGGCATGTACCGGCCGATCGACTACCACCGCTGGGCGCCGCACCTCGACTTCGCCTCGTGGGACAACTACCCCCCGGACGACACGTCGGCGGCCCGGATGGCGCTGACCCACGACCTGATCCGCGGACTCAAGGACGGCCAGCCGTTCTGGCTGATGGAGCAGACGCCGAGCTGGACCGCCTCGCGCGAGGTGAACCCGTTGAAGCGGCCGGGCGTCATGCGGCTGTGGAGCTGGCAGGCGGTGGCGCACGGCGCGGACGCGGTGCTCTTCTTCCAGCTGCGGGCCTCGCGGGGTGCCTGCGAGAAGTACCACGGCGCGGTCATCGGCCACGCCGGCCGGTCGGACACCCGGGTGTTCCGGGAGGTCGCGCAGCTCGGCGCGGAGTTCGACCGGCTCGGCGGGGCGACGCTGGGCGCGCGGACGCCGGCCCGGGTCGCGCTGCTGTTCGACTGGGACAGCTGGTGGGCGTTGGAGATCTCCGACGGCCCGTCCCGGCTGGTCCGCTACCAGCAGGTGGTGCTGGCCTACCACCGGGCGCTCTGGGACGCCGGGGTCGACGTCGACGTGGTCGCGGTGACGGCGGACCTGTCCCGCTACGACGTGGTCCTCGCGCCGGCGCTGCACATGCTCAAGGGCGACCTGCCGCAGCGGCTGGCCGAGGTGGCCGCCCGCGGCGGGTCGGTGCTGACGACGTTCCTCTCCGGTCGGGTGGACGAGCACGACAACGCGTTCCTGGCGGACGTGCCCGGTCCGCTGGGACCGCTGACGGGCATACGCGTCGACGAGTGGGACGCGCGCGGACCGGAGGTGGTCAACCCGGTCCGCCCGCGGTCGGGCGCGGATGAGATCGAGGTCGAGTCGCGGCTGCTGTTCGAGCTGGTGATTCCCCGGGGCGCGGAGGTCGTGGGCACGTACCAGGCCGACTTCCACGCCGGTACCCCGGCCGTCACCCGCAACGCCTTCGGCGCCGGTGAGGGCTGGTACGTGGCGACCGGGCTGGACCAGGAGGGGGTCTCCTGGGTGGTCCGGCAGGTGCTCGACCGGCACCGGCTGACCGGCCCGTATCCGGACGTGCCGGACCTGGAGGCGGCCGTCCGGGTCACCCCGGGCGGGACGCGCCTGCTGTTCCTGCTCAACCACCGCGCCGAGCCGGTGGAGGTGACCGCCCGCGGCGGCGGGGTCGACCTGCTGACCGGCGACCGGGTCGAGGCCGGCGGGCCGATCCGGCTCGACGCACGGGGCGTCCTGGTGCTGCGGGAGGACTCGTGACGACCGACGTCCACCCCGCCTGGCTGCCGGTCGAGGCGTTCCGCGCGCTCGGCTCGCGGCGCACCGTGGTGCACGGCGACGGAACGCTGGTCGACACGGTGCGCCACGAGGTGGCGCAGGCGTGCGCCCGGCACGGCGGCGGCCCGCACCGACCGGCCGACGCGACGCCCGCCACCGGGGCCCGGCGGGTCGACCTCGTGCTCGCGCTGACGTCGGCCGGGTCGCTGCCGGCGGAGGCGGAGTTCCTGGACGCCGAGTACCGGCAGCGGTACCGACCGGGGGCGCTCGGCGCCGAGGGTTTCCTGCTGGCCCGGCAGGGCGGCGTCACGGCGGTCCTGGCCGAGGCGCCGGCGGGGCTGCTGCACGGCCTGTTCCACGTGGTCCGCCTCGGCGAGTCAGCGTTCGGAAGCGCCCGTCCGACGCGGCTGCACCGCCCGGCGATGCGGCTGCGGATGCTCGACCACTGGGACAACGTCGACGTGCACCCGGTGATGGGGCAGGTCGAACGCGGCTACGCGGGCGGATCTATCTTCTGGCGCGACGGCCGGCGCACCGACCTGACCCGGGTCCGGGCCTACGGCCGGCTGCTGGCCGCCGTCGGCGTCAACGCCGTCTCGGTGAACAACGTGAACGTCCACGCCACCGAGACGCGGCTGCTCACGGACCGGCTCGACGACGTGGCCGCGATCGCGGACGTGCTGCGGCCGTACGGGATCCGGGTGCACCTGTCGGTCACCTTCGCCGCGCCCGTGCTGCTCGGCGGCCTGCCGACCGCCGACCCGCTGGACGAGCGGGTGCGCGCCTGGTGGGCCGGGACCACCCGGCGGGTCTACGAGCGCATCCCGGACTTCGGCGGCTACGTGGTGAAGGCCGACTCCGAGGGGCAGCCGGGTCCCTTCTCGTACGGGCGCAGCCACGCGGACGGCGCGAACCTCCTCGCCGAGGCGCTGGCGCCGTTCGCGGGTGTGGTGCACTGGCGTGCCTTCGTCTACAACCACCGCCAGGACTGGCGAGACCGGTCGACCGACCGGGCCCGCGCCGCCTTCGACCACTTCGCCCCGCTGGACGGGCGGTTCCGGAGCAACGTGATCCTGCAGGTGAAGCACGGGCCGATGGACTTCCAGCCGCGGGAACCGGTGTCCCCGGTGATCGCGGCCATGCCCGCCACCCGACTGGCGGTGGAGTTCCAGGTGACCCAGGAGTACACCGGCCAGCAGCGACACGTGTGCTACCTGGGCCCCTGGTGGAGCGAGGTGCTGCGGTTCCGACCGTGGGGCGGCGACGGACCCACCGCCGCCGCCGTGGCCGCCGGTTCGGCGCGCGACGGCGTGCCGGCGGGCGGCGGCGGGCTGGTCGCCGTCGCCAACGTGGGCGACGACCCGTTCTGGACCGGGCATCCCCTGGCGCAGGCCAACCTGTACGCCTTCGGCCGGCTGGCCTGGGACCCGGGACTGGACCCGGTGGCCGTCCTCGACGAGTGGATCGGGCTCACCTTCCCGCCGTCGGCCACGGACGAGCACGAGCCGGTGCGGCGAACGCTGCACGAGCTGATGGACGACTCCTGGCGCACCTACGAGCGGTACACCGCGCCGCTGGGCGTCGGTTTCATGGTCCGTCCCGGGCACCACTACGGTCCGGACGTGGACGGCTACGAGTACACGCCGTGGGGCACGTACCACTTCGCCGACCGCGACGGCGTGGGCGTGGACCGCACCCGCGCCACGGGCACCGGGTTCACCGGCCAGTACCCGCGGCCGTGGTCGGACGTGTACGAGTCACTCGACCGCTGCCCGGACGAGCTGCTGCTCTTCTTCCACCACGTGCCGTACGCCCATGTGCTGCACAGCGGCACCACGGTCATCCAGCACATCTACGACACGCACTTCGCCGGGGTCGAGCAGGTGGCCGCGATGCGGCGGCGGTGGGACCGGCTCGCCGGGCTGCTCGACCCGGCGGTGCACGCCCGGGTGGCCGAGCGCCTCGACGAGCAGCTGCGCTGTGCCGAGGAGTGGCGCGACCAGGTCAACGCCTACTTCTTCCGGAAGTCCGGCGTGCCGGACGCCCACGGCCGCCGGATCCCCTGACGGCGGAACCGGGGTTCACCGCAGCGTCTCCGACCGGGCCGGTGACAGCAGGCCGCGGGCCACCAGTTCGACGGTGAGCACGACCGCGACGGCCTCCACCGCCAGGAGCCCGACCAGCACGAAGACCTGCGTGATCCCGGCGGTCAGGGGATCCGCGCCGCCCAGCAGCACGCCGACGAAGGCGCCCGGCAGCGTCACCAGCCCCACCGTGCGGGTCTGATCCAGCGCGGGGACCAACGCCTGGCCGGCCACCGGACGGCAGACGAGCAGGATCGCGTCCCGGGGCAGCAGTCCCAACGCCAGACCGGCCTCCACCTCGCCCCGCCGGGCGGTCAACTCGTCCACGACCCGCCGACCGGCGAGCGACGTCGCGGTCATCGCCCCGCCGATCAGGATGCCCGCCACCGGGATGATCGCGATGCCGCGCAGCGGCACCAGTCCCGCCAGCAGCAGCCCCGCCACGACGGAGAGGCTCCCCACCGCGATCGGCACCCCGGCCAACCAGCCGCGCCGGCCACCGGTGATCCGTCGACCGGCGGTAGCCGCCGCGACCACGCACATCAGGACGACGAAGGCGGCGGTCGCCCAGAGCGACACCACGATGGCGGTGATCAACAGCGAGACGGCCGCCAACTGGACCGCGGCGCGGACGGCGGCGACCAGGATCTGCCGGCCGTGCCCCAGCTGCCCGACGGTCGCCACCACGGCCAGCACCACCAGCGCGACCCCCAGCTCGGGGCCGACCACCAGGATCGTCGAAGACATCCGGTAAGTCTCCCGCCCCGGCACCCGGCGGACCCGGCGGGAGCCGGGTGTTGGCGGACGTCAGGTACCCACCGCCGGGCGCCTCCCGGCGGGCCGGCAACGGCACCCGGCTGCTCGTGTCGTACCCGCCGGTAGGCTCAGCGGTGTGGAAGATCCGTTCCGGGTGCGCATCACCGTCCGTGGCTACGAGCTCGACACCCAGGGCCACCTGAACCAGGCCGTCTACCTGCAGTACGCCGAGCACGCCCGGTGGGAGTGCCTGCGCGCCGCCGGCATCTCGCAGGACCGGCTCATCGCCACCGGCGTGGGACCGGTCGCCCTCGAGGTCACCCTGCGATACCTGCGGGAGCTGCGCGGTGGCGACGAGGTGGACGTGTCCTGCGAGTTCCACTGGGGCGAGGGCAAGACCTTCCGGATCGAGCAGGACTTCGTCCGCGCGGACGGCACCCGGGTCGCGACGCTGACCGGGGTGGGCGGGCTGCTGGACCTGTCGGCCCGGCGGCTGGTGCCCGGCCCCCAGGAGCGGTTCCGGGAGCTGGCCGGCGACCCGCGGCCGCTCAACCTCTGATCCCGGCGAGGGCGACTACAGGGCGCCGCCCCAGTTGTCGGTGACGATCTGTCCGGTGCTGTCGTCGAAGAAGCGGTGTTCCAGGGTGCCGTCGGTGGTGCGGTAGAAGACGTGATGCTGGCCGGGCGTCGACAGGCCGGCCGGGTCGTCGGTCACCACCCCGCGGGCTCCCCAGTTGTCGACGCCCGGGTTGGCGCCGGGCCACCAGTACCAGTGGACCAGGTCGCCGGCGGCGGTCCGGCCGACGATGTGCTGCTGGTCCCGGTGCACGAACGCGTGCGGGTTCCCCACGAAGCTCCCACCCGGCCACACCCCGCCGTTGAGGGTGCCGGACGGGTCGTCGAAGAACCGGTGCTGCAGGTTGCCGTCGGCGTTGCGGAAGAACACGTGGTGCTGGTTGCCGGCGTAGGAGAAACCCGTCGGATCCGACGCCACCCCCGAGGTGATCCCCCAGTTGTCGACACCGGGATCGATGCCCGGCCACCAGTACCAGTGGATCAGGCCGCCCGTCGCCGTGCGGGCGAAGATGTGCTGCTGGTCCCGGTGCACGAACGCGTACGGGTTGCCGACGAACGCACCGCCCGGCCACACCCCGCCGGCGATCTGGCCGGTGTTCAGGTCGTAGAAGCGGTGCTCCAGGTTGCCGTCCGGGTTGCGGTAGAAGACGTGCTGCTGGCTGCCGTACGGGAACCCGGTGGGGTTCGACAGCACCCGGCCGACGGTCTTCCAGTGGTCCAGCCCCGGCGAGCCCATCCCCGACCCGGACCACCAGTGCCGCAACGTGTTGTCGCTCCCCCGCGCGAACACATGCTGCTGGTTCGCGTGCGAGTACCCGACGGCCTTGCCGGTCAGCGGACCGCCACCCCAGTCCGCCCGTACCAGCCCGGTGTTCGGCGACCACGACAGGTTCGCCAACGTGGCGGCGGAACCGACCGCGACGTGGTGCTGTCCGGCACCGAAGCCGAACGCCCGGCCGGCGACGGGTTCGGCGGCGCGGCCGCAGTTGTCGCTGGTGAGGTAGCGCTGGTGGTACGAGCCCGGGTACGGCGCGAGGGAGACGCCGTTGATGACGATCGCCTGCCCCACCCCGTTGTAGAGCTGCTCGTAGTGGATGTGCGGACCGGAGGAGTTGCCGGTGTTGCCGGTCAGCCCGATCTGCTGCCCCTGGGTGACGGTCGCGCCGTTGGCCACCGAGTACGCGGAGAGGTGGAAGTAGTAGGTCTTCCACCCGCTGCCGTGCTCGATCGCGATGTAGTTGCCGGCGCCGCCGGGCTGCGCGTACCGGTAGGCGGTGCCGGCCGCCGAGGCGAGCACGGGGGCGCCGTTGGTGACGCCGCCGTCGGCGCGGACGAAGTCCAGCGCCTGGCGGACCTCGCTGCCGTGGTGGCTGTAGGTCCACCGTTGACCGCACGGGAACGGGGCCTTGAAGACGGGCGCGGCGTGTGCGGGCGAGGCGCCGACGAGGACACTGACGGCCGCCAGGCACACCGCGAGAGCCGCGGCGAGGCCCGTCCGAGGGACAGCTCTGGTCATACGCGACGCTCCCGCCCAGATGCCGGTGATGAGCCGGCCGGTGTCGAGCTCCGACTGCCGCGAGTCTGGAGACGTACCACGACGACTGTCAATGGAATCTCGAAATTTTCCGGCAGAGCGGGAAGGGAACTCTGAAGACATCCTTCGTCCGTCCACCGCCCGCTTGACTACCGCCATGACCATCGATCGCCGCACACTGCTCGGAAGGGTCGCCGCGGTCGGCGCGGCCGCGGCCGTCGGGCCGATCCTGGCCCCCGCCGCCGCCCGGGCCGCCACCTGGAAGAAGCGCCTCACCGGCGCCGACCTGGACACCAACCACCGGTGGCAGGTCGCCGGCACCGACCTCGGCATCCCGTACGTGCTGGAGAACGGCTCCATCGGATACCTCTTCGGCGACACCTTCAACACCCCGTGGCCGGAGGGTCCACCGCTGCCCAACGACTGGCGCTCCCCGGTGATGCTGCGCTCCAACGTCCACCCCGGCGCCGCCGGTGGGGTCGTCTTCGACAGCGCCGCCCGGGTGGCCGGCAACGGCCGCGCCCCGGAGCTGATGCACAACGGCCACAACGGAGTCGGCATCGACGGCCTCTGGGAGGTGACCGTCATCCCCAACGACGGCATCAGCTTCCCCGAGACCGGCCGCCAGCTCGTCTCGTACATGAGCATCGAGAACTGGGCCTCCGCCGGCCCCGCCGGGCCGCACTGGCGGTCGCGCTACGCCGGACTGGCCTACAGCGACAACGGCAACGACTTCATCCGTACGCCGCTGAAGTGGTGGAACAACGGCGCCAACACCGACCCGTTCCAGATGTGGACGATGCAACGCGACGGCGACTGGGTGTACGTCTTCTCGGTGCGCTCCGGGCGCCAGGACGGACCGATGATGCTGCGCCGGGTCCGCTGGGACCGGCTGTTCCACCCCGAGTCCTACGAGGGCTGGGGCTGGAACGGCAGCACCTGGGGCTGGGGCCGTCCGTGCACGCCGGTCCTGACCGGCCGGTTCGGCGAGCCGTCGGTGCGGCGGCTCGCCGACGGCACCTGGGTGATGGCCTACCTCAACTGCGTCACCGGTTGCATCGTCACCCGCACCGCGGGCGGGCCGGACCAGGTCTGGACGGCCGAGAAGGTGCAGGTCACCCCCGGGCAGGAGCCCGGGCTCTACGGCGGCTTCATCCACCCCTGGTCCAGCCGGCGGGCCAACGACCTGCATCTCCTGGTGTCGAAGTGGACCAGGACGCCCGACGGCCGGAGCACGGCGTACCACGTCAGCCAGTTCGTCGGGTCCGCCTGACCACCCGCCCGCACCCGCTCCGGATGTAGCAAACCTTCTTGACGATTAATCGAAGTGTAGCTAAGTTTCAGCCATCCGGACTGAGAGGCCGTCGTCTATGAAGACTCGACTCGGCACCGCGACCGTCCTGGTGGCCGCCCTCGCCACCTCCCTCGCACCGCTCCCCGTCCAGGCCACCGCCGCCTCCACCGCCGGGCTTCCGCCGGCCGCCGAGCACGGCTGGGTCACCTCGACGTTGCGCCACATGAGCCTGGAGCAGAAGGTCGGCCAGCTTTTCGCCACCTACGTCTACGGCGGCGACGCCACCGCGCCGACGGCCGCGGACCGGGCCGCCAACCGGGCCGCGTTCGGCGTCGAGACGCCGGCCGAGGTCGTCGAGGAGTTCCACCTCGGCGCGGTCTGCTACTTCTCCTGGTCGCACAACCTGGACAGCCCTCGCCAGATCGCCACCCTCTCCAACGGCCTGCAACGGGCCGCCCTCGGCGACGGCGGCAAGGACCGGGTGCCCCTGCTGATCTCCACCGACCAGGAGCAGGGCGTGGTGCTGCGGATGCCCGCACCCGCCGCCCAGTTCCCCGGCTCGATGGCCCTGGGCGCCGGCCGGTCACCCGAGGCGGCACGGACGGCGGCGGAGATCACCGGGCGCGAGCTGCGCGCGGTCGGCATCCACCAGCCGTACGCGCCGATCGCCGACGTCAACGTGGACCCGGCCAACCCGGTGATCGGCGTCCGGTCCTTCGGCGCCGATCCCACCCTGGTGGCCGAGTTGACCGCCGCGCAGGTCACCGGGTTCCAGGACGACGCCGGGGCGACCGCGGTGGCCAAGCACTTCCCCGGCCACGGCGACACGGCCACCGACAGCCACACCGGCCTGCCGGTGATCGACCACAGCCGCGAGGAGTGGGACCGGATCGACGCGCCGCCGTTCCGGCGGGCGATCAGCGCGGGCGTCGAATCGATCATGACCGCGCACATCGTGGTGCCCGCGCTCGACCCGTCCGGCGACCCGGCGACGTTGTCGCCGACGATCCTCTCCGGCGTGCTGCGGGGCGAACTCGGCTTCCGCGGCGTCATCGTCACCGACGCGCTGAACATGGCCGGCGTGCGGCAGAAGTACGGCGACGAGCGGGTGCCGGTGCTGGCGCTCAAGGCCGGCGCCGACCAGCTCCTGATGCCACCGAACCTGCGGCTGGCCCGGGACGCGGTGCTGCGGGCGGTGGCCACCGGCGAGCTGACCGAGCGGCGGATCGACGAGTCGGTCCGGCGCATCCTCGCCATGAAGTACCGGCAGGGCCTGGCCCGGTCCCCGCTGGTCGACGTCGAGGCGGCGGTACGCACCGTCGGAGCGGCCGAGCACGTCGCCGCCGTCGCCCGGGTCACCGATCCGACGCTCACCGCGGTGCGCAACGACGCCGGGCTGCTGCCGCTCGCCCGCGCGGACCGGTCGGTGCTGGTCACCGGCTGGAACAGCGCCGCCTTCGCGCCGGTCGCGACGGTCGCCGACGGGTTCGCCGCCCGCGGCGCCCGGGCCACCGCCCGACCCGCGACCCTGCCGTCCGACCAGGTGATCGCTGCGACCGCCGCCGCGGCGGCCGACCACGACCTCACCGTCGTGCTGGTGAACAAGGCGTGGGACGTCGAGATCACCGACCCGCGCGGCAGCCAGCGGCGGCTCGTCGCGGCGCTGCTGGCCACCGGCAGGCCCGTGGTCGTGGTGGCGGTCCGGGACCCGTACGACATCGCGCACCTGCCGGGCGTCTCCACCTACCTGGCGACCTACTCGTACACCCGGGCGGCGATGGACGCTCTCGTCCGCGCGCTGCACGGCGAACTGTCCCCCGGCGGGCGGCTGCCCGTCACGATCCCGGCGGCCGGCGGGGCGGTGCTCTACCCCTACGGCCACGGGCTGACCTGGTAGGAGGGACCATGGCCGAACCCACCGTCCGCGCCGCCTCGGCGGCCGCGTGGCCACGGCGGGCCGTGGCGCTCGGACTGGCCGCGGCCGTGCTGGGCGCGGCGCTCCCGGCCACCGGGGCGTCCGCCGCCGAGCGGCCCCCGGCCGGCTCCGCGCCGCCGGCCGTCACCCCCGCCGACCTCCAGTTCCGCCACGACACGCTGCGGCCGGGCAGCGCCGCGGAGGTGGGGCTGCTCCCCGAGCACGTGGACCGGATGCCCGCCGACCTGGCGGCATACCTGGAGCCGACCCCGGACCACCCCGGCCATCCCACGTTCGCGGGTGCCGTCGTCCTGGCGGCCAAGGACGGCGTGGTGGTGCAGCACGCGGCGGTCGGGGCGGCGGTGCGGTACTCCGCCGTCGGGCCGCCGCCCGGGCTGGTCGGGGTGGAGCTTCCCGCCGACCAGCAGCTCCCGATGCGACCCGACACCATCTTCGACCTGGCCTCGGTGTCGAAGCTGTTCACCACCATCGTGGTGATGCAGCAGGTCGAGCGGGGACAGGTGGAGCTGGACGCGCCGGTCGCCCGGTACGTCCCGGAGTTCGCCGCCGGCGGCAAGGCGGCGGTCACCGTACGCATGCTGCTCACCCACACCTCCGGGCTGCCCGCGTTCACGCCACTGTGGAGCCGTTACCCGACGCCGGCCGAGCGGTTCGCCGCGGCGCTGGCCACCCCGCTCGCGGCCGGGGCGACCCCCGGCACCCGGTACGTCTACTCCGACCTGGGGCTGATCGCGCTCGGCGTGCTGGTGGAGCGGGTGACCGGCCGGTCGTTGGCCGACCTGGTCCACGACGGGGTGACCGCGCCCCTGGGCATGCCCGACACCGGTTACAACCCGGGGCCGGAGCGCCGGTCGCGGATCGCCGCGACCGAGTACCAGCCGTACGCCGGGCGCGGCATGGTGTGGGGCGAGGTGCACGACGAGAACGCCTGGTCGCTCGGCGGGGTGGCCGGGCACGCGGGCGTCTTCTCCACCGCGGCGGACCTGGCCGTGCTCTGCCAGTCACTGCTCAACGGCGGCGAATACCGCGGGCAGCGGATCCTGCGGCCCGACACGGTGCGCGCGATGCTGGTGAACTACAACGCGCCGCTGGAGCAGGCCTATCCGGAGAGCGACCGCGGGCTCGGCTTCGAGCTCAACAAGCACTGGTACATGATGGGGCTCTCCTCCCCGGTGACGTTCGGGCACACCGGCTTCACCGGCACCTCCCTGGTGATCGACCCGCTCGCCCACTCGTTCCTCATCCTGCTCAGCAACCGGGTGCACCCCGACCGCGGCTGGGGCAGCAACAACGTCGCCCGGCGCGCCGTCGCGCGGGATCTCGCCGAGGCGATGCCGGTGCGGCCCCGGTCGCGCGAGGCCTGGCGGGCCGACCCGCGCGACCTCGCGACGGTCACCCTCACCGCCCCGCTGCGCCGGGCGGCGCGCGGTGGCACGGCGAGTTTCCTGCTCTGGTACGACACCGAGCCGCGCTACGACAGCGCCCGGTTCGAGGTCTCCACCGACGGCGGCGCGACCTGGGCGCCGACCCGGATGCTGCTCCGCCACGGCGACCAACGCTGGACCAGCGACGGCGCGGTCACCGGCTACGGCGGCCGGGTCTGGTGGCAGGCGTCGGTGGAGCTGCCCGAGCAGGCGACCCACCTGCGCTGGAGCAGCAGCACCGACGTCTCCAGCCAGGGCCGGGGGGTCTACGTCGACCGGATCGTCGCGGCGGACCGGGACGGCCCGCTCTTCCTCGGCGAGGGCCGGGACGCCGGTCGGATCGTCGCCGACGGGTGGTCGCCCGCCCGTAGCTGACCAGCCCGGCCGGCCGTCCCCGGGGTCGGCCCGCGCACGCCGCCGTCCCCGTTGGTCCCGCGCACGCCGCCGGCGCCGGCCGGCGGCGTGCTGGACGGTCGACGGCCGGGTCGACGGCCGTGGCCCCGGTCCTCAGGCCTGCGGCAGGTGGGCCTTGGCGTCCTCGTAGCTGGCGTCGCCGGCGGACGGGGCCGGGGCGTAGACCAGGTTGAGCACCCCGGTGGTGAAGGTCTGCGCCGAGAGCAGGGTGAGCGGGATCGGCGCCTCGCCCTCGTCGAACAGCCGCATCCGTTTCCTCGACGCCCCCGCGGTCGTCCACCGGGCAGCGTCGGCCCGCGGGTCACCCGGTCGCGACCGGACCGGCCGCCGCCCAGCCTAGAGCAGTCCCGGCCCCCGAGCGGGTGCCCGCCGGGCGGCTCACCGCGCCGTGGCGGCGGTTCCGGGCTCGCCGACGGCCGCGTCGGGGCGGGGAGCCGGAACTGCCCGGCGCCGCTTCCCGCCGTTGGCCGACCGCCATCGACAGCGGGAAGGACGTCAATGCGGTGTCGGAAATCCGTCGCGCGGTTTTCGACCCGGAAACGGATATTGTGAACCCGGCCCGCGCGCCACGCAGCGCAGCTGCGATATTGTTCCGGCACATCGAGCTGCATTACTATTTCAACCGTCTTCCGTCCTTCTGCGATATACCGCCGGGCGGGCCACCAGGCGCCTGGGCGATGCGACAGCCCACTGCACAGGAACAGCTCGGCGGCAGGCCGAGCCCGCGGCGCCGCCGGGCGGACGCCCGATCCGCGAGCAGGCCGAGCCACCTTCCGTCAGCCGACCCCCGACCCTCCGCAGCAGACGATCCGGTGAATTCGGTCAAGCCATGATGAAAACGTTTACAGCGCTGCGGCGACAATCTCGATCGCATTCATGGATGCCTTCGCGCAACTGTCTTTAACCGTACTGATACATGGCCTTACTAGGGTCTCAAATGATTGACGGACGTCGCGCGATGAGCGTCCCGAAATCGTGGGGGGAAGAGGTGGGGAATGAGGGGGATCCGGGTCGCGTCCCTGGCGATCGGCATTGCTTCCTCGCCGGCCGAGCGCCGGCAGCTCGCGCACCTGCTCGGCGGGTCGGAGGCGTTCCTGATCGTGTCCAGCGTCGACCAGGCGAGAAGGTTCCTCGACGTGGTCGAGCCGCCGCGCGAGGCGACGGTGGCGCCGCCGGACGGGGTGGTGCCGGCCGAGGCCGGGACGGATGCCGACACGCCACCGCCCGGCCTGACCGTCGACTCCGACCGACGGGTGCTGCGCTGGCTGGACCGCGAGATCGAGCTGACCCGGCTGGAACACGACCTGCTGCTGTGCCTGGTCGGCTCGCCCGGACGGGTCTGGACCTACGAACTGCTGCACCGCGAGGTCTGGGGCAACGAGCATCTCGGCCGCGGCTCCGACATGCACTCGGTGGTGCGGCGGGTACGGCGCAAGCTCGCCCGGCTGAACGCCTCGGCGACGATCCACGCGGTGCGCGGGGTCGGCTTCCGGCTCGCTCCGGTCTGACCATCGACGGCCGCCGCGGCTGGGGCCGCCGGACGTGGTGCGGCCCGCCTGGTGGGATCACCAGGCGGGCCGGACCGGTCAGGTGACGATCAGGTCAGCAGCGGATCGGGGACAGTGCGAAGTCCTCCACGGTGGGAGCGGTGGTGACGACCCTCGTCTGGCGCGTCTGGGGCTTCCAGCCGTCCTTGGCGACGATCATCGTCATCGGGTTGTTCCGGCGGTCCAGCCAGTAGGCGTACCTGCCCTCGGCGTCGGTGGCGAAGGTCCACGACATCGCCCACGAGTCGACCTGGACGACCGCACCGGGGAGCGGCGAGTTGACACCCTGGCAGCTCGTCCCGGTGACCGTACCCATCAGCTTGCCCCAGGTCTTCGGCGGATTGACGTTCATCGTCACCGCCACCGGCGGCACCGAGTACGGCGTGTTCTCCTTGATCCCGACCAAGGCGGTGTAGGCGCCCGGCTGGTCCACGTTCGCCGTCATCCCGACGGTGACCGTCACCTTCTCACCCGGCGCCAGCGTGGCCGACGTCTTGTCGATCGTCATCCAGCTGACGTCGGCCGCCGCCTCGGCGCACTCCTCGAACCCGGGCAGCACCTCGCTGTCCGGGGTCGCGGTGAAGCTGCCGGACGACCCACCGATCTTGTAGAAGCCGCACGCCGCGCCACCGCGGTACCGCGGCGTGTTGGCGTTCGGCAGAGTCGACCACGAGCTGGTGGCCGGGTCGTAGGCGAAGCCGGCGTTGGTGATGGCCCCACCCTGCGAACCGCCGACGACCAGGAGCCTGCCGTTGGCCACCGCGAACGAGCTGGCCCAGTTGTCGGCCGGCGCGTCCGCGATGGCGGTCCAGGCGTTGGCACCCGGGTCGAAGGCGTAGCTGGCCTTCTGCGACGCGGACCCGTCGTTGCCACCGGTGCAGTAGACGACGCCGTCGATCCCGCCACAGGAGGCGAAGGCCACCGACTTCGGGTAGTTGGGCAGCGTCTCCCAACTGTCGCCGGCCGGGTCGTACCGGACCACGCTGTTCGACATCGGCGTGCAGGCCGAGGTGGTGCAGCCGCCGATGGCGTAGAGCTTGCCGTCGACGACCGCCTGCCCGGCCGCGGAGCGCGCCGCGGGGTTGTCGGCCACCTTCGTCCAGGCGTTGGCCGCCGGGTCGTACGACCAGGTGGTGCCGGACGGGCCGGCCGCCGCCCAGCCGCCGGTCGCGATGATCTTCCCACCCGCGACGCCCACCGTCATGGCGTTGCGCGCCTCGGGAAGGTCGGCGATCGGCGCCCAGGTCTGCGCGACCGGGTCGTAGACGAAGTTCTTCGTCGTGGACGCCGACCCGTTGCCGCCGGCGATCGAGTACACCTTGCCGTCCAGGTTCACCACCCGGTTGTCCATCACGTTCGCCGGGTAGTCGGCGATGTCCGTCCACGGCGCGGCCTGCGGGCCGACCGCGGCGGACGTCGCGTTGCCCGACATGCCGGACGCCCTCGCCGCGAAGGACGTCGGGACGTCGAGCCGCTGCTCGGGCGCGCCGTCGGACCCGATCACCTGCTGCTCGGTCAACCGGGACCCGTCGGCCCGGAGGAGCTCGAACCCGCCTTCGCGCTCACTGAACTCGACGTCGACCGGCGCCCCGCCGGTGTTGGTCACCGTGAACGTCCTGCTGAGCTTGCCGGTGGGCATCTGGAGCGTCCCGCTCACCTGGGCCGGCTGCACCGACAGCCGGCCGGCCGCGAGCCGGAAGTTCGCCGCGGTCGCCCAGTCGGCCTGGACGTCCACGGTCTTGGTCTGGCTGACGTAGTTCCCGGCCGCCGCCGTGAACGGGTGCGGTCCGGTCAGCGAGGAGAAGAGCCAGTAGAAGCCGTCCGCCAGCTCGGTGTCGTCCGGGGTGGCCACGGTGGTGGCCTTCTCCGCCGGCCGGTCCTTGCTGGTGACGGTGGCGCCGTTGACGTAGCCGCTGTCGTTGGCGTCCCGGACGTGGCCGAGCACCAGCCCGCCGTTGGTCGGCCGGCAGATGACCTGGCTGCCGATCAGGACGTTGTCGACCTCCCACCACCACTCGAAGGAGGCGTCGTAGTAGTGGAAGCGGACCTGCACCTGCGCCTGCCCGGCGGCCTGCGGGATCGGGATCTCGGTCACCCGCGGTCCGCGTACGTCGGCCGCCTGCCGGAGCACGTTCGCCCAGGTGGCACCGCCGTCGACGCTGACGTCGACATCGGCGCGGTCCGGACCCAACCAGTTGAAGTCCTGGTTGAACCGGATCACCGGGGCCGCGACGTCGGTCAGGTCGACGACCGGGCTGACCAGGGACGTGTCCTGCCGTCCGCCGGAGCCGTAGTCGTCGCTGTCGATGATCGCGAAGTTGCCGGTGCCGCCGGTCAGGTTGCCGCGGTTGCCGTCGTCGGTGAACTTCCACACCTGACCGGTGCCCGCGTGGTCGACCACGGTCCAGCCGGCCGGCGCGGTGGTGCCGTCGAAGGTCTCGTACACACCGTCGGAGCCGAACGTGTAACCGGGTGCGGTCGTGCAGGCGTTCGGCTGCACCGGCACGGCGATGTTGGCGGTGACGTTGCCCGCCCCGACGACGACCTCCCTGGTCACCGTCTGGTAGCCCGGGTACTGCGCCTCGACCTTCAGCGTGTAGGTCGCTCCGGACGGCAGCGTGAGGCTGTAGCGGCCGTTGGTGGGCGCGGTGTAGTCGGACACCCCCGACGTGCCCACGACGCTCACCTTCGCGTAGAGGGGCCAGCCGTGTCCGGAGCCGTCGGTGACCGCCCCGCTGACCGTGACGCTCGGCACCGCCGTCAGCGCGACGTTGACCGTCGTGGTCGCGTTCCGGGTCACCGTCGCCGGCACCGTCCTGGGCTGGTAGCCGAACGCGGCGACGGCGACCTGGTAGTCGCCGACCGGGAGGAGCGAAGAGTACGTCCCGTCGGCCCCGGTGGTCAGCTGCCGGGACGCCGGGCCGGTCACGGTCACCGTGGCGTCCGCGACCGGGGCGCCGGTGGCCGCGTCGGTGACCGTGCCGGCCAGGGTGCCGGTGTCGCCGATCGGGGCGGCGTTGAGCAGCGCGAGGGCGTCCAGCCGGCCCTCGCCGAACACGTTGTTGTCGTCGGCGGTGCCGCCGCACTGGGCGTCTTCCTTGTCGACGGCGGTGTTGTCCAGTAGGGCACGGGTCGCGTCGACCTCACCGGCCAGCGCCGGCGCCGCCGACCAGAGCAGCGCGATCGCCCCCGCGAGGTGCGGGGCGGCCATGGAGGTGCCGCTGATGCTGCCGTAGCCGTTGCCCGGAATGCTGGAGCGGACGTTCACCCCGGGTGCCGAGATGTTGGGCTTGATCTGGCCGTTCTGCCCGGCGCCCCGGGCCGAGAAGCTGGCGATGTTGTTGTTGGCGTCGTACGCGCCGGAGGAGTAGTTGCTGGCCAGGCTGCCCGGCGAGCCGCTGGTCTGGCAGGCCGGGCCGCTGTTGCCGTTGGAGAAGACGCCGAAGATGCCCGACTCCGCCCAGGCCAGCGTCACGTCCTCCATGAACGGGTCGTTGGAGGGCAGCCGGGTGCCCCACGAGTTGTTGATGATGTTCGGCCGCTTGCTGGCGTCCGGGTTCTGGCCGTTGAGGTCGGTCGGCTCGAGCATCCACTGCCCGGAGTTGACCAGCGCCGCGTCGCTGGGGCAGCAGCCGTTCGCCGCGATCCACGTGACCTCGGGCGCGACGCCGATCTGGTTCGTCCCGTCGGAGCCGGCCATGGTGCCCATCGTGTGGGTGCCGTGACCGTCCCCGTCACACGGCGTGGCGCAGGTCCCGGCGGCGTTGAACCAGTTGTAGTTGTGGTCGAACGTGCCGTCGCCGTTGTTGCCGCGGTAGGAGTTCACCAGCGCCGGGTGGTCGAACTGCACGCCGGTGTCGATGTTGGCGATGGTGATGCCCTCGCCCTTGACGCCGTACTGGGACCAGACGTCGTCGGCGTTGATGTTCGCGATGCCCCACTCGAGGGCGTTCACGGTCTTCTCGTCGGTGCCCTTCGTGGTCTCGGGCACCTGGTAGACGACCGGGGCGTACAGGCCCTCCACCTCGGCGTGGGCGGCGATGTCCTGCGCCATCGCCAGCGAGCCGCTGCTGACCCTGATGGCGTTGGTCGCCCAGAAGGCCTGGTACTTCGCGCCGGCGCCGTCGAGCTCAGCCCGGATCTTGGCCTGGCTCTCGGCGGCGGTCTTCTTCAGCGCCTCCGCGACCGCGGTGCCCCGCTGCGCCCAGTCCTTGCTGCCCCTGGCCTGGCTGAGGTCAGCCCGGGCGGTGAAGCGGATCCAGAAGTCGGTCTCGCTCTTGCCTTCGAGCTGCTTGGCGAGATCGGGTCGGATCTTGTCCGAGGGTGAGGCCGCACCTGCTGCCGCCCCGGCCGGCGCCGCCTGCGCGCCAGTACCGGTCGCGGCCAAACCTGCCGCGGCGAGAACCATCGCCGCGGCGGCGCTCACCAGCGATCTGGCTGTGCGCCTCCTGTGTGGACGTCTGACCATCGGTGCTGCCTCCTTCAGAACGACCCAGAGTTGAGTGAGCCCTGGTGAGGCAGGAGGTGCGTTCCCTGTGGATGGATGCGGAACGACGGACCCCTCCGTGCCTCCCCAGGCACCGCGCGGGTCACGCCGGCTGCCCGACTGGACACTATGATCTAGCGGAAAGGACGATCAAGAACTTGCCGTGAGCAACTTGTCACTAACCGTTTGCTGACTGGCGGCAAGGTTGCCGAATATTGTCAGACGACGATGAAGCTGGGCAGTTGCTGCCCATCGTTTCCGGGCGGGTGCGGTGGCCGAGGACGACGCAAGCACTGTGCCGGGCGGGTCCGATCCGGCGGACGAACTGTTCCCGCTGCTGATCGCCGTGACCCCGTCGGCGGCCGAGCGGATCCGGCTCGCCGAGCGCCTCGACGGCATCGCGCCCCTGCTGCTCGTCGCCGACCTCGACGAGCTGCGCCGGCTGATCGCCACCCCGCGGCAGCTACGCGAACGGTCGTCCGCGCCGACGGGCCGCCGCCGCTGAGGCGGCCGAGAGCACCCTGCTCATCGACTCGGCGCGGTCCACCGCCCGGTGCCGCGGTCGGGAGGTCGGCCTGACCCGGCTCGAGCACGACCTGCTGACCTGCCTGACCACCGAGCCGGTGCGGGTCTGGAGCTACGCGGAGCTGCACCGGTCGGTCTGGCGGGACGAGGGGTTGCGGCGCAGGGCGGACGTCCAGTCGGTGGTGAAGCGGTTGCGACGCAAGCTCACCGACCTGGGCACCGGCGTCACCATCGACACGGTCCGCGGGGTCGGACTGCGGCTCACCGACCACCGGCGACCGAGGGTCGGTGGCGCCTGACGCCTGCCCGACTTGGGCAGCATGCGTCGCGCCGGGCCGGTCAGATGAGGCCGGCGCGGTTCCAGAGCAGCCGTCCCGGCCCGGCCACCAGCCCGAGGCCGGCCAGGTGGTCGTAGACCTTCGCCGCCGACCAGCGCAGGGTGGCGCGCCAGTGCGGGTTGGCCCGGGCGGCCGCGCGGCCGGCCGCCGGCGGAATGCCGACCGCGGCGTACGCGTCGGGATGGACCAGGCGGTCGGCGATCGCGCAGGCGGCGCGGCCGATCAGCAGCCGGGCGTACGACAGGCCCAGCGGCCCGGCGGCCTCGACCTGGCGGGTGAGTTCCGCGCGGGCGAACCGCACGTGCCGCGCCTCCTCGACCACGTGGATCCGCGACACCATCCGGATCAGCGGTTGCAGTGACTCGTCGGCCATGATCTCGCGCTGGAACGCGTCGAGGATCTCCTCGGCGATGAGGATCGCGGCGAACATCCGCGGGCCGCTGGCGGTGGCCTTGAGGAAGCGCCCGAGCGCGTGGTCGACCGGGCTCGCCCGGTAGACCGGGCAGCCCATCGCCTCGATGAGCCGGCCGAACATGATGGAGTGCCGGCACTCGTCGGCGACCTCGGTCAGCGCGTACTGGGCGTGCCGGCTGGTCGGGTCGGCGTCGTAGTAGTGCCGGATCAGCATCTGCATGAGGATCGTCTCGAACCACACCCCGGCGCTGGCCGCGCTGGCCACCTCGTGCTTGGTGAGCTCGACGCGCTGCTCCTCGCCGAGCCGGTCCCACAGCGGGGTGCCGTAGAGGCTGCTGCGGTGCGGCGGGAGCCAGTAGGCGCCGGGCACCGGCGGCGCGTCCCAGTCGATCTCGACGGTCGGGTCGTAGCTGGTCCGCAGCGAGGAGGTGAGCAGTCGCGCGGCGACCTCCTCGCGCTCCGGCCGAGCCGGTGTCATCTCCATGACGGCTCCATATTGACGTGACGCCCGGTAACTGTTACGAGTAGTAGCATGCAATCGCCCCTGACGGATGTCAATGGATCCGAGCCCTCCGGCGGTGCGCCCGCGACCCGGGCGAACGGCCGCCGGGATCGCTGGGCCGACCATCGGGAACAGCGCCGGCAGGAACTCATCGGGGCGGCCGTGCAGGCGTTGCTGCGGCACGGGCCGGGGGTCGACATGGGTCAGGTGGCCGCCACGGCCGGGGTGAGCAAGCCGGTCCTCTACCGCTACTTCGCCGACAAGTCACAGCTCTGGCTCGCCGTCAGCGAGGTGGTGGCCGCGCGGGTGGTCGACGCGATCGCGCCGGCGATCGAGCAGGTCCGCGAGGAACGGGGCCTGGTCGAGGCGACCATCGACGCCTACCTCGGGGTGATCGAGTCGGAGCCGACGCTCTACCGCTTCCTGATGCACCAGTCGAGCCACCCCGGCATCCACCAGGTGGTCGCCGGCACCAGCCGGCAGGTGGCGGCCGGGCTGGCCCGGGTGATCGGCGACCGGCTGCGCGCGCTGGGCCTCGACGCCGGTCCGGCGGAGCCATGGGCGTACGGCCTGGTCGGGTTCGTGCAGGCGGTCGGCGACTGGTGGACCACGAACGGGCAGCCGATCCGCCGGGCGGCCCTCACCGACTACCTGACCACGCTGCTGTGGAGCGGCATCGAAGGAGTGCGGCGCAGCGCCGACCTGCCGCGCGAGTTCACCCGCGCGCCCGAACGGGTCCGGCCGTGAACGAGCGGCGGCGGGCGAACCATCAGTTCAGCGCGTCGGAGCCGGATTCGGCCGCCGAGCGGAGCGAGGTGGCGGCATGAACTACCACGGCCCGGCGCACGTCGCGGGCGTGCCGGTCCGGGTGCACCTGAGCGGGCGGTGGGAGCCGGTCGACGGCCGCTACCACTGGGGTGGGCGGATCGAGCCCGAGCCGGAGGTGGCCCGGCTGGTCCGGTCCGGCCGGCGCGACGTGGAGCTGCGTATCGCCGACCGGCCCGGCCCGGCCCGGTTGGCCGAGGTCGACCCGTGGGGCGGCGTACGGATCACCGGCGTGGGCGGCCCCCCGTGGCCGTGCGCGCTGCCCGGCCGCGCCGGCCCGGATCCGGAGCGCGCCGATGCGCTATGACCTCGCGGGCAGGACGATCCTGGTCACCGGCGCGGCGCGCGGCATCGGGGCCGAACTGGCCCGCCGGGCGGCCGCCCGGGGTGCCCGCGTCGCGCTCGTCGGACTGGAACCCGACCTGCTGAAGCGGCTCGCCGCCGACCTCGACGCGCACTGGTACGAGTGCGACGTCACCGACCAGGCCGCGCTCGACGCCGCCGTGGCGTCCACGGTGGACCGGTTCGGCGGCGTCGACGTGGTGGTCGCCAACGCCGGCATCGCCAACCTCGGCACCGTCGCGCTCGGACCGGTCGACGCCCTGGTCCGTACCGTCGAGGTGAACCTCTGCGGCGCGATCCGCACCGTCAGCGCGGCGCTGCCCCACGTCACCGCCGCCCGCGGTCACGTCCTGCTCGTCTCGTCCGCCGCGGCCTTCACGGCGATGCCCGGCATGGCCGCCTACTCCGCGTCCAAGGCGGGCGTCGAACAGTTCGCCAACGTGCGCCGGCTGGAGACCCGCCGGCAGGGGGTCACCGTCGGCACCGCGCACCCGATCTGGATCGACACCGACCTGGTCCGGGACATCCGCGACGATCTGGCGTCGTTCCGCGACACGCTGCGCCGGCTGCCGCGGCCGCTGTCCACCGTGGTGCCCGTCGAGCGGTGCGCCCACGCCCTGGTGCGGGGCATCGAGCGCCGCCGGCGCAAGGTCTACGTGCCGCGCTCGCTCGCCGTGGTGCAGGCGCTGCGACCGGTCGTGTCGAGCGGCCTCACGGACGCGCTGGTCACCCGGCTGGGCGGCCGCACCCTGGTCGACCAGATGGAGGACGAGGTGCGCCGGCTCGGGCGCTCCTTCGGCCGGACCTCGGTGGGAGGGCAGCCATGAAGGTCCACTTCCGGCGGGCGGGCAGCGGTGCGCCGCTCGTGCTCATCCACGGCATCGGCCACCGCCACCAGGCGTGGGAGCCGGTCTTCGACCGGCTCGCCGCGCACCACGAGGTGATCGCGCTCGACCTGCCCGGTTTCGGCGACTCACCGGTGCCCGACGCCGGCATGCCCGCCGACATGGCCGGCACCGTCGCCGCGATCCTGCCGGTGCTGACCGGGTGGGGACTGGAGCGTCCGCACGTGGCCGGCTACAGCCTGGGCGGGGCGATCAGCCTGGAACTCGCCGCCGCCGGCGCGGTCGCCTCGGCCACCGCCCTCTCCCCCGCCGGTTTCTTCACCCCGGCCGAGCGGCGGCGGGCCCTGGCCATCCTCACGCTGCTGCGTGCCAACTCGTACCTGCCCACCCCGATCATGCGGCTCGCGCTGCGGTCGGCGTACCTGCGGGCGATGTGCTTCGCGCCGCTGGTGGCGCGGCCGCGGCTGCTGGACTTCGACCGCGCGCTGGGCGACGCGCTCGCGTTGCGGCGGGCGGTCGGCTTCCGCACCGTGGCCCGGGCCGCCCGCGACTACCGCTTCGACGGCGCCCGGCTGGCCGGGACGACGGCGCCGGTGACCATCGGCTGGGGCGACTGCGACCGGATCTTCGGCGTCCACCAGGCCGAGCGCGCCCGGGCCGGGCTGCCGGCGGCCCGGGTGGTGACCCTGCCCGGCTGCGGGCACGTGCCGATGAGCGACGACCCGGACCTGGTCGCCGCGCTCATCCTGGAGACCACCGGTGCGCTGCCCCGCACCGAGCGGCGGGACCCGTCCGTCGCCGCGTAGCGGCCCTGGATCCCGCCGCCGCTCCCCTCGACCGGGGCAGCCCGCCGTTCGCCCTGCCCGCCGGGCGCCGCCGACCCGGGCTTTCCCGAGCGAGCTGGTAGGTTTGACGCCGCAATCGGCGCTGAGCTGCGGAGACGCCGCCCCGGCGCCGGCACCCCGGACCGAAGCAGACAGATGACGCACACGTGCCCCAGAACCGCCCGCCGACCGGCCCGGGACCGTTGATCCCCGCCGCTCGCCAGGCGGGCGCCGGCCAGCGGGACGAGCCCTTCGCCCGCAGCCGGGAGGCCGAGCACGCCCTTCCCTCGCACCGGTTGCTGTGCAGCAGCGAGCTGGGGTGGCGCGGCCTGCTGGCCCGCAGCTACCGGGACCCGGCGCAGGCCGAGGAGTTCCGCACCGCCCAGTCGCCCGACCTGCTGTTCGTGCTGGTGACCAGTGGGACCTACCTGATCGAGAGTCGCCGGGGCGGTCGCTGGCGTCGCGCGGCCTACCACCCCGGCTCCGTCGGCCTCATCGCGCCGGGCAACGCGAGTGTGCTCCGCTGGCGGTCGACCTCCGGGCAACCGATGGAGTCGCTGCACGTGCACCTGGACGCGGGCCTGCTGGCGGAGACGGGGCGCGAGCTCGGTGGCGGCCGGGTCCGGTCCGGGTACGCCGCGTTCCCGGACGCGCTGTCCCTGGACGACCCGCTGGTGTCGGCGGCCGGAACCATGGTGCTGAAGGCCCTGCGCCAGCAGGCGCCGCCGCTGTACGCCGACTCGTTGGCGCAGATGCTCGCCACCCACCTGCTGTACCGGGGAGCGTTGGAGTCACCGGCCGATGCCGTCCGGTCGGGCCGGCTCGGGGCGGTGCGGCTGCGCCGCGTCACCGAGTACATGCACGAACACCTGCGGCACGAGGTCAGCCTCGACGACCTCGCCGCGCAGGCGAACGTCAGCAAGTACCACTTCCTGCGCATGTTCGCCCGGGAGACCGGCTTCACGCCGCACCGCTACCTCACCCGGCTGCGGATGCGGCACGCGGCCGGCCTGCTCCGGGACACCGACCAGACCGTGCTGCAGATCGCCCTCGCCTGCGGCTACCACAGCCCCGGCCAGTTCGCGGCGGCCTTCCGCCGCGAGTACGGGCGCTCGCCGTCCCGGTTCCGGACGGACCGCACCGGGCCCGGCTGACCGGCGGGAGGCGCGGCGCTTGGCGCGCGCACCCGCCGGTCCAGCCGCGCTCGCGTCAGGCGCGCGGGTGCAGGAGGTCGTCGAGACCGACGCGGGTGAGGAACTCGACGCGGATCCGGTCGGCGACCGCGCTGACCACCTCGGCGCCGTCGTCGGCGGGGTCGACGTGGACCCGGAACGGACGCCTGCCGTGCGGGGTGCCGACCACCCGCACCACCGCGGCGGCCACCTCGCCGACGTCGGCGTCGGCCGGGGCCAGGGCGGCCAACCGCTGCGACACCTGCTCCATCAGCCCGCCGTAGCGCTCCTCGTACGCCTTCACCGTGTCGGCGTCCGCGGGGCGCCCGCTGTTCGCGAAGTGGTTCGTGCCGTGGGTGAAGGCACCCGGTACGACGATGGTGGTCTCGATGCCGAACCGGGCCAGCTCCGCGGCGTAGCTGACCGCGAGGGCGTCCATGCCGGCCTTCGCCGCGAAGTACGGCGCGAGGTAGGGCGGGGTGCCGCCGCGGGTGCTGCTGCTGCCGATCCAGACCAGCAGGCCACGGCCCTGGGCCCGCAGGTGCGGCAGCGCCGCCCGGTTGACCCGCTGGGTGCCCAGCACGTTGACGTCGTAGACGTGGGCGATCTCCTCCGGGGTGAACGCCTCGGTGGGACCGGTGACCATGTGGCCGGCGTTGTGGATCAGCACGTCGAGGGTTCCGTGCGCGGCGAGGATCGCCGCGACGGCCGCGTCGGCCGACTCCTGCGACTGCACGTCGAGTTCGATCGTGCGCAGGTCCACCCCGTTGGCCTCGGCGAACGCGGCGGCCTCCGCGACGGCCGGGGCGTTGCGCCCGGTGGTGGCGCGCATGCTGGCGTAGACGGTGTGGCCGGCGTCGGCCAGCGCCCGGGCGGTGAGCGCACCGAAGCCGCTGGACGCGCCGGTGACCAGGATGACGGACATGTTCTCCACTCCACTCAGAAGGCGATGACCCGGCGACCGGCGCTGCCCCCGGCGGCCATCGCTACGAGGGCCTTGGGAGCGTCGCCGAGCGGGATCGGGGTGACGTCGGGAACGATCGCGTGGGTCGCCGAGAAGGCGAGGGTGTCGCGCAGGTCGTGCGGGGAGCCGGACGGGTTGGCCATGACCCGCAGCCGGTTGAGCACCATGGGCTGGGTCGGCAGGAGCAGCGGGCTGTTGTCGTAGCCGCAGAGCACCAGCGTGCCGTCCGGGGCGAGCCCACCGAACGCCGCCGCCGCGGCCGCCGTCGACGGGGCCGCGTTGAGGACGACGTCGGCGCCGCCGTCCCACCTCTTGAGCGCCGCGGCCGGATCGGTCTCGTCGGTCGACACGTACCGCTCCGCACCGAGCGCCCGGGCGTGCTCCTCGGACCTCCGCGACTGGCCGATGACGGCGACCCGGGCGCCCATCGCGACGGCGTAGCGGATCGCCAGCGCGCCGATCCCGCCGGACCCGATGACCGCGACGCGGCTGCCCGCCCGGACGCCCCCCTGCCGTAGCCCGTTGAACGCGGTGATCCCGGCGCACATCAGCGGGGCGGCCGCGACCGGGTCCAACCCGGCGGGCAGCGGGGTGACGAACCCCGCTTTGAACACCGCGTACTCCGCGTAGCCGCCGTCGGCGACGATGCCGGTGATCCGCTTGCTCGGGCAGAGGATCTGCTCGCCGCGGACGCAGTGGTCACAGTGCCCGCACGAGTCGTACAGGAACTGCGCGCCGACCGCGGTCCCCACCGCCGGCCAGGTGACTCCCGACCCGACGGCCTCGACGATCCCGGTGACCTCGTGGCCGGGCACCACCGGGAACCGGGCGAACGGGAAGTGCCCGCGGAGCAGGTTGAGGTCCGTGAAGCAGACGCCGCACGCGGTGATCCGGACGAGCACCTCGCCCGGTCCGGGGGTGGGCACGTCACGCTCGACGACGGACAGCGGGGCGTCCACCCCGGTTGCTACAGCGGCAAACATCGGCACTCCAACTCACATCGGCCCGCCGGGGTGGCTCGGTGGGCGGGCGTTGACACGGCGGTCGGTAAACCGGACGGCGGATGGCGCGCGGACGGCACGACCGGCACCCCGAGGCGGTGGCCCCGGAGCGCTCCCCAGTCTGGGTCGGGCCCGCGGTCATGATCGACCTGAGGATTGCGCGATCAGCGCCGGAAATTGCGCTCCTCGGCAATGGCGGACCCTCGGCCCGGCCGCCCTTCGGGCCGGGTGTGACCGTCGTCACGCAGCCGTGCTGTCGGGGTCTCCCGGTCGGCTCCGACCTGTCAGCGAGCAGGCACCCGGAGGGGGTGTCGACGATCGGGAGGAACGTGCCGAGATGACGAAGGTGACCGCCCAGCTGTCGGTGTCGGTGGACGGGTTCTACGCCGGGCCGCGGCACACCGGCGACGGCGACTGGATGACGTCGGCCGAGAGCGCGGGGTTCTTCCGGGTGACCCGGTGGGTGACCGACGCGATGGCGTGGCGCGAACGGCAGGGCTTCGCCGGCGGCGAGCGGGACACGAACTCCGACGTGGTCGCCGAGTCGTTCGCGGCGGCCGGCGCGTACGTGATGGGGCGGCGGATGGCCGACGGGGGCGAGGTGCCCTGGGGCGAGGAGCCGCCGTTCCGCGCGCCGGTCTTCGTCGTCACGCACCGCGCCCGCCAGCCGCTGATGCGCAGCGGCGGCACCAGCTTCACCTACGTCACCGACGGCGTGGCCAGCGCGGTCGAGCAGGCACGGGCCGCGGCCGGTGGCAAGGACGTCGCCGTGGCCGGCGGCGGCAGCCTGGTGCGGCAGGTGCTCAAAGCCGGCCTGCTCGACGAGTTGGAGCTGCACGTCGTGCCGGTCGTGCTCGGCACGGGTCTGCGGCTGTTCGACGCCGACCTCGACCTGGGCGACAAGGAGGCGGTCGAGCTGACGCCGACCCGGGTCATCCCGACGCCGCAGGTCACCCACATCCGTTACGCGGTGCGCGGCCGCGCCCCGCTGGTGCTCGACGACCGGGGCAGCGGTGGCGGCCCGACGATCGTCACGCCGTGACACCGCCGTCGAGCCGGGCGGTCGGGATAGGGTTCGTCGGCATGCGCGTGCTGTTCGCCAGCCTTGCCTCGGTCGGCCACACCTATCCCCTGGTCCCGCTCGCGGTCGCCGTCCGGGAGGCCGGACACGAGGTGCACTTCGCCGCCGGCGAGGCGGTGCACGCACCGCTGGCCGCGAACGGGCTGGGACCGTTCCGTCCCGCGGACGCGTTCTACGAGCTGTACGCCGAGGACCTCGAGCCGGAACTGGCGCGGGTGCGGCCCCACCTGGTCATCCACGGGTGGGGCGTGCCGGGGGCGGCCGTCGCCGCGCGCCGCGCCGGCGTTCCGAGCATCTGGCACGGCTTCGGGCGGATGTTCCCGGACGGGATCGGCCTCGAACCGCCCGGGAGGAACCCCGAGACCGCCGGACGGCCGCACCTCGACATCTGTCCACCGTCCCTACAGGACCGGGACTTCCTCGCGACGGAGCAGCGGATCGAGCTGCGGCCGGTGCCCTGGTCCGCGCCGGCCGCACCGCCCACCAGGGACGACCACCGCACCTCCCAGCCGCTGATCTACCTGACGCTCGGTACCGCGTTCGGCACCGCGGAGCTGCTCAGGGCGGCCGTCGCTGGGTTGGCGACGCTGGGCGCGCGGGTGGTGGTTGCCGCCGGCCGGGTGCCCCCGGAGCAGCTCGGTGACCTGCCGGGCAACGTCACCGTGCAGCCCTGGGTGCCGCAGGCGGAGCTGCTGCCGCACGTCGACGTGGTGGTGCACCACGGCGGCAGCGGCACCACCCTCGGGGCGCTCACCGTCGGCGCTCCGCAGCTGATCCTGCCCCAGGGAGCCGACCAGTTCGCCAACGCCGACGCGCTGACCGCCACTGGGGCGGCGTTGCGCCTGCTGCCCGCCGAGCTGAGCGCGGACGCGATCGCCGAGCAGGCCCGACGGCTGTTGCCGCGGCGGGGACATGCCGGCCACCGCGACGCGGCGCGCGCGATCGCCGAGGAGATCAGCCGCATGCCCTCCCCGGCCCAGGTCGCCCGCCACCTGCCGGAGCACGCCCGGCGGGAGTGAGTCGGCACACCGGACACCGGCGGTCGGGCGGCGGAGCCCGGCGCTCCGGACAGCGACCGAAACGGGAAGCAGTGCCGTCGCGGGGCGGTTGGGTGCGATTCGGCGCACTCCCGCCCACCAGGGTGCGGGCCCGCGACAGCGACGGAACCTGGCGGACCGGGATCAGCAGCGCCGTCGCACCGCTTTCCGCCAATCGGAACTCGGCGGCCGGCCCGACGATTACCGTACGTAAACGTGACCATCTCTTCGGTTACCGCAGCGGCGCTCAGCGCCCTCCTGGTCCTGCCCGGCGTCGCGGTCGCGCCACCGACCCCGGCCGACGCCGCGCCGTACGTGCCGTGCCCGACGGTGAAGCCGCCGGTGCCGCCGCCCGCCGCGCCGTCGCCGCCACCGGTCGGTCCCGCCGAGCGGGCGGTCGGCGGGCCGGCGCTGGCGACGGCGGGGCTGGCCGTTCCAGCGGGCGCGCCGAAGGCGCCGGCGGTGACCGCCACCTCGTGGCTCGTGGCCGACCTCGGCAGCGGTGCGGTTCTGGGCGGCTGCGGTCCGCACGAGCACCGGACGCCGGCCAGCGTGCAGAAGCTGCTGCTGGCGGCGGCCCTGATGCCGCGCCTCGATCCGGCCCAGATGGTCGAGGTGACCCGGGCGGATCTGCGCGACCTCGACCCGGAGAGCTCGCTGATGGGGGTCGTCGCGGGCGGCCGGTACTCGGTCGAGAGCCTGTGGCTCGGGCTCCTGCTCAAGTCGGGGAACGACGCGGCCAACGTGCTCGCGCGCCTCGGCGGCGGCGGCGCCGGTCGGCCGGGCGGCGTGCAGGCGATGAACGACGAGGCGCGCCGGCTGCGCGCGCACCAGACGCACGCGGTGACGCCCTCGGGCCTGGACGGGCCCGGTCAGTACACCAGCGCGTACGACCTCGCGCTGATCGCCCGGGCCGCCTTCGCCCGCGAGGACTTCTGCCGGTACATCGCGACCACGGTGGCGCAGATACCGGCACAGCCGACCAACCCCGGCTTCGCGATCGTGCACGACAACACCCTGCTCGGGAAGTACCCCGGGACGGTCGGTGGAAAGACGGGCTTCACCGACCTGGCGCGGCAGACGTACGTCGGCGTGGCCGAACGCGGCGGCCGGCGGCTCGCGGTGACCCTGCTCGGCGCGGAGACCGCTCCACTGGGCAGCCTGGGAGAAGCGTCCGCCCTGCTCAACTGGGGTTTCGACCTTCCTCGCGGTGCGTCCGTCGGGCACCTGGTCGCGCCCGAGGAGAAGAAGTACGAGCAGCCCGTGGTTCCGGTCAAGGGCGAGCGCGACGGTGCGGCCGCCGAATCGTCGTCGCCGTTGCTCGCCGCGCTCGGTCTCGGCGCCGCCCTCGTCGTGGCCGTCCTGTTCCTGGCGGTTCCGTGGTGGCGCAGGGTCGCGCGGCGGGAGACCGACCGACCGTAGCGCGCCCGGGGTGGGCCGCCGGCGGGCCGGCGGCATGTGAGGATGCCGCGCATGCGTGCGGTGATCTTCGACGAGTTCGGTGCCCGACCCGAGGTCCGCGACGTGCCGGACCCGGCGCCACCGCCCGGGGGCGCGGTCATCCGGGTCGAGGCGACCGGGTTGTGTCGCAGCGACTGGCACGGCTGGCAGGGACACGACCCGGACATCCGCCCGCCGCACGTCCCCGGCCACGAGTTCGCGGGCGTGGTCACGGCGGTCGGCGCGGGCGTACGCGGCTGGCGGCCCGGTGACCGGGTCACCGCGCCCTTCGTCTGCGCCTGCGGTCGGTGCCCGGCCTGCCTGGCCGGCGACCAGCAGGTCTGCGAGCGGCAGACGCAGCCGGGCTTCACCCACTGGGGCTCGTTCGCGGAGTACGTGGCGGTGCGGGACGCCGAGGTCAACCTGGTCCGGCTCCCGGACGACCTGGACCACCCGGCCGCGGCGGCGCTCGGCTGCCGGTTCGCCACGGCGTTCCGGGCCGTGGTCAGTCAGGGACGGGTCGCGGCGGGCGAATGGGTGGCGGTGCACGGGTGCGGCGGCGTGGGGCTCTCCGCGGTGATGATCGCGGCGGCCTGCGGCGCGCGGGTGGTGGCGGTCGACATCGCCCCCGGCGCGCTCGAACTGGCCCGCGGTTGCGGGGCGACGGTCTGCCTGGACGGCGGTGCCCTCGCCGGACCCGGCGCGGTGGCCGCGGCCGTGCGGGAGGCGACCGGCGGCGGCGCCCACCTGTCCCTCGACGCGTTGGGCAGTCACGCCACCTGCACCGCCTCCATCGAGAGCCTGCGGCGGCGCGGGCGGCACGTGCAGGTCGGGCTCCTCCCCGCCGCCCAGGGCCGCCCGGCCCTGCCGATGGACCTCGTCATCGCGTACGAGTTGGAGCTGCGGGGCAGTCACGGCATGCCCGCGCACGCCTATCCCGAACTGCTCCGGCTGGTCACCGCCGGCGTGCTGCGCCCCGCCGAACTGGTCACCCGGACCATCGGCCTGGCCGAGGCGCCCGATGCGTTGGCCGCGATGGACCGGCCCGCCGCCGGCGGGATGTGCCTCATCCGTCCACACTGACCCCGCGCGCCGGGCGGGCCGGCACCTTGTGGCCAAGGATTGAATGGTGATTCAATCCTTGCGTGGTCTACCGGAGCACCGAGCGGGTCAAGGCGCGGCTGAGCGCGTCGCGGGAGCGGATCATCACCGCCGCGCTCGAGATCATGGCCGGCGCCGGGTACGCCGGCTGCTCGGTGGCCGCCGTCGCCGAGCGGGCCGGCGTGGCGACCGGCACCGTCTACCGCCACTTCCCCGCCAAGGCGGACCTGTTCGCCGAGGTGTTCCGCACCGCCTCGCGGCGCGAGGTGGACGCGGTCGCGCGCGCCGCCGCGCTGGAGACCACCGCCGCCGAGCAGGTCTCCGCCGTCGTCGAGACGTTCTCCGGTCGGGCGCTGAAGTCCCCGCGGTTGGCGTACGCCCTGCTCGCCGAGCCGGTCGACCCGGCGGTCGACGCCGAGCGGCTCGTCTTCCGCCGCGCGTACGCCGACCTGATCGCCGGTTACGTCGCGGCGGGCGTGGCGGGCGGCGAGCTACCCCCGCAGGACCCGGAGCTGACCGCGACCGCTCTGGTCGGCGCCCTGGCCGAGGCCATGGTCGGTCCACTCGCGGCCGGGGTCGCCGGCCCGGACACCATCCCCAACCTGATCACGTTCTTCCACCGCGCGCTTGGAGTATCGCCGTGACGACGCACGAGGTCCTCAACCAGGTTCCCCCGCTGGTCGGCTACGACGCGGCGGACGACCCGGCACTGCTCGACGGGCTCGCCCGGGAGGGCGCCGGGTGGGCCGCCGCCGAGCTGCACGAACTCGGCCGGCTCGGCGGCGCCGGGGAGGCGATCGAGCACGGCCGGCTGGCGAACGAGCACCCGCCCGTCCTGCGCACCCACGACCGCTACGGCCACCGGATCGACGAGGTGGAGTTCCACCCGGCCTGGCACGAGCTGATGCGCACCGCGGTCGCGCACGGGCTGCACGCCGCGCCGTGGGCGGACGAGCGGCCGGGCGCACACGTGGCGCGGGCGGCCAAGTTCTACACCTGGCGCCCCGACGCCGGGCACGGCTGCCCGATCTCGATGACCTACGCGGCGGTGCCGGCGCTGCGGCACGACCCGCAGCTGGCCGCGCGGTACGAGCCGCTGCTCACCGCCACGACGTACGACTTCGGGTTGCGCCCGCCGCTGGCCAAGCAGGGGCTGCTGGCCGGCATGTCGATGACGGAGAAGCAGGGCGGCTCGGACGTGCGGGCCAACGCCACCACCGCCCGCCCCGGGCCGGACGGCACCTACCGGCTCCTCGGGCACAAGTGGTTCACCTCGGCGCCGATGTGCGACATCTTCCTCACCCTCGCCCAGGCGCCCGGCGGGCTCACCTGTTTCCTCGTCCCGCGGGTCCTGCCCGACGGCGCCCGCAACCCGATGCGGCTGATGCGCCTGAAGGACAAGCTGGGCAACCGGTCCAACGCCTCCGCCGAGGTCGAGTACGAGCACGCGGTGGCCTGGCGCGTCGGCGACGAGGGCCGTGGCGTGCGCACCATCATCGACATGGTCAACCTGACCCGCCTCGACTGCGTCATCGGCGCGGCGGCGGGGATGCGTCAGGGCGTGCTCACCGCCGCTCACCACGCCACCCACCGGCAGGCCTTCGGCCGGTACCTCGTCGACCAGCCGCTGATGCGCAACGTCCTCGCCGACCTCGCGGTCGAGTCCGAGGCCGCCACCGTGCTGATGATGCGGCTCGCCGGGGCGACCGACCGGTCCGCCCGCGGGGACGCCGACGAGACCGCGTTCAAACGGCTCGCCCTGGCCGTCGGCAAGTACTGGGTCTGCAAGCGCTGGCCGGCGCACGCCGCCGAGGCCCTCGAATGTCTGGGCGGCAACGGCTACGTCGAGGAGTCCGGCATGCCACGACTGTTCCGGGAGTCGCCGCTGAACTCGATCTGGGAGGGCTCCGGCAACGTCGCCGCGCTGGACGTGCTGCGCGCTCTGGCCAGGGAACCCCAGGTCATGGCGGCGTTCCAGGCCGAGGTGAGCGCCGCCGCCGGCGCCGACGCGCGGCTCGACGCCGCGGTCCGCCAGGTGCGGGCCGACCTGTCCGACCACGACGACCTCGAACTGCGGGCCCGCCGCGTCGTCGAACGGCTCGCCCTGGTGCTGCAGGGCTCGCTGCTGGTGCGCCACGGCCACCCCGCCGTCGCCGACGCCTTCTGCGCCTCCCGGCTCGGCGGCGACCACGGCCAGGCGTTCGGCACCCTGCCCAGCGGGGTCGACTTCGCCGCGATCATCGACCGCGCGGTGCCCAAGGTGGGCTGACCCGGACGACGCCGCGGCGATGAGCGCGACGGCCACCGCCGGGCGCGGGGCCTGGAAATGCGGCGGACCTGGCCGGCAACGGTGACTAGGTTGGTGCGGTGGACTCCCAGGCCGTCACCGTCGAACGACGGGTCACCGAACGCGGCGAGCTCGTGCTGCGGGTCGACGCGGGGCACTACGAGGTGATCAGCAACGGCGTCTTCCTGATGGACACCCGGGCCGGGCGCTCCGAACGGCTGCTGGTCCAGGCGGCGCTGAGCGTCGTGCCCGGGAACGCGCGGATGCTGATCGGCGGGCTCGGGGTGGGCTTCTCGCTGGCCGAGGCGGCCCGCTCGGAGCGGCTCGCGGAGATCACCGTCGTGGAGATCGAGCCGGCGCTGGTGGCGTGGCACCGGACGCACCTGTCCCGCTTCAGCGCACAGGCGCTGGACGACCCCCGGGTGAGCGTGGTGACCGCCGACATCGTGTCCTTCCTGCGCGCGACCGACCAGCGCTTCGACGCGATCTGCCTGGACGTCGACAACGGTCCGGACTGGACGGTGTTCGACGGCAACGCCGCCCTCTACGGTGCGGACGGAACCGCCCTGCTGCGGTCCCGGCTGCTCCCCGGCGGGGTGCTGGCGGTCTGGAGCGCCGCGCCCGCCGCGGCGTACGCCGAGCGGCTGGCGGAACACGTCGGGCCGGTGCACACCCACCGCGTCGAGGTGCCGCGGGGCGACCCGGACGTCGTCTACCTCGCCCACGCCCGCTGAGCCGCCGCTCAGGGCGGGGGTCAGGCGCCGCCGGCCCGGCCGCGCAGCGCCACCAGCCCCGGCACGGCGACCCGACCCCGCTGCGCGCCGGTGGCGGGATCGTGCCAGCTCACCGCGTGGCGTTGGCCGACGTGCAGGCGGGTGCCGTCGGGGCTCAGCACGAGACCGGTGACGGGTTCGCGGACCGGCCAGGCGGTGCCGGGGCCGAGGCGCGCGAGATCCACCGTACGCACCGTCGTGCCGGCGCCGACGAAGAGCCGGTCGCCGTCGGCGGCGGCGTGCGCGGTGCCGGTGCCCGTGGCCAGCGTGGCGGTCCGGCGGACCGTCAGGTCCTCGGTGGAGATCTCCGCGACGCCACCCGACGCGACGTCGGTGACGAGGAGCCGGCGCCCGTCGGGCGTGATGGCCATCGCGTGGCCGCCGGCGGGCGCCTCCCCGAACGGGTGTGGCAGATCGACGCAGTACGCCCACCGCTCGACGAGGTTCAGCGTGTGCACGAACGCGTGCGCGTTGCCGGGCCGCCCGCTGACCAGGTCGCGGCTGTGCCGGTGGCCGGGCTGGTGGGTGTAGAGCGTGTAGAGCGTGCGGCGGTCCGGGGCGAGGACCGCCTGGCGTCCGTCGCCGCGCATCTCCTCCTCGGCGCCGGGCGGGACCGGCGCCTTGGCGCGGGTGGAGAGCGGGCCGGGCGCACCGGTGGCCAGGTCGACGACGCGGACCCGGTAGCGGTCCGGTGCCGCCGCCGGCAGCCACTCGAGGACGAACAGTCCGGTGTGATCGCCGGTGAACGCCTCGGGTACGAAGTTGCCGCGCAGCTCCAGCCGGTGCCGCACGCCGGTGACGTCGGCGATCAGCACCGGCGTCACCTCCCGCCCGGCCGGGCGACCCGCGGTGACGTCCACCTTCTCGGCGGTGAAGGCCACCGCCGTGCCGTGGGCGGAGACGGCCTGCGGTACCCAGCGGCCCGGCAGCGTCACCCGGGGGGAGGCCCGGCCGGTGCCGGTGTCGATCCGCCAGAAGGCGGTGTCGGCACCCTGCGCGGCGGACGCGTAGATCACCAGCCCGTCCGTGGTGGCGACGGCGTGCGGGATCGTCTGCCGCTCGCCGCCGCGCAGCACGCCGAGGCCACCGTCGAGCTCGACGAGCAGCGCGTCGGGGAGGGTGACGGCGGGCGCCGAGGTCGAACCGCCAACCGGGTCGCAGCCGACCAGCGCGGCGGCGCCGGTGCCGGCGAGCGCGGTCAGGAGGGTACGCCGAGAGATCGTCGTGTTGGGCATCATGTCCCGGTGACACCGCCACCTCCGCCGGGGTTCCGCCCGGGCGGATGGAACCGGCGCGGCGTCGGCGGTGTCATGAGTGCAGTCCCCACCGGAGGTTCCCCTGGACGATGAAGAGTCCGTCACCCGCGCCCGGGCCGGTGACCTGGAGGCGTACGAACTCCTGGTCGCCCGGCACACCGCGTCCGCCTACCGGACGGCGGTGCTGCTCGGCGCGGGCTCGGATGCCGAGGACGTCATCCAGGAGGCGTTCGTGAAGGGATACCGCAAGCTGTCCCGCTACCGGGGCGAGTCGTCCTTCCGCTCGTGGCTGCTGGCCATCGTCGCCAACGAGACCCGCAACCTGCACCGCTCGCGGGGCCGGCGGGACGGACTCGTGCTGCGGGCCGCGGCGAACCGGGAGTCGGAGGTCGCCGAGGACGTCGCAGTGGGCAGCGTCCTCGCCGCGGAGCGCCGCGCCGCGCTGCTGCGGGCGCTGCGCCGGCTGCCGGTGAAGGACCGGGAGGTGATCGTCTGCCGATTCTTCCTCGACCTGAGCGAGGAGGAGACCGTGACGACGTTGGGGTGGCCCCGGGGCACGGTGAAGTCGCGGACGTCCCGGGCGCTGGCGAAGCTCCGCGTCCTGCTCGACGGTGAGGTGGTTCGCGGTGGATGACCTCGAAAGGGAGCTGCGCGACCTGTCCGCCTGGCTGGCGACGCCCGAGCCGCCCGACGTCACCGCGCGGGTACGGGCGCGGCTCGGCACACCCGCGCCCGGCCGCCGCCGGTGGCGCTACTACCTGGCCGCGGGGCTCGTCGCCCTGCTCGTCGCGTTGCTGCCACCCGGGCGGGCCGCCCTCGCCGACGCCGTGTCGGGGCTGCTGCGCTTCGCCGGGATCACCGTCGAGACGTCGCAGGAACCGGCACTGCCCACCGGCACTCCGTCGCCGATGCCGGCGCAGCGGCCCGCCGCCCTGCACGAGGCCCAGCGGCAGGTGCGCTTCCCGATCCGGCTACCGGCGGCGCTCGGCCCGCCCGAGCAGGTGCTGCTCGCCGACCCCGACGGCACGGGCAGCTACCGGGTGGCCACCCTGCTCTACCGCGACGGCGCGCTGCGCGTCGACGCCTTCGACGGCCGGCTCGACCCGGTCTTCCTGAAGCAGGCGGGCGGGCCGGGTGCGGAGTGGGTCGAGGTCGGCGGTGACTTCGCCGTCTGGGTCGGCGGCCCACACGCCGTGTCCTACGTGGACCGCACCGGCCAGGTCCGGGTGGAGACCGCGCGGCTCGCCGCGTCGACTCTGATCTGGCAGGAGGCCGGGGTGACCTACCGACTCGAAGGCGAGCTCAGCAAGGTGGAGGCGATCCGGATCGCCGGCACGCTCGACTAGGCGGGCCCCTCCCCCGCATCCGCCGGAGCGGCGGCAGGGGCGGGGCCGGCGAGCAGCCGGAGGAAGCGCGCGACGGTCTCGGTCATCGCGGCCCGGCCGAGGGAGAGGTATCCGCGGGGGTCGGTGACGGCGCGGTCGTCGGCGAGGCGGGCCCGGACCGCCGAGGTGAAGGCGACGTTCAGCGCGGTGCCGATGTTGATCTTGACGATTCCACCGGCCACCGCCCGGACGAGTTCCTCGTCGGGCAGTCCCGACGAGCCGTGCAGCACCAGCGGCACGCCGACGGCGTCGCGCAGCTTGCCGATCAGCGCGTGGTCGAGGGTCGCCGTCCGGGTGGTCATGGCGTGCCGGCTGCCGACCGCCACGGCCAGCGCGTCCACCCGCGTCGCCGCCACGTACGCCGCCGCCTGGTCCGGATCGGTGCGGGCGCCCGGCGCGTGGGCGTCCAACGGCGCCTCGCCGTCCTTGCCGCCGATCCGGCCCAGCTCCGCCTCCAGCCACAGTCCCCGCTCGCGGGCCCAATCGGCCGCCCGCCGGGTCGCCGCCACGTTGGCCGCGTAGGGCAGCCCCGCCGCGTCGTACATCACCGAACTGAATCCGGCGTCGGCCGCCTGGCGCAGCAGCCCCTCGTCCCGTACGTGGTCCAGGTGCAGCGCGACCTCGACGGGGGCGGCCCGGGCCACCTCCGCCGCCGCCCGGGCCAGCGGGAGCACCTGCCCGCCGTGGTACTTCACGGCGTTCTCGCTGATCTGGAGGATGGCCGGGGCGCCGGCGCGCTCCGCCCCGCCCACGATCGCCTCGGCGTGTTCGAGCGTGACGACGTTGAAGGCGACGGCCGCGTGGCCGCTCCGCGCGGCCCGCGCGACGAGGTCGGCGGTGGAGGACAGGGGCATGGCGGGACTCCGGTCGTCAGGTGGTGTCGGCAATCGGCGTGTGTGACTCGACCGGTCGGGGGGCGAGCCGGTGGTAGGTGTCGGCGTCGAACTGCCCGGCGCGGGGCGCCCGTACCGTGGCCGCGGACAGGGCCAGGGCGTCCGCCAGCCGGTGCGGCCACGGCGTCCCGGTGTGGATGCCGGCCGCGATCGCGGCGACGACCGAGTCGCCGGCTCCGGTCGGGTTGCCGGCCAGTGGCGCCGGCAGTCCGGCACGGAAGGTGCCCTCGGGAGTGACGGCGAGCAGCCCGTCCGGTCCGAGGGAGGCCACCACGGCCCGCGCCCCGGCCGCACGGAGCGCGTCGGCGGCGGCGAGCGGGTCGGTCAGGCCGGTGGCGTCCGCGAGTTCGGTGGCGTTCGGTTTGACCACGTCCGGGCCCGCGGCGACCCCGGCCAGCAGCGGCGGTCCGGCCGCGTCCAGGATCACCGGCACGCCGGCCCGCGCGGCCGCGCCCGTCAGTTCGGCGTACGCCGTCTCGGGCAGGCCCGGCGGCAGGCTGCCGGAGAGGACGAGCACCGACGCGTCGGCGAGCAGTCGCCGCACCTGCCCGCGGAGCGTGTGCCACTCGTCGCCCGCCACGGCGGGGCCGGCCTCGTTGAAGACCGTGGCGTCGCCGCTGGCGACGTCGACCACGGTGAACGTCCGTCGGCTCTCCCCGGCGATGGAGACCAGCCGGTGGGCGATGCCGTGCCGGTCGAGGTCGGCGGCGACGGCGGCGCCGGCGAGGCCCCCGCGAAACGCCACGGCGACGGTGGGAAGCCCCAGCGTGCGCAGGACGCGGGCGACGTTGATCCCCTTGCCGCCGGCCTGGACACCCACGTCGGTGACCCGGTGGCTGCGGTGCGGCACCAACGACGCCACGGTGTGCGTGATGTCGAGCGCGGGGTTCAGGGTGACCGTGACGATCATGTCGCGCCCGGGTCCACCGGGTCAGGGTGTCGCATGACCCCTCCCAACCGCTTTCGTATCGGGCTGGACCGTAAGACGGCAACGTGGGTCCTGGCAAGTGCCGGCCGATCCCGATGGGCCGGCCGTACGTCGGATTGTCGGGGGCTGTCCGGCCGAGCGGAGGTGGCGCGCCGGGCGGAGCAGGCGGCCCACGGACGGGCCGAACCTTGACGGCCCGCATCCGCCATGATTAAGGTCCGGCCCGTAATGACGCGGACGAACGGAGACAACGATGCCCCTCAGCCGTCGATCACTCCTCGCGGGTAGCTGCGTCACCGGCGCGGCCCTTGCGGTGGGCCAGGGTCCGCTGGTGGCGCCGGCGTTCGCGCAGGACCACGAGCCGCTCACCCCGACCAGTTTCGGTCCGGCGTCGTTGACCGCCGCCGTCCGCGGCGCCGCCGTCATCGGCGACAGCGTCTTCATCACCTCCCGGTTCAACACCCCCGAGGGGAAGATGCGGCTGGGCGAGTTCGACGTCCACACCGGCGAGATGCGCGGCATCGACGACCTCGCCATCGCGAGCAACGGAGGGCAGAAGCTCGCCGCCGACGGCCGGTACGTCTACCTCGGCCCGGCCGGCAGCGCCCACGTCTACCGGTTCGACCCGCAGACCAGGGAGCTGGTGGCCTGGGCGCGGGCCGGGGGCAGCACCACCTGGTACTACGACATGGTCGTGCACGGCGAGCACCTCTACCTCGGCACGTATCCCGACTGCACGGTGAAGCGGGTCCGGCTGGCCGACGCGACGGTCGAGACGTACGGTCGCATCTCCAGCTCCCAGTACGCGGCGGCGGTCGCGGTCGACGACGAGTACGTCTACGGCGGCTCGGCCGCGCCCGGCACCCTGCTGGTCTGGCCGAAGGCCGGCGGCACCCCGACCAACCTGACCGCGCACCTGAGCGCCTCCCCGGTCGGCATCCTCGACCTGACGGTCGCCGACGGGGTCATCTACGTCGCCAGCGGCCGGCAGCTGATCTCGTTCCGGCGCGACGGCTCCGACCGGGTCTCCCGGGACATCCCGGCCGAGGACCGCTACATCGACCAGGTCACCGTCGGCAGCGACGGCAAGGTGTACGCGCTGACCCGGCTCACCACCAACCTGTACGAGGTGACCGCGGACGGCCTGGTCAGGGTCGGCAAGCCGCTCGCCGACGTGGAGAACCAGCTCCTCGCCCCGCTGCCGGGCGGTGCCCTGCTCGGCGTGAGCGGCCTCGGGCACGTCTGGCGGGCGACGCCGAACGGCCCGGCCAGCGTGTGGCAGACCGCCACCCGGGGCTTCGGCTACCCGGAGACCATCCAGTCGATGCTGCGGCACACCCGCAACACGATCTGGGTGGGCGGGCACTACGCGATGACGGTGCACCGCCCGGAGGCCGGCACCAGCCACCGGTTCGACGTCAACGGCGAGGTCAAGGCGATGGCCGAGGGGAAGGCCGGCACGGTGTACGCGGGCCTCTACCCGAGCACCCAGATCGTGGCGATCGACCCGGACAGCTTCGCCGTCAGCGTGCTGGGGCTGCTCGGCAACGAGCAGCTGCGCACCAAGCGGATCCACGTCGACCGGCCCCGCAACCAGCTGATCGTGGCGTCCAGCCCGCAGACCACCAAGCACACCGGCGCGCTGACCTTCATCGACCTGGCCGGCAACACCGTCGACGCGCACCGGGAGTTCCTGCCCGAGCAGAGCGTGATGGACGTGGTGGTGCAGGGCAGCACGGCGTACATCGCGGGCGACACCTACGGCGAGGGCACCACCGGCCCGATCCGCCGGACCGCGCAGGTGGCCGCCGTCGACATCGTCACCCGCAAGCTGCTCTGGCGCGAGGAGATCAAGCCGGACTGGCAGTCGTACGAGAGCTTGCACGTGGTCGGCAACCTGCTCTACGCGATGGGCCGGCGCCCGCGCGGGGCCTGGTTCGCCTACGACCTGACCACCCGCACCATCGTGATGGAGGGCGACCTCGGCGGCTACGGCCAGTTCAACGGGGTCGACGGCCGGGTGTTCTCCTGGGTGCACTGGACCAACGACATCTGCGAGCTGCCGACCGCCCCCGGCGGCGAGGTGACCACGCTGTACGACAACGTGCCGCGCGGCTGGTACAACAACCCGGCGTTCAACTTCACCCCGGACGGCAGGGCCACCTGGGGGATGCTCGGCATGGACCTGGCCCGCTTCCCGCTGCCGAAGGAGTAGTCCGGCCGGACTCGTCGTCCGGTTGGTACCCCAACCGGACGACGAGGGCCGTCGCGTCCATCCCCGAACCCCGCGCCGGGTGCCGCGGCGGCCCGCCCCGCCGCTTCAGGCCGGCGCGGGGGTCGGTCCCGTGTAGCCGCTGCTCCACCGGAACCGGTTGCTCGGCTGGGCGTACTCCTCGATGACGTGCGCGATCCAGCCCGCCGTCCGGGCGACCGCGAAGATCACCTCGGCCGCGCCCGGGCCCATCCCGGTCGCGTGCGCCAGCGCGGCCACGGCGAAGTCGACGTTGGGCAGGGCGCCCCGCCGCGCCGCCGTGGCGATCAGGCCGTCGACGGCTCGCCGCAGGTCGGCCTCGACCGGCAGCTCCGCGACGAGATCGAGCAGGGCCGCCCCGCGCGGGTCGCCCTCCGGATACCGCGGGTGCCCGAAGCCGGGCAGCCCGCCGGTCCGCAGCCACTCGGCGATCGCGGCCGACGCCCCGTCCCGTCGGGCGGCCTCGATGAACCGGTGGACACTGCTGCCGATCGCGCCGTGCATCGGCCCGTCCAGCGCGCCCAGACCCGCGAGCACCGCCGCATAGGGGTTCGCCCGGGTCGACGCCGCGACCCGGACCGCGATGGTCGAGGCGGCCAGGTCGTGGTCGGCGAGCAGGACGAGTGCGGCGTTGAGCGCGCGGGCGCCGGCCGCGGACGCCGGGGCCCCGGTCAGCCGGGACCACAGGCGGGTCGCCAGGCCGTCGTCCGGTGGCGCCCCGCCCACCGGGGGCAGGGCGTCGACCATGGTGGTCAGCAGCGCGGGCGCGAGCGCGGTGACGGTGGCCGGCGCCAGATCGAAGCGCAGCGGGTCCATCGCGGCGGCGACGGCGACGATCACCGGCAGCCGGTCGAAGATCCGGGCCTGAGCGGGCAGATGGTCGCTGGCCCGCCTCGCCCGCTCCAGGGTCTCCCCCGGCGCGGTGAAGGCGGCGAGCCGCCGCTCGCCCGTCCACAGCCAGTGCGCGACCTCCTCGAACGGGGTGACCGGCGCGAGGGTCGCGGCGTCCAGCCCCCGGTAGTGCAGCCGCCCGTACGCGATCAGGGTGGTGTCGGTGCGCATCGCCGGGGCGGCGTCGCGTTCCGGCCGGGTCGCCTGCGTACGGGCGGCCAGCCGCTCCACGTCGGCCAGCCGGAACCGGCTGATCCGCTCGCCGGGAACCTTGACCCGGTCAAGCAACCCTCGGCTGACGTACGCGTAGACGGTCTCCGGCTTGATGCGCAGGCGGTTCGCCACCTCGGCGGTGGTCAGCAGGTGCTCCCCGGGCATGTGGCCATGCTCTCACATTGACTGGATCAATGTTGACTGGCCCGGTTCGCCGGCGCGAGGCTGCCGGCATGGCTGACACCATCACCGTTCCGCGCGGGCTCGCCGGCGTCGTGGTCACCGACACCACCATCGGCCACGTCCGCGGCCACGAGGGCTTCTACCACTACCGCCAGTTCTCGGCCATTGACCTGGCCGAACACCGGACGCTGGAGGACGTGTGGGCGCTACTCATCGAAGGTTCCCTCCCCGCCGAGCCCAAAGCGCTGCACGAGGAGATCGCACCGCTGCGCCACATCCCGCCCGCGGTCGCCGCCGCCCTGCCCGGCATCGCCGCCGCCGCGACGGCGCAGGACCCGATGGGCGGGCTGCGCGCCGCGCTTGCCGTCGCCGGCCTCACCCGCGGAGCCCGCCCGCTCTACGACACCTCGTCCGCCGAACGGCGATCCCAGGCGATGGCGCTCTGCGCCCTCACCCCCAGCCTGCTGGCGGCCCTGTTCCGGCTGCGCGCGGGACTGGAACCGATCGAGTCGCGCGACGACCTGTCACACGCGGCGAACTACCTGTACATGATCACCGGCGAGGAGCCGTCCGAACCGCACGCCCGGGCCGTCGAGCGCTACCTGGTCGCGACCGTTGACCACGGCTTCAACGCGTCGACGTTCACCGCCCGCGTCATCGCCTCCACCGGCGCCGACATCTACGCCTGCGTCGGTGGCGCCCTGGGGGCGCTCTCCGGCCCGCTGCACGGCGGAGCCCCCAGCCGGGCCCTCGACACCCTCGACGCCATCGGCTCCATCGACCGGGCCGACGCGTGGTTGCGCTCCCGGATCCTGACCGGCGAGCGGATCATGGGGTTCGGACACCCGATCTACCGGACGGAGGACCCGCGGTCCCGCATGCTCAAGGGGATCGCCCAGAGCCTCGGCGGTGAGCTGGTGGACCTCGCGGTGGCCGTGGAGGAGCGGGTCCTGTCGTTGCTGGCGGAGCTGAAGCCGGGCCGCGAGCTGCACACCAACGTCGAGTACTACGCCGGTGTGGTCATGCACCTGTGCGGGCTGCCCCGGGAGATGTTCACACCGACCTTCGCCACCAGCCGGGTCATCGGGTGGTGCGCGAACGTGCTGGAACAGGCCGAGGACTCGAAGATCATCCGACCGGACTCGCGGTACGTGGGCCCTCCCCCGCCGCAACCGCTGCCGTGAGCGGACCGTAGGGCGGGCACCGGCGGCACGTACCGCCTCGCGGGCCGTCCGCCGAACGGGAGGCGGCCCGCCAGCGCGCGGCCCCGGCGGCCTGTCGGGTGCCGCCGCCGGGCCGGCGCGGCGTCAGGAGACGTCGAGGCGGAACAGCTCGGCGGCGTTGCGCCAGGCGACCCGCTCGGCCAGCTTCGCGTCGAGGTCGGCGGCGAGCACCGCCCCGTACGCGGCGGCCGGGTCGATCAGCGTGGCGTCGGTGCCGAAGAGCAGCCGCTCGGGGTTGACCGCCGCCGCCACCGCGGCGAAGCGTCCCGCCTCGGTGTGCGAGAAGCAGGGCTCCAGCCAGAGCCGATCCACCCCGTTGGCCGCCTCGATGGCGTGCCGCCAGCCGTTCGCGCCCATGTGCCCGGCGATGGCGCGCGCCCCGGGGATGTCCGCGACCGCCTGGGCCAGGTCGAGCGGCGTCGCGTCCCAGGTGTGCACGAGGGCGGGCAGGTCGTGCGCGGCGGCCAGTTCCAGCGCCGCCCGGGTCTGCGGGGAGTTCGCCGGCGAGCCGGTGTAGTCAGTGTGGATCTTCACGCCGACGAACCGGCCGGTCGGCAGCAGGTCCCGCAGGTCCCGTTCGGCGTCGTCGAGCCGGCGCGGGTTGACCGTCAGGTAACCGAGCAGCCGGTCGCTGCTCTCCAGCACCCGGGCCATCGCCCGGTTGCCGGCGGCCACGTCGTAGATCACCGCCTCGGTGGCGGAGACGACGGCCAGGTCGATGCCGTACCGGTCCATCACCGCGAGGTTGGTGGCGACCGCGCCGACCTCCATGCTGAAGAACCACGGTCCCCAGTGGGCGTGCACGTCGATGATCATCGGGCCAGTCCCAGGATCCGGTGGGCGTTCCCGCCCGTCACCGCCGCCACCGCGGACGGGCCGAGCCCGGCCCGGGCCAGTCGCAACCGTGGCACGACGGGCTCGTAGAACGGGGTGCGGGAGCCGTACAGCAGGCGCTCCACGCCGACGTGGGCGGCGACGGTCTCCAGCGCGTCCGGCGAGTTGAGCAGCCGGGTGGAGGTGTGGAAGCCCGGCTCGTCGCGGGCCGCCACCACGAAGTCGCCCAGGTGGTAGAAGTGCGTGTCGAGGAAGACCACGGTCGTGCCGCGCAGCGGCCGCCAGAACCGGCGGACGTCCCCGCCGGTCAGGATGACCAGGCCGGCCTCGGCCGCCCGCCGGGCGACGTGCCGCACCGCCGGGAAGTCCGGCTCGACGTGCTGCTCGTCGGGGAAGAGCCGGACGGCCCGGAAGCCGCGCTCGGCGAGCCGGACGACCTCCCGCTCGGCACCGAGCGGGTCGCGCAGGTCCAGCCCGCCCACCGGCAGCACGCCGGGGCCGGCGAGGGCGGACGCCTCGTCGTTGCCGCTGCGGGCGTCGAACAGGGCCGCCCGCAGGCTGGCCACGGCCGCCCGTTCGACGCCGTTGGCGGCCAGCGTCGCGGTGACCGCCGCCGGCTCGCCGGTGGGCCCCGGCCGGTCGGCGTACCGACCGACGAGCACGTCGATGTCGAGGGTGACCGGCGGCAGGTCGCCGGCGGCGAACGGGTTGCCGGTCACCGGCGCCCCGCCACTCGCAGCACCCGGTCCCGGTCGCCGTCGGGCAGCGCCGGGGCGTGCGGGTCACCCGCGTGGTCCACCGGGATCCGCCCCTCCTCGGCGGCGATCCAGAGCATGCGTTGCACGTAGCCTTCCATCGGTTCGGTGAACGTCACCTCGGCGAGCCGGTCGAGCTCGGCGGAGGCGGTGAGGAACTCGTCGTAGCGCTTGTCGGCGTACGCCCGCAGCACCCGGGCGGTGACCGGGACCGCGGCGGCGGCCAGACCGACCAGGGCCGCCTCGGCCCCCCACATCAGCGACGGCCCGAACATCCGGTCCTCGCCGGTGACCGCCAGCCGGTCCGCCCGGTGGGCCGCGGCCAGGGCCGCCTGGCAGGCGAGGGCGTCGTGCAGCCGGGCCACCTTGACTCCGGCGACGCCGGGGTGGTCCAGCAGGGCCGCCAGCCGCGGCGCCGGGTAGGGCCGGCTGTAGAGGTCGAAGGCGAGCATCGGCAGCCCGGCGGCGCGCCAGACGGCGTCGTGGTGGTCGACGGCGTCACCGTCGACGGGGAAGACCAGCAGGCCGGACGCGCCGAGGGCGGCCGCCCGGGCGGCCTGCGCGGCCACCTCGTCGGTGCGCTCCCCCGGCCGGCCGCCCACCCCGACGATCACCGGCACCCCGCTGTCGACGGCGCAGCGGACGACCAGGTCGCGGGTCGCCGCGTCGAGGTAGGGGCCGCGGCCGGTGTGGGCGCACACGGCGAGGGCGTCCGCGCCGTCGGACACCAGCCCGCGCAGGTACCGGTCGAGCACGCCCGCGTCGACGACGCCGCCCGCGTCCACCGGGGTGGCGGTGGCGGCGACCAGCCGCCAGCGCAGCCGGTCGCGCAGCGCGGCGGCGGCCGGCGCGATCACGGGGTCACCGCCGTGCGGACGGCCCGGGCGATCTCGTCGACGTGCGCGTCGGTGTACCGCTCGTTCCAGTCGACCACCAGCAGGGTCCGCGCGATGAGCCGCTCGGCGACGGGGAACGCGCCGGGGCCGTAGGTCGGCAGCCGGTCCGCCGGTGGCACGGTGAGGGGGAAGCGGGAGGTGCCGTAGACGGGCGCCTCGGTCAGCGCCGGGGCGCAGTGCAGGGGCTGGTCGAGGTAGCCGGCGCGGGCCGGTACCCCGGCGGCGGCGAGTTTCCCGGCCACCTCGTGGTTGGTCAGCGGCGGGTCCAGCACGATCGGGAACAGCCACCAGGCGTGCGCGTCCACGTCTGCCGGCAGGTGCACGCCGGGCAGGTCGGCCAGCGCGGCGACCAGGCGCCGGGCGGTGCGTCGCCGGTCGGCGAGCACCCCGGGCAGCTTCGCCAGTTGGGCCCGGGCCACGGCGCCGGCCAGCTCGGTCATCCGGTAGTTCAGGCCGAGGCCGACGTGCCGGCGGGCCTCGTCGCGCGGCCAGCCCTTGTCGGCGAAGAGCCGCATCCGGCGGGCCAGCGCCGGGTCGTCGGTGACGGCCAGGCCACCGTCGCCGCAGGTGATGTGCTTCCACTGCTGGAGGCTGAAGCAGCCGATCGCGCCGGCCGTGCCGGCCAGGGTGCCGTCCGGGTAGCGGGTGAGCCAGGCCTGCGCGCAGTCCTCGATCAGCGGCACGCCGGCGGAGTCGGCGACCGCGCGCAGGTCGGCGGCGGCGCCGAACAGGTGCACCGCGAGGATCGCCCGGGTGCGCGGCCCGATCGCGGCGGCGACCGCCGCGGGATCCAGGTTGCCGGTGTACGGATCGACGTCGGCGAACACCGGCACCGCGTTCTGCGCGAGAATGGGCGCGACCGTGCCGAAGTCGCTGATCGGAGAGGTGATGATCTCGTCGCCAGGGTCCGGCGCGACGGCCGCGACGGCCAGGTGCAGGGCCGCGGTTCCGGAACTGGCGGCCACGGCGTGCGACACTCCATGGCGGTCGGCCATCTCGCGCTCCAGGGCGCGGACCTCAGTGCCCCAGACCGAGCTGAGCATGCCCGACTGGAGCACCCGGCTGACCGCGGCCAACTCCTCCGCGCCGATCGTCCGGCCGCTGGCGTCGGCCATGCTGGGAAACGACGACACGCACCCTCCCGGGCTTTCAGTAATACCGGGCCTGACCGTAATCTTGTGCTGCGAACAATGCAACCCCCCGACAGGAGGCAGCGGTGACCATCGAGATCGGGGTCATCGGTCCGCACGACCTGGTCGATGACGTGGCCGCCACCTGCGAGGAGCAGCCCGGCGTCACCGCCCGGCGGCTGCACTACGACCACGAGTCGCAGGCTCCGGCGCTCGCCGAGGCGCACGCCGGTCAGGTGGAGGCGTGGCTGTTCACCGGCGTCGTGCCCTACACCCTGGCCCGGGAGGCGAACGCGCTCAACCGCCCGGCGGTCTTCGTCGACTACACCGGCGCGACCCTGCTCCAGGCCGCCGTGCGGCTGTTGCGCGCCGGGCACGACGTGACCCGGATGTCGATCGACACGGTCACCGGCGCCGACGTCGCCACCACCTTCGGTGAGGCGGGCCTGCCGGTGGACCGGGTCCGGTCGCTGCCGTACCGCAGCGGCCTCGACTCCGACGACGTGATCGCCTTCCACCGCCGGCAGCGCAAGGCCGGCGCGGACGTCGCCGTCACCTGCATCAGCTCGGTCTACGAGGTGCTGCGCCACGAGATGGCGGCGTTCCGCCTCGCCCCGTCGAACCACTCGGTCCGCACCGCGCTGCGCCAGCTCCTGCTGCACGTCGGCAGCCAGGCCCAGGAGGACGCCCAGATCGCGCTCGGGCTGGCCAGCCTGCCCGACGGCGACGACGGGCTGCTCAAGGAGGTGGCCGGGCTCGGCGGCACGCTCGCCCGGTTCGCCGCCGACACGTACCTGATCGTCACCACCCGCGGCCCGCTGCACGACGCGACCGGCGGGTTCACCGCACTGCCGATGCTGCGCCGCCTCGCCGACCGGCACGAGCGGGTGCAGATCGGCTTCGGGCTGGGACGCAGCGCCGCCGAGGCGGAGAACCTGGCCCGCCGCGCGCTGAGCCGCGCCCGCCGGGTCGGCCCCATCACGGCGGTGCTGTCGCTGCGCGGCGAGACCGACATCGTGCTCGAGTCGACCACGCCGGCCCCGGCGCCGTCGGAGGGGAACCTGGCGGTCATCGCCCAGCGGGTCGGCCTGTCGGTGCCCACCCTGCTGCGGCTGCGGGAGGTGCGCACGGCGGTCGGCGACGAGCCGCTCACCAGCCGGGAGGTGGCCGACCAGCTCCGGGTGCAGCAACGCACCGCCCGGCGGATGCTGCACCGCCTGGAACTGGCCGGCCTGGCCGAGCGGACCGGCAACCTCGCCTCCGGCACCAGCGGCCGCCCCCTCACCCTCTACCGCCTGACCCTCTAACCCCTCCGCACCCGTGCCCGAGCGGTTGATCATGAGGTTAGCGGCGGAGTCGATCTCCGGAACCGCCGCCAACCTCATGATCAACGCGAGTTGAGCAGGCCCGCGCCGGAGGAGGGGTGGTCAGGAGAGCCAGTCGTGCAGGTGTTCGGCGACGAAGTCGTCGTCGCGCAGGTGCGGGTAGGCGCGGTGCACCCGGTCGAGTTCGGCCAACTGCCCCGGGGAGAGCTCCTCGGCCGGGTCGAGGCACCAGCGGCCGGCCAGCAGACCCTGCCGGCGCAGCACCTCGTGGATGCCGGGGATACAGCCGTGGTAGCCGTTGGCGGCGTCGAAGATGGCCGCGTTCGCGTCGGTCAGGTGACCGTCCAGGGTGAGCAGCCGGCGCAACGCGGCGTCGTCGCCGGCGCGGGCCCGGCGGGCCTCGTCGAGCAGCGTCACCGCGGTGCCCGCCCAGACCGCCCACTGGCCGAGCAGCCCACCGACGAACTCGACCTCCACCGTCCGCCCGTCGAGGATGACCCGGTGCGGGGCCACCAGGTCGGCGAGGATGTGGTCGTCGTTGCCGGTGTAGAGGGCGAGGTCGCCGTTGCGACCGGCCGCGCAGACGCCGTGCAGCACGTCGAGGGTGCGGTAGCGGTCGAACGGCGCCACCTTGATGCCGACCACCGAGTCGAGGGCGGCCAGCCGGGCCCAGAAGGTTCGGGACAGCTCCCGGCCACCGACGGCCGGTTGCAGGTAGAAGCCGATCACCGGCAGCACCTCGCCGACCGCCCGGGCCCGCTCGACGAGGGCGTCCTCGTCCAGCGGCCCGTACGGCGACAGCAGCACCAGGTGGTAGCCGAGCGAGGCGGCGAGTTCCGCCTCGGCGACGGCCTGGGCGGTGTCCCCGCAGGCGCCGGCGACCAGGACGGCGTCGGAGCCCGCCGCGGTCTCGGCGGCCAGTTCCAGCACCGGGGCGAGCAGCCCCACCTTCGGATCGTGGATGGCGAACTGGGTGGTGTGCACGCCGACGGCGATGCCGCCCGCGCCGGAGGCGAGGTAGTAGCGGGTCAGCGCCCGCTGCCGGCGCTCGTCGAGTCTGCGGTCGGCGTCCAGGGCGAGCGGGTGGGCGGGGATGACGCACCCGCGCTGGAACCGGGCCAGGGCGGCGGCCTGTCGGGTGCTCGATGCGGTCAACACGGTCTCTCCTAGAACTTGCCGTCGCGGCGCTGGAATCCGGTCGGCTTGCCGAGCAGGGGCTGGCCATCGGCGACCCAGTCGGCCGTCAGCTCGATCAGCTCGGCGAGCGGCAGGTCGGGGTAGCCGAAGAGGCGGTGGCAGAGCTGGGCGTTGGACAGCAGCGCGGTCGGCGCCTCGGCGCCGGCGAAGAGCGGCTCCCGGCCCAGCCGCGCGGCGACCGCGGTGGCCACCTGCCGGACCGAGACCAGCTCCGGCCCGGTCAGGTTCAGCACGAACGGCGGGGTGCCGGTGTGGTGCAGGGCCCGCAGGACGACCTCGTTGGCGTAGCCCTGCCAGACGACGTTGGCGTGCCCCATGGTGAGGTCCACGGCCTCGCCGGCGTGCACCGCGCGGGCGATGTCGACCAGCACGCCGTAGCGCATCTCGACGGCGTAGTTGAGCCGGATCAGGGCCAGCGGGATGTGGTCGCGCAGCGCGAAGTGGGTGAGGACGCGCTCGCGGCCGAGGCAGGACATCGCGTACTCGCCGACCGGCTGGACCGGTGTCTGCTCGACGCAGCCGCCGGCGGTCACCGGCACCAGCGGGTAGACGTTGCCGGTGCTCAGCGCCACCAGCCGCGACCCGGCGAAACGCTGCGCGACCCGGCCGGGCAGGTAGGCGTTGGTGGCCCAGGTGGCGTGTTCCCGGCCCGAGGTGCCGAACTTGGCGCCGACCAGGAAGACCACGTTCGCCGCGTCGGGCAGCGCGGCCAGCGCCGCGTCGTCGGCGACGTCCGCCTCCACCACCACGGCGCCCTCGTCGCGCAGCGCGTCGGCGAGGCCGGCCTCGGAGAAGCGCGACACGGCGACGACCCGGGCACCGGTGCCGGCCGCGGCCACCCCGCGCAGCGCCAGCCGGACCAGGCTCGGCCCCAGCTTGCCGCCCGCGCCGAGGATCAGGATGTCCCCGTCGAGCTTGCGCAGGTCGTCCACCAGGACGTCCCGCGGGCGGGAGAGCCGGTCCTCCAGTTCCGCCACCGTACGCATGCCACCACACCCCTTCCGAAGTAACGGTCATGACCGTAACTTCCGGCTAGAGGGGCGTCAAGGTGCCCGGGCCGGTGGCTCGATTCGGCAGCGGTACGGCAGGCACGGCGGAACGCGCCGGCGACGCAGGTCGCGCCGCCGGCGCGCGCAGCCGGGTGGCCCGCACAACCTGTTCCACGGGTCACGCCGTGGCGCGCACGGCCCGGTTCGCGGGCCGGGCCGCCGGGCGCACCGCTACGCCGGTCAGGCCGTGGCGCGGGCCGCGGCGAGGGCGCCCAGCACGGCGCGGGTCTGCGCCCACGGCACCGGGCTCGGCGCGCCGCGGACCATGCCGAGGAAGGCGTCGATGGTGGCCCGGTAGCCGAGTTCGTCGGCGCCGCCGCGCAGCACCACCCGCTGCTCTCCGCCCGCGGTGTGGACGGTCACCTCGTAGGCCTCGCCCTGGCTGACCCCGAGCACCTCCACGGTGCCGGGCACCCCGTCGTCCCACTGCAGGGCGAGCAGCCCGGTGTCCTCCGAGCGCAGTCCACGGTGGTGGCGTACGGCGCCGGCGGCCCCGACCAGCCGTACCGCCGGCCCGAGCAGCGCGACCAGCAGCTCCACACCGTGCAGGCCCATCATCACCAGCGTGCCGCCGCCGACCGCCGGGTCGTCCTGCCACGGGTTGTAACCGGTGGCCCAGAGCCCGACGTCGTGCCGCACGGTGGCCCGGACCGACAGCACCTCCTCGCGCGGCACGTCGAACGCGACGAAGTCCGGCGCGAAGCGCAGCACCGAGGAGGTGAGCACCAGCTCCGGCGCCCGCGCCACGACGCGTTCCAACCGGTCGAGCTGACCGACGGTCGCGGCGGCCGGCTTGTTGACGAAGCAGGGCAGCTCGCGGGCCAGCACCTGGGCCAGCGCGTCCGGCACCTCCGGGGTGGGGACGGTGAGGACCACGCCGTCCGGGCCGGTCGCCAGCAGCGCGGCCAGGTCCGGCGCCACCGCCACCTCCGGCTGCTCGGCCCGGAACCGCGCCAGCCGCTGCGGGTCGGGCTCCCACACCACCAGCTCCGCGTGGTCGCGCAGCGCGCGGGCGTCGGTGTAGGGGTGACTGGTGGCGAGTCCGGCCAGAGCGATGCGCATGAGCGCAGAGGCTACTTCTCCCGCCGCCGGCCGCGCCAGCGCAGGTCAGCGGCGGTCAGCCGGTCCGGTCGAGCTGCTCCGGCCGCACCTCGTGGACAAGCGGTCGCCCGCGTAGGAACCGGTCGATCTCGGCCACCACGATCGCGCCGGCCCGCCGCCGCGACTCCACCGTCCCGGCCGCCTCGTGCGGTGTCAGCAGCACGTTCGGCAGCCGGCGGAACGGATGGTCGACCGGCAACGGCTCGGCGTCGAACACGTCCAGCGCGGCGTCGATCCGCCCGGTGCGCAGCGCGGCCAGCAGCGCGGCCTCGTCCACCAGCGCCGAGCGGGCGGTGTTGACCAGCAGCGCCCCGTCCGGCAGCCGGGCGAGCTCGCGCGCCCCGATCATCCCGACGGTCTCCGGCAGCACCGGCGCGTGCAGGGAGACCACCAGGCTGCGGGCGAGCAGGTCGTCGAGGCCGACCCGTTCCACGCCGAGCGTCGCGGCCTCCGCGTCGGACAGGTAGGGGTCGGCCACCAGCACCCGCGCCCCCAGCGCCCGCACCAGAGCGAGGTACGCCCGGCCGGTCCGGGACGCGCCGACCACGCCGACCGTCGCCCCGCGCAGCTCCCGTCGGGGCGGGGCGGCCTTCGCGACCGCCCAGTCGACCCCGCCGCGCAGCGTGTGGTCGAACCGGTGCAGCCGGTGCAGCAGGGCGAGGGTGAGCGCGAGCGCCTGCTCCCCCACCGCGTACGCCATCGCCTCGCCGGCCTGGGTGACGCGCACCCCGCGGGCGAAGCTCTCGGGGGTGACGAACGGTTTCACGCTGGCCCCGGTGTGCGCGAGCAGTCGCAGCCGGGGCGCGGCGGCGAGCACCGCGGCCGTCAACGGGGCCGTGCCCCAGCCGGTGACGACGACGTCGGCGTCGGCGAGCAGGTCCGCCAGCACCCGCGGGTCGCCGACGTCGGCGCCGTCGGCCGGCAGCCGCACCTCGCCCAGCCCGCGCAGCGCGGCGCGGGTGTCGGGGCCGAGGAACAGCTCGCGGACGTCCGGCGTCGCCGCCACCGCGATGACGCTCACCCCTTGATACCCGTGGTGGAGACGCCCTCCTGGAAGTACCGCTGGCCGATCAGGTAGGCCATGAAGATCGGCACGAAGGCCACCACCGACCCGGCGAGCAGCATGTTCAACGCCACGTTCTCCTGTTGCAGGGACGCGATGCCGGTGGTGAGCGTCCGCATGTCGAGGCTCTGCCCGACGATGAGCGGCCACAGGAAGTCGTTCCAGTGCCAGAGGAAGACGAAGACGCCCAGGGTGGCCAGGATCGGCTTGATCAACGGCAGCACGATCGAGACGTACACCCGCCACTCGGAGCAGCCGTCGAGGCGGGCCGCCTCGAACAGCGAGTCGGGCAGCGACGCGATGAACTGCCGCATGAGGAACACCGCCTGGGCGTTGGCCAGCGTCGGCACGATCATGCCCCAGTAGGTGTCCACGCCGTTCAGCTCGGAGATGATGATGAACGTCGGGATCATCGTGACGTGGTACGGCACCATCAGCATCGCCAGGAACGACCAGAACATCGTCTCCTTGCCGGGGAACCGCTTCTTGGCGAAGGCGTAGCCGGCCATCGAGGCGAACAGCAGCACGCCGACCACCGACACCACCGAGTAGACGACGGTGTTCCACATCCAGCGCAACACGCTCTTCGCGCCGATCACCTGGTCGTACGCCTCGGTCGAGAACGGCCAGGGCAGCAGGCTGTCCGGGAAGGTGACCGGCCCGGTCGGTTTGAACGACAGCACGACCATCGCGTAGAAGGGGAAGAGGGTGAGCAGGGCGCCGGCCAGCAGCAATGCGGTGCGTCCGACCACCCAGCCCCGCCCGGCCCGGCCGGCACGGTAGGCGCGCCGGTGCGTTGCGGCGGCCGGAGCGGCGGTGGCCGGGGGCGTGATGGTGTCGGTCATCGGAGTTGCGGCGTGGAAACCCGACCGTTCACGGCCGGAAGGACACGCCGCTCCCTCCCTTCGATGATTGTCTCACATGGACGATAAGGTGAGGCGTGGGTGGCGTGAAGCGGGCGTACAAGTACCGCTTCTACCCGTCCTCGGAGCAGGTTGAGCAGTTGAACCGCACGTTCGGGTGCGTTCGCCTGGTCTACAACCTGGCGCTGGAGGCGCGTACCCGGGCGTGGGCGGTCGATCAGCAGCACATCACGTATGCGCAGTCTTCGGCGTGGCTGACAGAGTGGAAGCGCATGCGGGAGTTTGCTTTTCTCAACGAGGTGTCGTCGGTTCCCCTTCAGCAAGCGCTGCGGCATCTGCAGCGCGCGTTCGGGGCGTTCTGGGACAAGCGGGCCCGGTACCCGCGGTTCAAGTCCAAGCGCAAATCTCGGGCGTCGGCGGAGTTCACCCGCTCGGCGTTCCGCTGGCGGGAGAGGCAGCTCACTCTGGCCAAGATGAACACCCCGCTGGACATAGTGTGGTCTCGGCCCCTGCCCGAGAGGGCGAAACCGTCCACGGTCACTGTGTCCCGGGACTCGGCCGGCCGCTGGTTCCTGGCCATCCTGGTCGAGGACCAGACGGTGAAGCCCTTGCCGCCCGTCGTGGCCGAGGTCGGCGTGGACGCGGGCATCACCAGCCTGCTCACCCTGACCCGCCAGATCCTTGGGGTGAGCGACGAGCAGGGCAAAGTGGCCAACCCACGTTTCGGGCAGGCCGACCGGCGCAAGCTCGCCAAGGCCCAGCGGGACCTCGCCCGCAAGGAGAAGGGCTCCGTGAACCGGGCGAAGGCCCGGCTCAAGGTAGCCCGCATCCACGCCCGTATCGCCGACCGGCGTCGGGACCACCTGCACAAGCTGACCACTCGACTCGTCCGCGAGAATCAAACGGTCGTAATCGAAAATCTCAGCGTGCGCAACATGCTCCGCAACCACCGCCTGGCCCGCGTCATCTCCGACGCAGCTTGGTCCCAGTTCCGCAGCATGCTGGAGTACAAGGCCGTTTGGTACGGGCGTGAGGTGATCTGCGTCGACAGGTGGTACCCGTCGTCCAAGACCTGCTCGGCGTGCGGACAGGTCAACACCATGCTCACACTCAACGTCCGCACCTGGACGTGCCCCCGTTGCGGGGTTGCGCACGACCGCGACATCAACGCCGCCAAGAACATCCTCGCCGCCGGGCTGGCGGAGAGGTAAAACGCCTGCGGAGCTGACGTAAGACCTCAAGGGGAAGCCTCCCAGCGGGCAATCGGCGATGAAACAGGAAACCTCACGGGCGACGGTGAGAATCCCGGCCGTTCAGGGCCGGGAGGATGTCAATCTTCCCTCCCGAGGGTCAGCCGCTGGATCAGCGCCACGACGATCGTCATCACGAACAGGGCGACCCCGACCGCACTGGCGTAACCCAGGTCGAAGTACTTGAAGCCCTGGTCGTAGAGCAGGTAGACGAGGCTGTAGCTGGCACGTACCGGGCCGCCGCCGGTCATCACGTAGATCATGTCGAAGACCTGGAACGACACGGTGGTCTCGATGATGGCGACGAAGAACAGCGCGGGTCGCAGCTGCGGCAGCGTGACGTAGCGGAACCGCTGCCAGGCCGAGGCGCCGTCGGTCAGCGCCGCCTCCTCCAGTTCGGCCGGGATGTCCTGGAGCCGGGCGAGCAGGATGAGCATGCCGTAGCCGAAGCGGGACCAGACCGAGACCAGCACCAGGGCCGGGATGACCAGCACGCTGTCGGCCAGCCAGGACTGCGCCGGCAGGCCGAGTGCGCCCATCGCCCGCGACCAGGGGCCGCCCTCGGAGAAGACCCAGCTGAAAACCACGCCGGCGAGCACCAGGCTGGTCACCACCGGGAGGAAAAAGACCGACCGGAAGAGCTTCGCGCCGCGGAAGGCGCGGCGGGTCAGCAGCGCCATGCCGAGCGAGGCCAGCATCGACAGCGGTACGGACAGCGCGGTGAAGATGACCGTCACGCGCAGCGCCGACCAGAAGGTCGGGTCGTCGACGAGCCGGCGGAAGTTCTCCAGGCCGGTCCAGCTGGTCTCACCGCCGACGGTGTAGTCGGTGAAGCCGAGGATGACCCCGGCGATCGCCGGGCCGAACCGGAAGACGGCGAAGAGCAGCAGGAACGGCAGGACGAACAGCAGGGCCGAGCCGGCCTCGCGGGCGGACGGCCGGCGCAGCCGCCGGACCGGCGTCCCCGGTAGTGCAACCATCTGACAACCCTTTCTCAGCGGCTCGCGGTCGCTGGGCGGCTCGCGGTGGGCAGGTTACGCCCACCGCGAGCCGGGCCAGGAATCAGCCGAGCAGCGGGGCGGCGGCCTTCGCCGCGTCGTCGAGCGCCTGCTCCACCGACTTCTTGCCGAGCAGGGCGGCCTGGATCTCCGGGGAGAGGACGCCCTGGACGTCGCGGGCCTTCTCGTGCAGCGGGCCGACGGTGCTGGTGCCCACGTGCTTCTCCTGCTCGCCGAAGACGGGGTCGCCGGTGTAGAGCGAGCCGGTGGACTTCCGCGCGGAGAAGAGGCCGGCACCGACGTCGTACTTCTTGCTGTTGTCAGCGTTGGTGGCGAAGGCGATCCACTTGCCGGTCGCCTCCTTGTTCTCGGCGTTCTTGAGCATGGACAGCGAGCCGACCGTGCCGTACCCGATCTGCTTGCTCTCGGTGAAGTGCGGGACGACCTGGATGTTCTCCTTGCCCCAGAACTTCTCGATCTCCGCCGCCGGCACGTGCCAGACGCAGCCGACCTTGTTCTGCGCGATCCGGGTCTGCTCGATCGGCGGGGCGGTGGTGAGCAGGGTCTTGTCGACGTAGCCGCCGTCGACGAGCTGCTTGAGGAAGTTCAGCGCCTTCTTGCCAGCGTCGCTGTTGAAGGTGACCGACTTGCCGTCCGGGCCGAACACGTCGCCGCCGGCCTGCCAGAGCAGCGGGTAGAAGGTCTGGTTCAAGGTCTGCTTGGCGTCGCCGGCGTACGCGGTGATGTCGTAGCCCTTGGCCTTGAACTTCGGGGCCAGGGTGAGCAGGTCGTTCCAGCTGGTCGGGTAGGTCGTCTCGCCGACGGCCTGGAAGACCTTCTTGTTGCAGATCGGGGTGGCCGCGCTGGTGAGGATCGGCGCGCCCATCATCTTGCCGTCGATGGTCACCGACTTCACCACGTTCTCGTGGTAGTCGCTCTTGGCCGCGTCGTCGAGGTACTTGTCGACCGGCTCGATGTTGCGGGCGTACTTGGGCAGTTGGTCGGGGATCAGGTAGACCACGTCCGGCCCCTTGTTGCCGGCGATCGCGGTGGCGAGCGCCTGGTCCCGGTTGGCCCAGGGGAAGATCTCGACCTTCACCTCGATGTCGGGGTTGGCGGCCTTGAACGCCTTGATGGTCTCGTCCCAGTGCGCACGGTGCTTCGCCTCGTCAGCGATCACCGGATATGTCCACATCGTCACGGTGGCCTTGTCCGAGTCACCGGAGCCGGAACCGCCACAGCCCGTCGTCGCGAGCGCGGCGACGAGCGCCACCGCAACGGCCGACAGGCTCTTCCGAACACGCATCTCGCATCCTTCCGGGGGAGTCATGTTCGCAGTACATTAACTTACGGTCCTGTCCGATACTAGAGGCGGAAAGTACCGAGGTCGCGCCGTCACTGATCGTGCGCACGCCTGGACAGATCGATCCAGACCCGTAATAAGTGAAGGACTCCGATGACCGTCTCCCTGGCCATCGTCGGCGCGGGCAACCGCGGCAGCACCTACGCCGGCTACGCGCTGCGCTCCCCGCACCGCGCGCGGGTCGTCGCCGTCGCCGACCCCCGGGACGCGCACCGCACCGCACTCGCCGACGCCCACCAGGTGCCGCCGCCCGCCCGGTTCGAGTCGTGGCAGGACCTGGTGGGCCGGCCCCGGCTGGCCGACGCGGTGGTGCTCGCCACCCCCGACCGCGAGCACGCCGAGCCGGCCTCCCGGCTGGCCGACCTCGGCTACCACGTGCTGCTGGAGAAGCCGATCGCGCCGACCGAGGCCGAGTGCGCTGCGGTCGCCGCGGCGGCGGAGCGCTCCGGGGTGCTGCTCGCCGTCTGCCACGTGCTGCGCTACACCCGCTACACCGACGCGGTGAAGCGGTACGTCGAGACCGGGGCGCTGGGCCGGATCGTCGGGGTGGACCACCTGGAACCGGTCGGCTGGTGGCACTTCGCCCACTCCTACGTGCGCGGCAACTGGCGCCGCGCCGACACCTCGTCCAGCAGCCTGCTCGCCAAGTGCTGCCACGACCTCGACTGGCTGCGCTACGTCGTGGACGACACTCCGGTGCGGGTCAGCAGCGTCGGCGGACTGCACCACTTCCACCCCGGCAACCGGCCCTCCGGCGCCGCCGAGCGCTGCCTGGACTGCCCGGTCGAGTCACGCTGCCCGTACTCGGCCGTCCGCTTCTACGGCGACTGCCTCGCCGACCCGGACCGGCACGAGTGGCCGCTGTCCGTGGTGACCCGCGACCTGACCGACGGTGGAGTGGCCGCGGCGCTGCGCGACGGCCCGTACGGGCGCTGCGTCTACGCCGGCGGCAACGACGTCGCCGACCACCAGAGCGTCACGGTCTCCTTCGCCGGCGGGGCGACCGCGACGCTGACCATGAGCGCCTTCACCCCCGGCGGTCACCGGCGCACCCGGATCATGGGCACGCACGGCTACCTGGAGGGCGACGGCGAGCAGGTCAACGTCACCGACTTCGTCACCGGCGCCACCGTCACCACCGACACCCGGGGCGGTGGGGCGGACGCCGGCTCCGGCCACGGTGGTGGGGACATGCGGCTGATGGCGGCGTTCGTGGCGGCGGTGGCGACCGGTGACCGCTCCGCGGTGCGGTCGGGGCCACGGGAGTCGCTGGACAGTCACCGGATGGCGTTCGCGGCGGAACGCAGCCGGCTCGCCGGCGGTGCGCCGGTCGACCTCACGGTCGAACCGGTCGGCTGAGCCCGGACCGGCCCGGCTACCGGCCGACGCCGGAGCGTCCGGCCGCCGCCACGATCGCGTCCTGCTCGCCGCCGCTGAGCAGGCCGGCGTCGACCAGGCCGTCGGTGACCGCGGCGACGTGCGCGACGAACGCGCCGTGGCTGTCCCAGTGCGCCTCGTCCCGGATCAGGTCGTTCACCGTGCAGCCACGCTCGGCGTACCGGTTCGGCACGCCGGTCGCGCCGCCCGCGTACACCTGGGCCCGCAGGTCGGAGCGGGGGCAGTCGTCCGGCTCCGGCACGTACCGCAGCAGGTGCGCGCCGTACTGGACCGCCCCGTTGGCGGCCTTGACCCCGTCGCGGAACCAGAGGTTGCCCTGGCCGTCCTGGGTCAGCCGGTAGGTCTGCGCGTCCCGGATGATCCGGACGTCCTTCGACAGTGGATCGATCTTGTGCAGGTAGCCGTCGAGGGATGCGTAGACGTGCTCGTCGGCGGCGCTGACCACGAGTTCGTCGGCCACCCCCGAGGAGCGGCCCGGCACGTCGAGGCGACGGGTCACCGCGCCGGTCGCCGGGTCGAGCACGAACACCTCACCGTCGGCGAGACCCCAGATCATCCCGTCCGGCCCGGCGACGAGCGAGGTGATCGCGTCGGCGCCGGGCACCGGCGTGTACTCGGCAGTCTTCTCCCCGGTCGCCAGGTCGGCGGTGAAGACCTTCGCCTCGGTGGCGCGCGGCACGGTGCCCCCGCCACCGCCGATCGTGGTGCCCGCCCAGAGCCGGTCACCGACCACGGCCAGGCTGATCACGCCCTGGTCGGCGACGATGTTCCGCCGGGTGGTGCGGGCGCCGGTGGCGGTGTCGTAGACGGTCAGCGCGCCACCCCACAGCCCGTAGTCCGGCGTGCTACCGACGTAGATCCGGCTACCGGCCGAGGCGAAGGCGATCGGCCGGTTCTGCCCGTCGGGCTGCAACCGGAACAGCTCGCGCGGGTTGGTGCCGAGCCGGTACGGCTGGGCCGGGTCGTACACCAGCACCCCGCCGTACGGGTACACGCCCTGGTACATCAGGCCGCCGTGCCAACCGAAGCCGTCGGCCTGCCCGAGCCGGCCGACGTTGGTCGCCGTGCCGGTGGCCGGGTCCAGGACGGCGAGGTTGCCGTTGATGTAGAGGTTGGTCCAGATCCGGCCGTCCGGACCGGCGGTGATGGTGTTGATGTCCAGCGCCTGCGGCGGGAACGGCAACCGGTAGCGCTCGCTGGCGCCGGTGGCCGGGTCGTACCGCAGCGCCTGCCCGCCGTAGTTGCCGATCACCGCGTACAACTGCCCGTCGAGGAAGCCGAAACCGATGCCCGCGCCGTCGCTGCGCACCGGCGCGCCGGTGGCGTCGCGCACCGGCCCGACGGCGTCGGTCGGCAGGTCGTAGCGCCAGAGGTCGGTGCCGGAGGTGAAGTAGACCGACCGGCCGTCCGGGGCCAGCGGTGAGGTGCCGCGCGAGCCCATGGTGAAGCCGTCGGCCAGGACCGCGCCGGTGTCCGGGTCGAGCACCAGCCCCTGGAGCTTGTTGCGCTTGACGAAGAGCTTCCCGCCGACCAGGTTGATGTCGTAGGGGTAGTTCGCGTCGCCGCGCAGCGCCTCCGGCCAGATGTCGCGCTTCTCCCCGGTCGCCAGGTCGAGGCGGACCAGGTGCCCTGCGGCGCCGACCGCCGCCCAGAGCACGTCGCGCGACGGGTCCACCGCGACGTCGACGACGTACTGCTCGCCGGGGTACATCCGGCCGTGGTCGCGGAACCCCTCGCCCGGGGCGTAGGAGAAGACGTGCGCCCCCGGATAGGTGCCGCCGTAGACCCGGCCGTCCGCGCCGGGGCGCAGGCCGTAGAGCACGGTCTGGCCGGGCACCGGGGCGCCGAGGTCCACGGTGGTCCGGGCCTGCGGGTCGTACGAGTAGAGGTGGGCGTTGGGGTAGCTGCCGGCGTACACCGTGCCGTCGCCGGCCTGGGTGATCCCCCAGGCGCCGGAGGAGTCGGGCAGGTAGGCGGTGTCCAGCAGCTCCCGGGTCACCGGGTCGGTCACGCTAAGCACTCCGGGCGAGCCCATCTGGACCCCGTAGGCGACCGGCCGGCCGCCGGCGCCGGTGCCGTAGTGGGCCTCGAACACGGTGAGGGCGGTCTGCTGGACACCGAAGTCGGTGACGGTGCCGGGCGTCGGGGCGGCCGGTGCGGCGGACGCGGGGGCGGCGGCCGGGAGCAGGGCGGCAGCGAGCGCCAGGACGGCGGCGGGCACGAGGCTACGACGGAACGACGACACGGGCGACCTCCACGCTGGACATTGCCGGCACCCTATTACGGTGGCGGCCGGAACTCCAGCGTCGCCGATCGATACTCGCAGTCGATGACGAACTTGCAGTCTGGGGCTCGACACGGTGCGCTTGACGTGATGACCTGTACCGGTTACAGCCCTGACCGAAACCCTGAGAATGGAGGTCGTGTTGCGACGTACCGCGCTGACCGCGGCCCTGGCGCTGGCTGCCGCCACGCTGGTGGTCCCGGCGGGACCCGCCCACGCCGAGACACCCCCACCCGGCACCGTCACCGACCTCGGGCCCGCCTCCGAGGTCACCTCCGTCAACGGCTCCGAGCTGATCGACGGCACGATCTACACGGCCACCGGCGGGGTGTCGCCGATCGTGGTGGGCGGCTACGAACTGGCCGAACAGCGGGTGAACCAACGCTACGAGCTGCCCACCGGCGGTGGCGCCTGGGCCACCGCGGCGGTCGGCACCGACCTGTACGTCGGCACCTACGAGCCGGGTGACCTGTACCGGGTGGACACCACCGGCACCGAGGTCACCAAGGTCGCCGACGTCTCCCCCGACCGGTTCATCTGGGCCCTGGCCACCGCGCCGGACGGCGTCCTCTACGGCGGCACCTATCCCAACGGACGGGTCTTCTCCTACGACCCGGCCACCGGCGCCACCCGCGACTACGGCGTCGCCGTCCCCGGCGAGCAGTACGTGCGCAGCATCGCCGTGGACGCGACCACCATCTACGCGGGCGTCGGCGCGCACGCCCACCTGATCGCCATCGACCGGGCCACCGGCGCGAAGCGGGAGATCCTGCCGCCGGAATTCGCCGACCGTACCTTCGTCGGCACCCTCGCCCTGGAGAACGGTCTCCTCGCTGCCGCCCTCTCCCCCACCGGCACCATGCTGCTGATCGACACCGCGGACCCGTCGCGCTACGAGGTCGTGCAGACGCCGGACAGCTACATCACCGCGATCGCCATCGACCCCGGCCGCAACGACGTCTACGTCGGCACCCGGCCGTCGGGGACCCTGCGCCGCTACGACCGGGACACCGGACAGCTCAGCACCCTGGCCGTGCCCTACGACGGCGCCTCCTTCGGCCGGATCTTCGTCACCGGCGACCAGCTGCACGGCGTGGTCACCAACACCGTGGTCACCTACGACCTGACCAGCGGGGAGCTGACCGGCGTCGACCTCACCGAGGCCGGCATGCCACCGGCGCCGGAACTGGCCATGGCGATCGCCACCGACGGGCCCCGGGTGTACGTCTCGGGCAAGGCCGGCGTGCAGGTGCACGACCTGGCCGCCGGCACCTCCACCCGCCGGTTCCTGCCCGGTGAGGCCAAGGCGATGACACCGGTCGCGGGTGAGCTCTGGATGTCGGTCTACACGCTGGCGTACCTGTTCCGGATGGCGCCCGACGGCGACCCGCGCCGGGTGACCACGATCGGCCACGAGCAGACCCGGCCGCTCGACGCGACCTGGTCCCCCGCCGACAGGCTGCTCGTCGTCGGCACCGAACCGGAGTACGGCCACCACGGGGGCGCCGTCTCGTTCTACGATCCCCGGTCCGGGGCGCTGGACGTGCACCGCGACGTCGTCCCGGACCAGTCGATCCGGTCGGTGGCGGTGAAGCACGGCACCGCGTTCCTCGGCAGCAGCATCAACGGCGGCCTCGGCACCACGCCCCGGGCCACCGAGGCCCGGCTCGCCGGCTTCGACCTGGCCACCCGGACGAAGACCTGGGAGATCACCCCGGTCCCCGGCGCGAAGCAGATCGTCGACCTGGTCGCCACCGGCGAGAGGATCCTCGGCCTCACCGAGACCGGCGTGCTCTTCGCCGTCGACCGGCGGACCCGCCAGGTGGTGGCGACCACCAGGGTCGCGTCGGGGCAGAACACCCTGGTGCAGGTCGGCCCGACCATCTACGGCACCAACGGTCGGGACGTCTGGAAGCTGGACCCGGCGACGATGACGGTCACCCCGTTCGTCACCGGCCTGAACGCCCAGTGGTACGGCGGCGGCGCGCTGCTCACCGCCGCCCCGGACGGCTCGGCGCTGTACGCCCTGCGCGGCCGCAACCTGGTCCGCATCCAGCTGTAGACCCCCGCGCAACGGTGCGCACGACGGCGGGCCGGCGATCCCGAGGGGGGATCGCCGGCCCGTCCCCGTCCCGCCGCCGGCCCGCGTCGGCGGCGGTCAGCCGGTCACGGTCAGCCGGTACAGGTGCTCGCCGGCGCCGAGGAAGAGCCGACCGTCCGGATGCACGGCGAGGAACTCCGCCGGCTGGTCCAGCAACTGCCGGGTGGCGCCGGTGGCCAGCTCCACCCGCACCACCTGCCGGCCGCGGACCAGCGCGTACAGCAGGTGGCGGGGGGCGTCGTAGCCGAGCTTGCCACGGCTGTCGGCGACGCCCGGGGCGAGCTGGAGGCGCTGGACGACCGACCGGGTGGCCAGGTCGACGGCGAAGAGCTGGCCGCCGGCCAGGCCCCAGAGCAGGCCGGTCCGGTCCACCGCCAGCGCCGGGATCGCCGTCGCGCCCGGCACCGGCACGAACTCGAACGCCTTGCGGTCCCCGGCGACGTCCCAGCCGAACAGCTTCGCCTCGGTCTGGGTCGGCGGGGGCACGCTGTACCCGCCGCCGATCGAGGTGCCCCCGACGAGCAGGCCGTTGAGATGGGTCAGGCTGACGATGGACTGGTCGGTGACCACCGGCCGGTGCACCCGCGACGCTCCGGTGGCCTTGTCCACGATGGCCAGCGCGCCGCCGAGGGTGGTGTTGGGCATGGTGCCGTAGGCGACCTTGTCCCCGGCGTCGGTCAGCGCGCGGGCCCGTACCTGGTCGGCGGCCTTCAGGTCGAGCAGCTTCGCCGGGTTGTCGGCGCTGCCGGGCAGGCCGGGCGAGTACTCGGGGCTGTGCCACGGCGCGGCCGGGTCGTACCGGTACAGCCGGGAGTCCGGGTACGCCCCGAGCCAGACCTGGCCGCCGGTCTCCAGCACGCTCTCCACCTGGGCGAACCGCTGGAAGGTCGAGACGCCCGTGTCGGCGTCCACCCGGGCCAGGCCGCCGTTGAGGTAGCCGCCGACCCAGACCGTGCCGGTCGGGCCGACGTGCAGCGCCGCGATCGGGATCGGCGCGCCGGGCACGTCGGTCTGCACCACGTCGGCCCGCCCGGTCACCGGGTTCCAGCGGAACATGTCGCCGCGCCAGAGCAGCCCGACCAGGGTGCGCCCCGGCCAGTCCCGGTCGGCCAGGCTCACCCAGCCGATGCCCCGGTTGTTGACCACCCGGCCGGGGAAGGCCAGCGGGGTGTCGGTGAACGTGCGGGTGCCCGGGTGGTAGCCGGTGAGCCGGCCGGCGCGGGTGAGGTAGACCAGGCCACCGGGGCCGGGTGCGGAGACGTCCAGGCCGGCCACGTCGTCGATCAGGTCGGTCCACCGGCGCGCGGCGATGTCGTACACCCCGAGCCGGCCGTTGATGGCCGAGCCGAACCGCGCGTACACCCGGCCGTCGTGGGCGTTGAGGTCGTACACCGTCTGGCCGGTGCCGTCGCCCAGGCCGTCGGGCAACGGCAGTTCGCGGCGCTCGCCGGTGACCTTGTCGATCTCGAAGAGGTGGGCGTCCGGCTGGGTGCCGGCGTAGATCCTGTCGTCGGTGACGGCGAGGCTGCGCACGTACTGGACGCCGGGCAGCACCTGGCCGTAGTCGCGGGTCGTCCCGCTGGCCGGGTCGTAGGCGAAGACCCGCGCCCCGGGGAAGGTGCCACCGTGGACGACGCCCGCCTCGTCCACGGCGAGCCGCCAGATGTAGGTCTCCGAGGGCAGCGGGCGGCCGAGGTTCTCCACCGGACTGTCCGGCCCGGGCCGGCGGCGGTACAGGTCACCGGTGTTGTACGCACCGACGTAGACGGTGCCGTCGGGCGCGGCGGCCACCGCGTACGAGCCGGGAGCGCCGGTGAGGTCCTGGGCGGAGACGGTCCGGCCGGTCGCCGGGTCGATCGCGGCCAGCCGGGCGGGCTCCCCGGAGACCGCGGACCAGAGCACCGGTTCGCCGGTCGGGCCGGGGGCGACGGTGCCACCGATGAGCAGTACGTCGCGCAGCGGGATGCCGAAGGGATCCACGGCCACCCCGGCGGGGTCCGCCAGGGCGGCACTCGCGGTCCAGGCGACGGGCAGGGCCGGCGCCGCGGTGAGGGCGACGGCGGAGCGGAGCAACGTGCGGCGGTGTGTCATGGGCGCCTGCTTCTCTTCCAGCGACCACCGGGTAGCCGGCGGCCGAGCCGTAACGGTCAGAACCGGAATTTCGATGGAGCCCGGGTTGTCTGGGCGGCCCCGGGATCTTCGAGGAGCTGTTGCTGGCGTAGCTATATCGGCTATGGCCGTAATGACCCTAGGACGCGGCTTCACCGACGTCAACGCCCGGCGAAGGGAGGACGCCTGAGTGGTGGGCTCAGGCGGTGAGCACGGAGATCGCGGCGACCAGGTAGAGGCAGCCGCCGATGCTCACCGCGACCCCGGCGACCGCCGGCAGCCAGGCGGTGGCCGTCGCCGGCCAGCGTCGTAGCCGCCCGGCCAGCAGGGCGAATCCCCGGATGGTCACCACCCCGACGCCGGTGAGGGTGGCGGCCATCCCGACGCCGAAGGCGACGACCAGGACCAGCGCGTCGACGGCGCGGCCGGTGAGCAGGCCGCTGACCAGGACGAGGAACGCCGAGGGCGAGGGCAGCAGCCCGCCGGAGAGGGCCAGTGCGGTCAGCCCACGTCGCGACCACGGATCGGTCGGCACCGCGTGGTCGTGGTGGTGACCGGATGAGTGGTCGTGCGGGTGGTCGGCGGCGCCGGCACCCGGGTGGCCGGCGGCGCCCGCGTGCGCCGGCACCTTCCGGTGGTCACGATGATGGTGGTCGTGGTGATGGTGGTCGTGGCCGCGGAGGTGCCGCCAGGTCAGGTGGGCGCCAACGCCGATCACCAGCAGCCCGGCCGCGACCTGCATCCAGGCGGTCACCGTCCTGGTGCCGAGGCTCGCCGCGCCGCTGAGACCGACCCAGGCGAGCGCCAGCACCAGCACGGACAGGGTGTGCATCGCCGCCACGATGACGCCGAGCCGGACGGCGTCGCGGTAGCGGCCCCGGGTGCCGAGCAGGTACGCGGCCGTGATGGCCTTGCCATGGCCCGGGGCGACCGCGTGCGCCGCCCCGACGCCGAGCGCCACGACCAAGGCCAGCCAGAAGACGCCACGACCGTCGAAGAGCGCGACCAGGCGCTCGTCGAGGCCGGTCACGACCGGCTCCGGGCGCGCCGTTGCCGGACGACGAGCAGCGCGGCCGCCGCGCCGACCAGGGCGACGCCGGCGCCGGCTGACGCCACGGTCCGACCGAAGGCGCTGTCGTTGTCGGCGGTGAACCGCAGCCGGTGGGTCGGTTCGGTGGCGGTGAAGAGGGCACGACCCGGGGTCGCCGGGGTCTGGCTGGTGAGCATGGTCCGGTACGCCTCGTTCAGGTCGGTCAGTGGGGCGAGGGTGACCTCCAGGTCGACCACCCGCTGCGGGCAGTCGAAGCTGAGCCGGGCGCCCTGGTTGAGCAGTCGGTCGAGGGTGGCGAGCCGCCCCGGGCAGCGGGCCGGGCCCTGCCGCACGGTGATGTGGTCGAGCAGGTAGTCGTGCACGCGTCGGGAGCGTTGCAGCTTCTGCTCGCCGGTCAGGTTGGTCGCGACCGGCCCGAGGGTCGGGTCCTCGAAGGCGCCGAGCGACTGGCCCAGCGCGACCCAGTCGTCCTCCGCGGCGAGCCAGGTGATCGTGGCCCGGGAGCCGTCGACGCTGATCCGCGCCGTGGACGGCGGGCCGAACGGATGGGCGGCGGCCGGGTTCGCCGGAACGGCGAGGACCGCCAGGGCGACGGCGCACACCGCCGCGAGCGGGTGCCGGATGCGGACAGTCACGGATGGTTCTCCTGCTACGGGCGTACCGGGCGCGGCCCGGCGGTGGGAACCGGTGGCCGCGCCCGGTACGGCATCACTTGGTCACGGTGATGACCGGGCTGGTGATCTTCTGGTTCCTGCTCTCCAGGTAGACCACGTGGGTGCTGTTCTTCTTCGCCGACGGCGGCAGCGCGAAGCCGTACTCCAGTCGGCCCAGCTCGTCGGCCTTGGCGTAGCCGACGAACACCCCGTCGGAGCCGGCGCCGTCGGTGGCGTCGCGCAGGTGGACGGTCACTTTCTCGCCCGGGTCGTAGCCGTACGCCGAGACGGTGACCTCGCCCCTGGTCTCGACGATGGTCCTGTCGACCGTGGCCTGCTCACCGGTGGTGTTCTCCGGGGTGCGGAACTCGTTGACGGTCCGCTCACCGGCCGCGTTCTTGCGGATGGTGACGCCGTCGTGGAGCTGGCCGTTGGCGTACCGGGCCTCGTAGCGGATGCTGTCGGCGGTGACGTCGATCAGCTGGTAGAGCTGCTTGTCCTGGGCCCTGCTCATGATGTCCGCGCCGTTGCCGGTCCAGACCGAGCCGTCGACCTCGTACATCTTGCCGCCGGAGACGGAGACCGCGTAGACGGTGCTGTCGTGCACGGTCAGCGACCGGCGGGACGTGCTGACGCTGCCCCGGCCGTAGGTGTGGTCGTGGCCCTGCAGGACCAGGTCCACGCCGTACTTCTCGAACAGCGGGCCCCACTGCGCGCGCACCACGGGGTTGTTGCGGCCGGCGGCGGTCGAGTAGACCGGGTGGTGGAAGGTCACCACGGTCCACTTGTTCGGGTTGTTCCTGAGCAGCCCCTCCAGCCACGCGGTTTGCGCGGCCATCAGCGTCGCGTTGCCCTGCACGTTGGTGTCCAGGCCGATGAAGCGGACCCCCTGGTAGTCGACCCAGTAGACGGTCTGCTTGAGCTCCGGGTTGCCCGGCCCGTTGTCGGGGTACGGGAACTGCGGCCGCCAGAAGGTGGAGAGCCCGCCGCTGTACTCGTGGTTACCCGGGATCGAGATGTTGTTGATCTGGCTGTCGATGAAGCCGCCGGCCTGGTACCACTGGCCCCACTGCTCCTCGCTGTTCGCCGAGTCGATGAGGTCACCGGCGTTGACGATCAGCTTGGCCGCGGGCCGGTCGGCGAAGGCCTGCCGGAACACCCGGGGCACCGCGGAGTCGATGTAGTTCTGGGCGTCGCCGTAGTAGATGAACGAGAACGGCTGGAAGTCGGCGGCGGCCGCGGTGAAGTCCGTCCACGCGCTCCAGTTCGTGCCGTCCCCGACCCGGTAGGTGTAGCGGGTGTTCGGCTTCAGGCCGCTGAACTCCACGGTGTGGTAGGTGGAGGCGTACCCCAGCGAGGTGTTGACCGGGGTGGTGGAGAGCGCCTTGACCACCGTGACCGCCCCGGCGGCCGGCGCCACCTCGCCGAGCGCGGCGGGCGCCTCGAGGATCTCGGCCCGCGCCCACTCGGCGCCGGCCTCGGCCCGCCAGGTGACCCGCTGCGAGGTGGCCGGCGTGGTGGTGGGGGTGAGCATGATGCGGTCCGGAACCGGGGACGGACGGTGGATCTCCGCCGCCGGGTACTTGCCCGGGGCGGCGTCACCGAACGCCACCGGGGTGAAGGCGAAGCCGCCGACAAGCAGGGCCGCGGCACCGATCGCCGTCAGTCTCGCCCGCCGCGAACCCATGAACCAGGGTCGCTTGATGTCGCCCAACGAGGATCACCTTTCCCTGAGGATGCACGTCGTCCTTGGCGTTGTGCCAATGGCCGACGGATATTCAGGCAAAGATGATCAACGGACGGTCGACGGTGGCGCGGCCACCAGGTGAACTGCTGCCCCTCACCGTCCCGCCGCCGCAGAGCTTCACCCGCCGGGCGGCGGCCGGTCATCCGGACGCGGCCGGCCGTTCATCCCTGCCCACCTACCATCGCCACCGGCTGAGATCGAGAGTTCGGAGCACGATGAACCTGCCGTCCCGCCGCTGGGCGGTGGCCGCGACCGCCGGCACCCTCGCCGCGCTCTTCGCGATCGAGCCGACCGGGTCGGCGCCGGTCACCAAGACCGACACCTTCGTCACGGCGGAGACCAGCGGGATGCTCACCATCGAGGGCGGCGAGTGTTTCACCGACCCGGCATATTCACGGCGGGCGGCCGAGGTGGTCGTCCGGTACGAACCCTGCGAGCAGGGCGCCGACAACCAGTCGTACGGCTTCCTGCGCGCCGCCGACGGGCCGTGGGACCGCCGGAGCCTGGCCGCGTTCGCCTGGCGGGGCTGCGGTGAGTTCTTCGACCGGCGGTGGCCGGACGCGTCCCGGGTGGACCTGGCCTACTACCCCGTCCTCCCGACGGCGCAGACCTGGGCCGACGGCGACCGGACGGTGATGTGCGTGGTGTACCGCCCGGGTGGCCGGCTCCGCGACTCGGTGCTGCCGCTGCTGCGCTGACCGCCCGGTCATCGGCGGGGCTCGAAGGGTTATGCCGACGCGGGCTCCCCGGGTACGGTCCGGATGACCGCGATCACGGCAGCGGGATCGCGTCAGCGGCAGCCGGTTCACGGAGGGGGCGCGTGGTGAAGATCAGAGCTGGGCTGTGTGTGGCGGCGATGGTCACGGCGGGGCTGGTGGCCGCCCCACCGGCGGCCGCCGCCGAGGTGGGCAGCGCCACCGTGGTGCCGATCCAGGTCACCGGGGACCCGGCCAAGCGCTTCAACCTGGTGCTGCTCGGCGACGGCTACACCGCGGCGGACCTGCCGACCTTCCGGTCCCACGTGGACAAGCACCTCAACACGCTCTGGACGATCGAGCCGTTCAAGTCGTACCGCAGCTACGTCAACGTCTACGCCGTGGAGATCGTCTCCGCCGAGTCCGGGGTGGACTGCGATCCGGGGCTGTCCGACCCGCGGCGGGACACCGTGCTGGACATGGGCTTCTGGGGTGGCTGCAACCACAACAGCGTGCAACGCCTGCTCTCCGTCGACGGTGCCGCCGCCAACACGTACGCCAACCTGGCCACCGGCACCAACCCGGGCAACCGGCAGCTCATCGCCCTGGCCAACAGCGGCACCTACGGCGGCGCGGGCGGCGCCAACGCCACCGCGTCCGGCGGCAACGCGCTCTCCGCGCTGATCAGCCCGCACGAGTTGGGGCACTCGCTGGGCGGCTTGCAGGACGAGTACGACTACTACGCCCGCGGCGTACCCGGTGACACCTACACCGGGCCCGAACCCTCCTCGGTGCACCACACCGTGCTCACCGAACGGCAGATGCGCGACACCCGGGCCAAGTGGTGGCGGTGGCTGGGCGAGCCCAGCGAGTCCGGCGGCACGATCGGCCGCTACGAGGGCGGCCTCTACCTGCAGCGCGGCGTGTGGCGACCCAGCCAGCACTCGATGATGAAGTCGCTGGGCTTCTACTTCGACCAGGTCGCCCGGGAGCGGATGACCCAGCGGATCGCCGGCCGGGTCAGCATCCTGCAGGACGGCACGCCGGCGGACCGGCCGATCGGCACCGACCGGATGGTCTGGGTGGAGACCCTGCACCCGGTCAGCCACGAGCTGAGCGTCACCTGGTCGGTCGACGGCAGCACCGTCCCGGGCACCGGCAACGCCCGCAGCCTGGACCTGAGGTCGCTGCGGCTCGCGCCCGGGACGCACACCGTCACCGCCACGGTGACCGACCCGACCCCGTTCGTCCGCGACCCCGCGGTGCGGGAGTCGCCCGCGCTGACCCAGCGCCGGACCTGGACCGTGGACACCGGGCTGACCACGCCCGCAGCGGGCGGGCCGCTGGCGATCACCGCCTCGACCGCGACCGACCGGCCGGTCGGCGCCCACGATGTGGTGTACGTGGAGAGCACCCACCGGACCGACCGGGTACCGACGGTGAGCTGGGCCCTCGACGGCCGGCCGGTGACCAACCCGGGCCACGACGGTGACCTGGAACTGGCCCCGCTGGACCTGGCCGGCGGCACGCACCGGCTCACCGCGACGGTGAGCGACCCGGTGACGCGCGAGTCGGTGACCCGCACCTGGACCGTCGACGCGACCCGACCGACGGTCGGCTACCAGGTCTCCGAACCGCTGCTCGCCACGGAGAAGCCCGGCCGGCCCACCGAGTACCTCTACAACGGCCCGTTCACCATGAAGCTGACCGGCACGGACGACGGCGCGGGTCAGACCACCTCGGAGTTCCGCCTGGACGGCGACGGCTGGCACAACTACTACGGCTGGCCCACCGACGCGGACGAGCCGTTCCGGTTCACGGCCACCGGCACCGACGTCGACGGCCTCGTCTACGGCAACCTCGGCTCGGGTGGCCTGTCGGTCTCGCCGTTCGCCCAGCGCTCCCCCGGCTACGGCCGGCACACCATCGAGTACCGCGGCATCGACGCGGTCGGCAACATCGGCGCGGCCGGAGCGTTCGTGGCCACGCTGATCCCGTCGCCACCGGCGTGCACCAGCGTCGTCTCCGGCCAGCACAGCGGCGGGCTGGTCGTCAGCGCCGGCGTCACCTGCCTGCGCGGCGCCACCGTGGCCGGCTCGGTCGTGGTGCGCCCCGGGGCCGCCCTGGTCGCCGAGCGGGCCACGGTCTCCGGCAGCCTGACGGCGACCGGCGCGACCGCGGTCGAACTGCTGAACACCGGCGTGCGGGGTGCGGTCGCGCTGACCGGCACCACCGGCCACGTCACCGTGGTCGGAGCGCGGGTGGACGGTCCGCTGGTCCTCACCGGCAACCTCACCGGCGGCACCGCGGCGATCCTCGCCGGCAACGAGGTCGCCGCGCTGCACTGCGCCGGCAACAGCCCGGTCCCGGTCGACCTCGGTGCGCCGAACAGCGTCCGGGGCACGGCGTCGGGGCAGTGCCGGGCACTGTAGGCGCGGGCGCCGGCCCGGGGGTGCGCCCGCCCCGGGGCCGACGACGGGACGACCGGGTTGCCGGAGCGGCGCGCAGTGCCCGCTCCGGCACCCGCGGGGCGTCGGGCGCTAGCGGTCCGGGCTGTCGACGGGAGCCATGATGCGCAGCGCGTTGGGGTCCAGGCCGATCCGGATCGGGGTCTCGCCGTACAACTCGCCGTCGACCTCGACCGGCGCCGGCCGGTCGGTCTCCAGCCAGAGCTGGCGTACGGCGAGAAAGGGCTCCTCGCCGAGGGTACGACGATGACCGGTCGCGGCGTTGCGGGCCGTGTCGCGCAGCAGTTCGCGGCGGGTCGGGCCGCCCACCGGGTAGGCGACCAGCAGCCGGTCGTCGGCGTCCGCGTCGGCGGTGATCGGCCGGCCGGCGTGGAAGCCGCCGTTGGCGACGTACAGCTGGTGGGTGACGAACTCGTGCTCGCGTCCCTCGGCGCGGACGGTGGCGCGCAGCGGCCGGTGCCCGGCCAGCAGCGCCAGCGCGGTGAGCGGGTAGGCGAGCCGGCCGGTGGCCCGCTTGAGCCGCGGCGGCGTCCGGAGCGCCACGTCGGCGGAGAGGCCGATGCCGACGTGGTTGGTGAACCGCAGGTCGCCGACGAGCCCGAGGTCGACGTCGATCACCTTGCCGTGGGTGAGGACCGCGACCGCCGCGTCGAGGTCGAGCGGGATGCCGACCGTCCGGGCGAAGTTGTTGGTGGTGCCCAGCGGCAGCAGGCCGAGGGCGATGTCCCGGTGCGCGAGCAGCCGCGCGGCGGTGCCGATCGTGCCGTCGCCACCACCGGCGACCAGGAGGTCCGGCTCCAGGTCGGCAGCGGCGGCGAGGGTCCGCTCCAGCTCGGCGGGCCGGTCGACCGGGTACGTGCCGAGCAGGGTGAAGCCCGCCGCGACCAGCTGTGACCGGGCGCCCTCGTAGCGCTGGCGGCCCCGGCGGGAGTGGGCGTTGACGACGAGCACCGCCCGCCGCTCCCGGCGGATCGTCGCGCTCAACTCCGGCTTCGTCCGCATAGGGCCAGACCTTATCGTCGCAGCGGCGGGTGATCCGCACTTTCCCAGCCCGCGCGGCTCGTCGTTCCGGCACCCTGCGGCGTACCTCCGTCGCGCCGGGTGAGTGCCCGCCGTCGCCGTAACGCCGGACGGCGGGGTGGCGCTTCCCTACCGCAATGATCGCTAGGAGCGGCCGTCGCGGGCGGCCGCGGGTTCGGGGGGTTCATGGGGGCGAAAATCTGGTGGCAGGCCGTCACGGCGGCGGTCGCCGCCGTTCGCAGGCGCACCCCGACCCAGGAAGAGGCGTTGCGGGCGGAACGGGCGCGCGGCGTGGACCGGCTCGCACACGAGGTGGTGGACCGCGAGACATCGGCCGACAGCGCCAGGCCTGACAGGCCGCGCGGACGCCGGACCGGTTCGTAGTCCTGATCCGCCTAGCCGCGTGCGGCCGCGAGCCTCTTCGCGGCAGCCGCCCAGGCCCCGGCGTCGCCGCGCGGCTCGTAGCGGCGGATCCGCTGGGTGGCCCGCAGCAGGGACCGCATCGCGGCCAGGTCGGGACCGACGGCGCCGAGCGCGCGCCCCTGCACGAGCACGTTGCCCAGCGCGCCGGCCTCCACCGGGCCGGCCTCCACCGGCAGGCCGCAGGCGTCGGCGGTGAGCTGGCACAGCAGCTCGTTTCGCGCGCCCCCGCCGACGACGTGGATGACGTCGACCGCGCGGCCGGAGAGCCGTTGCGCGTCCGCGACGGCGGCGCGGTAGGCCAACGCGAGGCTGTCCATGATGCACCGCACCGTCTCGGCGCGGGTCGTCGGCACCGGCTGTCCGAGGGTGCGGCAGGCGTCGGCGATGCGGCCGGGCATGTCGCCGGGGGGCAGGAAGGCCGGGTCGTCGGGGTCGATCACGGCGGTGAACGGGGGCACCCGGGCGGCCTCGCGCAGCAGCGTCGCCAGGTCGGTGGGGAGACCGGCCGCCCGCCAACCGCGGATCGACTCCTGCAGCAGCCACAGTCCCATCACGTTCCGCAGGTAGCGGACCGTGCCGTCGACGCCGACCTCGTTGCTGAAGTTCGCCGCCCGGCTCTCCTCGGTGAGCACCGGAGCCGGCAGCTCGACACCGACCAGCGACCAGGTGCCGCAGGAGACGTACGCGAACCGCTCCCCCCGCGCCGGTACGCCGACGACCGCGGAGGCGGTGTCGTGTGAGCCGACCGCGGTCACCCGCACCGGTCCGGTCAGCGCGGTGGCCCGGGCGACGTCGGGCAGCAGCTCGCCGATCGGGTCGCCCGGGCGGCGCAGGGCGGGGAACAGCTCGGGCCGGATGCCCAGCCTGCGCATGAGGTCGGTGGCCCAGGTCCCGGTGCGGGCGTCGAGCAGCTGCGTGGTCGAGGCGTTGGTGAGTTCGGCGCCGGCGGCGCCGGTCAGCCAGTAGGTGACGAGGTCGGGGATCTGCAGCAGGGTGGACGCCGCGGCGAGCTGGGCGGTGCCCGCCGCGGCGGCGAGCTGGTAGATGGTGTTGAAGGGCAGGAACTGCACGCCGGTGCGCCGGTAGAGCTCCGCGGCCGGGACCGTCGCGGTCACCCGGTCGGCGATGCCGTCGGTGCGCCCGTCGCGGTAGTGCACGGGATTGCCGAGCAGCCTGCCGTCGGCGTCGAGCAGCCCGTAGTCGACCGCCCAGGAGTCCACCCCGACCGAGGCGACGGGACCGGCGTGCCGGCCGGCGGCGCGCAGCCCGTCCAGGACACCCTGGTAGATCCGCAGGATGTCCCAGTGCAGGACGCCGCCGGCGCGGACCGGGACGTTGTCGAACCGTTCGACCTCGGCGAGGTCGAGCGTCTCCGGTCCGAGCCGGCCGGCCATGACCCGGCCGCTGGCGGCGCCGAGGTCCACCGCGGCGACGGTGACGGGTGTGACGGTCACGTGCTCCTCCCCGGAAACGGCCAGCAGGTGCTACAGCAGCCCGCGGCGGGCGGCCCACACCACCGCGGCGATCGGTGCCGGTACGCCGAGCCGGTCGCAGATCGCCCGGGCCCGGCGGCGTACGGTGCGTTCGGAGGTGTCGAGCCGGCGGGCCACCGCGTCCATCGGCAGTCCCTCGGCGAGCAGGCGGAGCAGGGTCAGGTCGTCGTCGTCGAGTGGTCGGTGCTCCATGGTCGGCGTGGTCACGGGGACCATTCCTTCCTCTTGGACGGCACGGTCGGTGGCCTACCGCAGGAACGCCGCCGCGACGCCGGCGTCGACGGGAATGTGCAGGCCGGTGGTGAGCGGCAACTCGCCGGCGGTCAGCGCGATGACGGCGGCCGCGACGTGTTCGGGCAGGACCTCCTTCTTCAGCAGGGTGCGTTGGGCGTAGAACGCGCCGAGTTCGGACTCGGGCACGCCGTAGACGGCGGCCCGCTGGGCGCCCCACCCGCCGGCGAAGATCCCGGACCCGCGGACCACCCCGTCGGGGTTGATGCCGTTGACGCGGATGCCGTGCTCCCCGAGTTCGGCGGCGAGCAACCGCACCTGGTGCGCCTGGTCGGCCTTGGCGGCTCCGTACGCGACGTTGTTCGGGCCGGCGAAGACGGCGTTCTTGCTGGCGATGTAGACGATGTCGCCACCGCCGCCCTGCTCGATCATCACCCGGGCCGCCTCGCGGGAGACGAGGAAGGAGCCACGGGCCATGACGTCGTGCTGCCGGTCCCAGTCGGCGCTGGTGGTCTCCAGCAGCGGCTTGGAAACGGACAGCCCGGCGTTGTTGACGACCAGGTCCACGCCGCCGAAGCGCAGCGCCGCCGCGGCGACGGCCGCCCGTACCGCGGTCTCGTCGGTGACGTCGACCGGCACGGCCAGCGCACGGTCGGCCGAGCCGATCTCGCCGGCCACCCGGGTCGCCGCGTCGGCGTCCCGGTCGGCGAGCACCACGCACGCGCCCTCCTCGGCGAGCCGGCGAGCGACGGCCCGGCCGATCCCCGAGCCTGCGCCGGTCACCAACGCCACCCGGGTGGCGAGCGGCTTCGGCGGCGGTATCCGGCGCAGCTTCGCCTCCTCCAGCGCCCAGTACTCGATGCGGAACTTCTCCGCCTCGTCGATCGGCGCGTACCGGGACACCGCCTCCGCGCCGCGCATCGCGTTGATGGCGTTGAGGTAGTACTCACCGGCGACCCGGGCGGTCTGCCTGTCCCGGCCGAAGGAGAACATGCCCACGCCGGGCACCAGCACGATGGCCGGATCCGCGCCGCGCATCGGGGGTGTGTCCGGGCCGGCGTGCCGCTCGTAGTAGGCGCGGTAGTCCTCCCGGTAGGCGGCGTGCAGTTCCCGCAACCGGGCCACCACGTCGCCCAGCGACGCGGTGGGCGGCAGGTCCAGCAGCAGCGGGCGGACCTTCGTGCGCAGGAAGTGGTCCGGGCAGGAGGTGCCGAGCGCGGCCAGCCGGGGATGGTTCGCCCCGGCCAGGAAGTCGAGCACGACGTCGCTGTCGACGTAGTGGCCGACGACGCGCTGGTCGGTGCCGGCCAGGCCACGGATGACCGGGGCGAGGGCCGCGGCGCGGGCGTGCCGTTCGGCGGCGGGCAGCGCCGCGTTCGCGGGCAGCGCCGGGCCGAACGGTTCCGGCCGGCCACGCCGGTCCAGGAACGCCTGGGCGGTACGGATGATCTCCAGCGAGTTGCGCTCGCACTCCTCGCTGGTGCTCCCCCAGGCGGTGATGCCGTGCCCGCCCAGGATCACCCCGACGGCGCGCGGGTTGGCCCGGTGCACCGCGGCGATGTCCAGACCGAGCTGGAAGCCGGGGCGTCGCCACGGCACCCACACCACCCGGTCGCCGAAGCACTCCTTGGTCAGCGCCTCACCGTCGGCGGCGGTGGCCAGCGCGATGCCCGCGTCGGGGTGCAGGTGGTCCACGTGGGCGGCATCGACCAGGCCGTGCATGGCGGTGTCGATCGACGGTGCCGCTCCCCCACGCCCGTGCAGGCAGTAGTCGAAGGCGGCGACCATCTCGTCCTCGCGGTCCACGCCGGGGTAGACGTCGACCAGCGCCCGCAGCCGGTCCAGCCGCAGGACGGCCAGGCCGGCGGGGGTGAGGGTGCCGAGGTCTCCGCCGGAGCCCTTCACCCACAGCAGCTCCACGTCGCCGCCGGTGACCGGGTCGGCGCCGCGGCCCTTGGCGGAGGTGTTGCCGCCGGCGTAGTTGGTGTTGCGGGGGTCCGCCCCGAGCCGTCGGGACCGGGCCACCAGGTCGTCTGCCGTGGACATCCCGTCACGCTCCCCAACCGGCGGCCCGCCCGCCGACCCGCTCGGTCCTGACCTTCTCGAAGTAGCCCGAGCGGTGGTAGGCCGCGATCGGGTCGGGATCCAGGCCCATGTCCTCGCGCAGGTGCCGCAACAGCGGTCGGACGTCGGTGTGGTAGGCGTCCATCAGGACCGCGTTGGCGGTCAGCACGTCGCCGCCGGCCTGCGCCGCGCGCAGCGCCTCGTGGTCGACCAGCAGCGCCTTGGCGGTCGCCTCCTGCACGTTCATCACCGAGCGGATGACCGCGGGGATCTTCGGCTCGATGTTGTGGCACTGGTCGAGCATGAACGCGATGCCCGCGCCGGGCCGCAGGGCGTCGGCGAGCACGATCTCGTGCAGGATGCGGAACAGCTGGAACGGATCGGCGGCGCCCACCATCAGGTCGTCGTCGGCGTAGAACCGGGAGTTGAAGTCGAAGCCGCCGAGCTTCCCGGCGCGCAGCAGGAACGCCACGATGAACTCGATGTTCGTGCCGGGGGCGTGGTGGCCGGTGTCGATCACCACCTGGGCCCGTTCGCCGAGTTCGAGGCAGTGGGCGTAGGCGGTGCCCCAGTCGGGGACGTCGGTCAGGTAGAACGCCGGCTCGAACAGCTTGTACTCCAGCAGCATCCGCTGCTGGGGGCCGAGCCGGTCGTAGGTCTCCCGCAGGGCCGCGGCCAGCCGGTCCTGCCGGGCGCGCACGTCGTCCTGGCCGGGGTAGTTGGTGCCGTCGGAGAACCACAGCTTCAGGTCCCGGGACCCGGTGCGGTCCATCACCCCGATGCACTCGGTCAGGTGGCCGATCGCCTTGCGGCGGATCCCCGGGTCCGGGTTGGTGACGCTGCCGAGCTTGTAGTCGTTGTCCTGGAACACGTTGGCGTTGATGGTGCCCAGCGCGATGCCCTGCTCGGCGGCGTACCGGGCCAGCGCGGCGTAGTCGTCGACCAGGTCCCACGGGATGTGCAGCGCGACGGTGGGTGCCACGCCGGTGAACCGGTGCACGGTGGCCGCGTCCGCGACCTTCTCGTACGGGTCGCGGGGCACGCCCTCCTGCGGGAACACCTTGAACCGGGTGCCCGAGTTGCCGTACGCCCAGGACGCCGTCTCGATCCGCTGGTCGCGCAGCGCCGCCGCCACCCGTGCCCGGGTCGCCGGGGCCAGGTCAGTCATCCGTGTCTCCCCAGTTGTTCGTTCAGATCGAAGATCTCGGCCAGCACGTGCATGCCGCGATCGGGGCGCCCGTCGGGCAGGTCCGCGAAGAACGGGGCCATCTCCGCCTGCCAGCGGCGGTTGACGTCGGTGGCGTCCATCGCGGCCAGCGCGGCGGCGAAGTCGTCGGTGTGCAGGTAGCCGACCAGCAGGCCGTCCTCGCGGAGGAAGAGGGCGTAGTCGTGCCAGCCCGCCGCCCGCAGCGCGGTCAGCATCTCGGGCCACACCGCGGCGTGGCGGCGCCGGTACTCCTCCAGTCGCTCCGGACGGACCTGGAGGGTGAAACAGATCCGGCGCACGCCAAGCCTCCCGCGGTTGGTCAGAAGTTGAGCTGGTCGATGTTCTCGGCGGTGAAGGTGAACGGGTCGCCGAGGACGACGACGCCCTCCGCGCCGACGGTGAACTCGCCGAGCTTGCCGGCGGTGAACGTCTCCCCCTCCTTGCCGGTGATCAGGCCCGAGGCCAGCGCGCCGCCGGCGTACGCGGCCAGGTAGCCCAGGTCGGCGGGGTTCCAGAGGGCGAACGACTGCACCGTGCCGTCCTTGACGTACGCGCGCATCTGGTTCGGGGTGCCGAGGCCGGTCAGCTGCACCTTGCCCTTGTACGTCGAGCCGGACAGGTAGCGGGCGGCCGCGGCGATGCCGACGGTGGTCGGCGAGATGATGCCCTTGAGGTTGGGGTGCTTGGCGAGCAGGCCCTGTGCCTCCTGGAACGACTTCTGGTCGTCGTCGTCGCCGTAGACGGTGTCGACGAGCTTGAGCTTGGCGTACTCCGGCCTGGCCAGCTCGGTCTTCATCATCTCGATCCAGGCGTTCTGGTTCGTCGCGTTCGCGGTGGCGGAGAGGATGGCGATCTCGCCGCCCTCCGGGCCGACCGCCTCGGAGATCAGCTTGATCTGCGACTTGGCGATGCCCTCGGCGGTGGCCTGGTTGATGAACAAGTCCCGGCAGGACGGGTTGGTGTCCGAGTCGTAGGTGACGACCTTCGCCCCGTTCTGCTGGGCCTCCTCGAGCGCGCCGCAGATCGCGTCCTTGTCGTTGGCGGAAACCACGATGACGTCGGTCTGCTGCTGGGAGAGGGTGTTGATGTAGCTCACCTGCGCCGAGGGGCTGGCCTCCGACGGGCCGGTCTGGCTGTAGGAGCCCTTGAACTCCTCCACCGCCACCTTGCCGCCCTTGTTGTCGGAGGTGTCGAAGTACGGGTTGTTCACCTGCTTGGGCAGGAAGGCGATCTTCAGCCCGGACTTGATGGTGCCGTCGCCGGAGCCGGAGTCGCCGCTGCCGGAGCCGGAGTCGTCGGCGCAGGCGGTGGTGGTGAACAGCAGCGCCAGCAACGCCGCCGACGCGATCGTCCGTATGCGTCTGGTGCTCATGGGGGTGTCCTTTCTCAGGCGGGGATTGGTCGTCGCCGGCTCAGCCGGTCACGGGCCCGGCGTACGACGTTCGGCCCGACGACGGAGAGGATGAGCAGGGATCCGGTCACGATGGTCAGCGCGTTGGCCGGCACGTCGGCCAGTTGCAGCGCGTTGCGCAGGGTTCCGAGCAGGGCGACGGCGGCGAGCACTCCGACGAGACCCCCGCGCCCGCCGAAGATGGACACCCCGCCGAGCAGGACCGCCGCGACCACGGAGAGTTCCAGGCCGGTGGCGTTGTCCGCCCGGGCGCTGGCGAACCGGAAGGTCCAGAACACGCCGGCCAGCGCGGAGACGGCGCCGGTGGCGACGAAGAGCCAGAACTTGGTGCGGGCCACCGAGATGCCGGAGAACGTGGCCGCCTCGGCGTTGTTGCCCATCGCGTAGAGGCCCCGGCCGATCGGGGTGGCGTGCAGGACCACGCCGAAACCCACCGCGAGGGCGGCGACGACGAGGACGAACCACGGGATGGTGGTGCCCGGGATCGGGCTGATCGCCTGGCGGGTCCAGTCGGTCGGGTAGTCGGCCACCGCGCGGTCGCCGAGCACCACGTAGGCCAGGCCGCGGTAGAGGGCCAGGGTGCCGATGGTGACCGCGAGCGAGGGGAGCCCGAACACGGTGACGAACAGGCCGTTGACCGCGCCGAGGAGGGCACCCAGCGCGAGGCTGGCGACGATGAGCACGGGCAGCGAGCTGACCCCGAGGTGCCAGAGTTGTCCGAGCACGGCGCAGGTCAGGCCGACGGTGCTCGCGACCGACAGGTCGATCTCGCCGGTGATCACGACGAGGGTCAGCGGCAGCGCGATCAGGGCGATCGGGATGGCTTCCAGCACCAGGAACCGGTAGAACCGGGGGTTGCTGACGCCGTCGATGGTCAGGCTGCCCACGATGATCACGGCGACGAGGGCGACGATGACGACGGCGTCCCAGGATCCCAGCACCGACCGCCAGGCCGGCCGGGTGGGCACGGGTTGCTCAGGCGCCACGGGCCTTGCCTCCCTGCAGTCGGCGGGCCATCCGCACGGCGAGCGCGCGGTCCAGCCCGATGGCGGCGAGGATCAGCGCGCCGACGGCGGCGCGCTGCCAGAACGGGTTGATGCCGAGCACCGGCAGCGCGCTGCCGATGGTGGTGAGCAGCACGGCGCCGAGCGCGGCGCCGTAGACGGAGCCGCTGCCGCCGAAGATGGCCACGCCGCCGACCACGACCGCCGCCACGACGTTGAGTTCGGAGCCGAGGCCGGCGTTGGCGTCGAGGGTGCCGAAGCGGGCGGCGTAGAGCACGCCGGCGAGCCCGGCGAGCGCGCCGCTGACCACGAAGGCGACGAAGACCCGCCGGCCGACGGGGATGCCGGCGAGGCGGGCGGCGTCGGGATCCGAGCCGATCGCGTAGAGCTCACGGCCGGCGCGGTACGAGCGCAGCACGAACCCGGCGACGAGCAGCACCGCGACGGCGAACAGGGTGAGCACCGGGACGCCGAGCACCGTGGCGGTGCCCATCCGGAGGAATCCGGCGGGCATGTCGGCGGCGTTGATCTGCCGGCCGGTGGCCCAGGTGTAGTCGATGCCGCGGAAGACGTAGAGCGTGCCGAGGGTGACCACGAGCGCGGGCACCCGGGCGGCGGCGATCAGGGCGCCGTTGACGGCGCCGCAGACCGCGCCGAGCGCGGCACCGACCGCGACGGCGACCGGGATGGGCAGGCCGGGGGCGGCGAGGAACAGGGTGCCGGTCGCGAACGCCGACAGGCCGAGGATGGAACCGACCGACAGGTCGACGTTGCGGGTGATGATGACGATGGCCTGGCCGACGGCGAGGATCGCCAGGATGGTGGAGCCCAGCAGCAGGTCCTTGACGCTCTGCGCGGACAGGAACCTCGGGTTCGTCAGCGCCGTGCCGGCGACCAGCAGCGCGAGGGCGAGCGCGATGCCGAGTTCTCGGACGACGAAGAGGCGGTGCGCGGCCCGCGCGCCGGCCCCGGCCGCGGCCGTCGGCTCGGCCCGGCGTACGTCGGTGGTGGTCACGGGCGCCCGCCCCGGTTCGCGCCGGCGGTGCCCGGCCGTGCTGCGCCGCTCGCGCTCACGATCCCTCCCGTTGTCCGGTTGCCGCGAACATCACCGACTCCTCGTCGGCCCGGTCGCGGTCGATCTCGCTGACCAGCCGGCCCTCGTGCATGACCAGCACCCGGTCCGCCATGGCGAGCACCTCGGGCAGCTCGCTGGAGACCATCAGGACGGCCACGCCCTCGGCGGCCAGCCCGGACAGCAGCCGGTGCACCTCGGCCTTGGTGGCGATGTCGATGCCGCGGGTGGGTTCGTCGACGATGAGCACCCGGGGCGCGGTCGACAGCCACTTGGCCAGCACGACCTTCTGCTGGTTGCCGCCGGAGAGGGTGGCGACCGGGTCGGTCAGCCGGGCCGCCTTCACCTGCAGCCGCCCGGTCCAGGTCCGCGCCGACCGGCGTTCGGCCGGGCCGAACAACAGGCCGAGCCGGCTCAGCGACCAGCGCCGCGGCAGTGTGGTGTTCTGCGCCACCGACAGGTCCATCACGAGGCCCTGCTGGCGGCGGTCCTCGGGCACCAGCGCGAGGCCGGCGGCGATCGCCGCCGGGGTGTTGCCGGCCGGTAGCCGGCGTCCGCCCACGAGGACCTCGCCCCGGTCGTAGCGGTCGATGCCGAAGATGGCCCGGACGACCTCGCTGCGGCCGGCGCCGACGAGACCGGCGAGGGCGACGATCTCGCCGCTGCGGACGGTGAGGCTCACACCGTCGAAGTGGCCGTGCCGGGTCAGGTCGCGCACCTCCAGCCGCACCTCGCCGATCTCGGCGGGCGTCTTGGGGTAGAGCGAGGAGACGTCCCGGCCGACCATCCGCCGGACCAACTGGTCGACGGTCAGCTCGGCCGCCGGGTCGGTGGAGACCCACTGGCCGTCGCGCATGACGGTGATGCGCTGGCAGAGGGCGTAGACCTCGTCGAACCGGTGGGAGATGAACAGCACCGCCGCGCCGTTGTCCCGCAGCGACCGGGCGACCGCGAAGAGTCGTTCCACCTCCACTCCGGAGAGTGCGGCGGTCGGCTCGTCCATCACCAGCACCCGGGCGTCGAAGGAGAGCGCCTTGGCGATCTCCACCAGCTGTTGGTCGGCGATGGAGAGCCCGCGGGCCGGCCGGTCCGGATCGAGGTGCACCCCGAGGCGGGCGAAGAGTTCCCCCGTCCGGGAGCGCATCGCCGCGCGGTCGATGCGACGCAGGCCGCGCAGGGGCTGCCGGCCGATGAAGATGTTCTCGGCCACCGACAGGTCGGGGAAGAGGGTCGGCTCCTGGTAGATCACGGCGATGCCGGCGGCCCGGGCGTCGGCGGGGCCGCCGAAGACGACCTCGCGTCCGTCGAGCGTCACCGTGCCGGCGTCGGGCCGGTGGACGCCGGCCAGGATCTTCACCAGGGTGGACTTGCCGGCGCCGTTCTCCCCCACCAGCGCGTGCGCCTCGCCGGCGTGCAGGTCGAGCCGGACGTCGCGCAACGCGGCGACCGCGCCGAAGGACTTGCGCACGCCGTGCAGTGACAGCACCGGTCCCACCGCGGCCCCCTTCGCGACATCGAGGGATGACGACTTGACGAAGCAATGAAACGTTTCATATCTTCGTGGCCACGACACTAGGGACGACCGCATCGATACGTCAAGGGTTTCCCGGGAGTTACCTGGTCGTTACGTGCACCCACCGGCAACGTCCGCAGTGGAACGGTTCACACCCGCCCCGTCCACGCGACCCTGGTGCCCGACCGAGAGACTGGTGAGCATGCCGACCACGAGCATCAAGGAGGTCGCCCGGTACGCGGGCGTGTCGATCGGCACGGTGAGCAACGTGCTGAACCGACCGGACGCGGTCGCGCCGACGACCCGCCAGCGCGTGCTCGACGCCATCGACCAGCTCGGCTACGTCCGCAACGACTCGGCCCGGCAGTTGCGCGCCGGCCGCAGCCGCACCATCGCGATCGTCGTCCTCGACGTGGCCAACCCGTTCTTCGCCGACGTCGTCCGCGGCGCGGAGATGGAGGCCGAGCAGGCCGGCGGGGTGGTCGTCGTCTGCAACAGCGGCGAGGACGCCACCCGGGAACGCCGCCACCTGGACATCCTGGAGGAACAGCGGGTCCAGGGTGTGCTCATCACGCCGGTGCACGACGGCCCCGACTCCCGCCTGGAGCAGCTCATCGCCCGCGGCACCCCGGTCGTCCTGGTCGACCGGGGCACCGGCCACCACAACCGCTGCTCGGTGGCGGTCGACGACGTGCTCGGCGGCCGGCTCGCCGGCGCGCACCTGCTCGAGCAGGGCCACACCCGGATCGCGTACGTCGGCGGACCCGTCTCCATCCGGCAGGTCGCCGACCGGCTCGCCGGTCTCGTCGACGCCGTCGGCACGGCCGGCGACCTGCGGGTGGTCGAGACGGCGACGCTCTCCGTGGCCGCCGGTCGGCGCGCCGCCGGCGAGATCGCCGACCTGCCCGCGCGACACCGGCCCACCGCGGTGTTCTGCGCCAACGACCTGCTCGCCCTCGGCGTCCTGCAGGAGATGACCCTGCGCGGCGTGCGCGTTCCCCGCGACATCGCCATCGTCGGTTACGACGACATCGAGTTCGCCGCGGCGGCCGCCGTGCCGCTGTCGTCGGTGCGCCAGCCCCGCGAGCAGCTCGGCCGCACCGCGACCCAGCTGCTGCTGGAGGAGGTCAACGACCGGGGCCGGCACCGGCACCGGCACGTGGTGTTCCAGCCGGAGCTGGTGGTCCGCGAGTCGAGCAGCCGCCGGCGGCCCGCCCGCGCCACACCCCGCAGGTGACGGCGGTCGGCCCACCCCGGGGCGGGCCGACCGCCGTTCACTCCCCCGGCGCCCGCGTCACGGCATCGACCAGACGTCGGCGATCGACGGGTCGTATCCCTCGCCGACGTCCTGGAACCGGACCCGGACGACCCCGTCCCGCGTCGCCTCCGGCCGGTCCACCACGAACTGGTAGCTGACGGTGCCGACGCCGCCGGCGGTGCGCTGGTGGGCGCGGGTGTGCACCACCGCACCGTCGACGAGGACCTGGTAGTCCTTCAGCTGCGCCCGGTCGTACGTCTCGACCGCCCGTAGCACGAACGGCCTGCCCGGCGTGACGGCGAGGTCGAACTCGAACCAGCCGCCGGGATGGCTGACGTTGGTGTAGCGGCGGGTCAGGCCGGCCTCGGTGTTGCTGCCCGAGTGGGTCGACGCGGCGAGACGGTGGGCCTGCTCGGAGGCCGGGTCGCCGAGGTCCACGTGGTCGAGCACCACGGCGGGTGGATTGGTGAACCGGACGGGCACGGCGAGGGTGCGGCGTTCCGCGGCCGTGGCGCCGGTGGCGACGGTGACGTCGGCCGGGCCTTCGCCGACCGCCAGCGGCGCGGTGACCACTGTCGACACCGTGGTCTCGGCGCCCGGGGGCAACTGGTAGGTGCTCGCGGCCGGCTCGGCGGTCCACCCGTCCGGAGCGGTGGTGGTGAGCTGACCCGTCACCGGCACCGTCGCCCGGTTGCGCAGCACGGTACGGACGGTCGTCGGGGTGCCCGGGGTGACCGTGGTCGGTGTGGCGGCGGTCGACACGATCGCGACCGCGGGCACCGTGGTCAGCGTGCCGGCGACCGGCAGGGTCGCGGTGCCGGCCTGGTGGCGGTAGCTGGTCGAGCCGGTGACCGGCACCGTCGCGGGTGCCTGCCCGGCCGGGATGGTCAGGTCGTACCGGTGGCTGACCGTCTCGCCCGGCGGGATGCTGGTGGCGCGTCCGTCCACCGGCGTGACGGTCCAGCCGTCACCGGCGCTCAGCGTGGAGCTCACCCCGGTCAGCGGCGTGGTGCCGCCGTTCGAGATGAGCACCGTCGCCCGTACGACGTCGCCGGGCAGCCGCTCGCCGACCGGGAGGTCGAGCTTCCCCACGGCGCCGATCAGCGCCGAGGACGCGGCGGAGAGCCGCTCGTCGACCCGGTTGAGCAGCGCGGCGAACCGGTCGGCGGTCGCCTTCGGGATGCGGTCGACCGTGACCTGCGTCCGCAGCCACCGACCGAGGTCGGATCCGGTGGCCAGGGCCCGGTGCACGTCCGCCGCCGTGGCGGGCCTCTCCCCCGCCGGGTACGACGTCCGGGCGGTCGCCGTCTCGTCGGTGAGCTTCGCCAACCGCGCCCGCAGCGCCTCGACCACGCCCCGGTTCAGCTCGCCCGCGACCTCGTCGGTCAGCGTGACCGCGGCCCGTACCGCGTCGGCGGCGTCACCGAGGTCGCCGAGCACCCGGTCGACGGCGAAGGCGTACGACCCGGAGCCGATGTCGAAGACCGCGGTGTCGCCGTCCATCCGCACGAACCGCACCCCGGCGGCCTGCTCCGCCGCCCCGCCGCCTTCGGTGACGGCGTGGCGGCTCGGCGCCGGGATCCGGACGGTCGCCGTGGTGTTGGCCGGAACGGTCACGGTCAACCGCATGTCGCCGCGGGCGTCGAGCGTCCAGTCGGTGCTGATGGCGCCGTGCCCGGAGCGGTACGACGCGCGGGCCGCGGTGAGGTCGCCGCCGGGTCGGGGGGCGAACGTGACGTGGACGTAGCCGGGATGCGCCGGGTCGGGCTGGATGCCGGCGACCGTGCGGTACATCCAGTCGCCCACCGCACCGTAGGCGTAGTGGTTGAAGGAGTTCATCGACACGTCGCCGAAGCTGCCGTCCGGCATGATCGAGTTCCAGCGCTCCCAGATCGTGGTGGCGCCCTTGGCGATCTCGTAGCCCCACGACGGGTAGGTGTCGTTGAGCAGCAGCCGGTAGGCCACGTCCAGGTGCCCGGTGTCGCTGAGCGCCGGCAGCAGGTCGGGAGTGCCGAGGAAGCCGGTGGCCAGGTGCCAGTCGTGGCGCTCGACGTTGGCGACCAGCCGGTCGGCGGCCCTGGCGCGCAGCCCGTCCGGGAGCAGGTCCATGCCGATGGCCAGGACGTAGCCGGTCTGGCTGTCGCCCCGCACGGTCCCGTCGGCGGCGACGTACTCCGCGACGAAAGCCTCGGCGATGTCGGTGGCGAGCGCGGCGTAGCGCCGGGCGTCGGCGGTCCGCCCGATGGCGGCGGCCATCTCGCCGAGCAGGCGGATGCTGTGGGCGTAGTAGGCGGTGCCGATGACACCGGCGGGGGTGGGGTCGTCGAGGTTGAGCCAGTCGAGGTACGGGCCGGCGTTCGTGCGCAGGTGGCCCGAGCTGGTGTTCTCCAGCCAGGTGGCGTAGCGCACCATCGACGGGTAGTGCTCCTCGATCACCCGGGTGTCGCCGTAGCGCTGCCAGAGCGTGTGCGGCACGGTGGTGCCGGCGTCGGCCCAGCCGGTGGCGCCGTCGCCGCAGCAGGCGCGGGGAGCCACGTCGGGGTAGGCGCCGTTGGCCGACTGCGCGTCGCGCAGGTCCTGCAGCCACTTGGTGAGGAAGGTCAGGCTGTCCATGTTGAACGTGGCGGTCTCGGCGAAGACGTTGATGTCGCCGGTCCAGCCGAGGCGCTCGTCCCGGGCGGGGGTGTCGGTGGGGATGGAGAGGAAGTTGCCGCGCTGGCCCCAGGTGATGTTGCTGTGCAGCTTGTTCACCATCGCGTTGGAGGTCTCGAACTCGCTGGTGAGTGCCCCGTCGGTGTGCATGACGAGGCCGGTGACGGTGCCGAGGTCGGGGGTGCCCGGGAAGCCGGTCAGCTCGACGTAGCGGAAGCCGTGGAAGGTGAAGGTCGGCTCGTAGGTTTCCGGACCACCGCCGGCCAGCCGGTAGTGGTCGGTGGCCTGCGCCGAGCGCAGGTTGGCGGTGTAGGCGGTGCCGTCGGGGTTGAGCACCTCGGCGTGCCGGATGCGCACGGTGGCGCCGGCGGGCCCGTCGACGGTGAGCCGGACCTTGCCGACCATGTTCTGGCCGAGGTCGAAGATCCACGTGCCCGGCGTGGGTTGGGTCAGCGTCCTGGCGGGCAGTTCCTGCACGACCCGCACCGGGGGGTCGACCTGGGCGACGAGCTTCCCGGTGGCGCCGGTGTCGTCGACCGTGGCCGGTGCCCAGCCGGAGTCGTCGAAACCGGGCCGGTCCCAGCCGGCCGGCAGCCGGCGGGCGTCGTAGGTCTCGCCGTGGATCAGGTCGCTCTGCGCGAACGGCCCCGGGGTCACCCGCCACGTGCCGTCGGTACGGACCGTCTCGGTCCGGCCGTCGGTGTAGTCGATGACCAGTTGCGCGCTCAGGTGCGGCCGGGAGCCGTAGTTGTCGGTGCCGAACCAGGCGATGCTGCCCGAGTACCAGCCGTCGCCGAGCATCGCGCCGAAGGCGTTGTCGCCCCGGCGGAGCTGGCCGGTCACGTCGTAGGTCTGGTACTGCACCCGCTTGTGGTAGTCGGTCCAGCCGGGGGCCAGCTCGTGGTCGCCGACGCGCTGGCCGTTGATCGAGAGTTCGTAGACGCCGAGCGCGGTGGCGTAGACCCGGGCCCGGGCGACCTCGCCGTCGACCTGGAAGCCGCGGCGCAGCAGCGGGTTCGCGTCCAGGGCGGTGAGCATGGCCTCGGTGTTGCCGGAGACGCGCAGCCCGGCGGGGGTCGGGGAGCCACCGGCGAACGGGTTCTCGCCGTCGGTGAGCGGAGCGGCGTAGAGGGTGCCGTCCCCGCTGGTCACCGAGAGATCCGAGAAGACGGCGGACTCGGGCCCGTTGGTGCGCAGGCCGACCGAGCCGGCGCGGTGCGCGGTGCTGCGGGTGACGTCGACCTGTACGCCGTCGACCCAGGTGGTGATGGTGTCACCGGCGGCGGTGATGCGCAGGCTGTGCGGCGTGGTGAGCTTGTCGGCCGGCACCACGCTGCCCAGTGGCACCTCCTTGAGCACCGCCCAGTTGCCGCCGGTGCGCACGTGCGGGCGCAGCTTGGCGGTGCCGCCGGTGATGGAGAACTGCCACATGTAGGCGTTGGCGGGCCCGCGGGCGCGGAAGAAGACCCCCGCGGCCTCCGCCTCCAGCCGCACGGTGGTCTGGATGGTGTAGTCGGTCCAGGATTCGGTGGGCGACGGCATGCCGATCCAGTCGGCCCGCCACCCGTCGGCGCCCTTGACGCCGGTCTCCCAGGAGGCCGGGGCGCTCCAGTCGGAGGTGCGGCCCGCGGTGTCCCAGACCCGGACCTGCCAGAGGTAGCGGGTCCGGGGTTGCAGCGGCGGCCCGCCGTAGCCGACCAGTGAGCTGCGCCGGGAGGTGACCCGGCCGCTGTCCCAGACGTCGGGGTCGTCGAGGCGGGCCTCGCTGGTGGCCACCCGCAGCTGGTAGGCCTGCTGGAGCACGCCCCGGGCGGCGGCGGTGATCGTCCAGCCCAGCCGCGGCCGGGCGACGTCCAGTCCGATCGGGTTCGTCGCCCGCTCGGTGGTCAGGTCCGCGGCCGCCAGTTCGTGGACCGCCGGCTCGGCGGCGGCCGGGCCGGCCGCGGGCACGGTCGCGGTGAGGGTGAGCAGCAACGCCAGTACGGCGGGCAGTCCGGGCCGAGGCCGTCTTGTGAGTTTCATACGCCGAGTCCCCACCCTCTATGAAACGTTCTAATGACCCATCGATCTGCATCGTGACAAGTCCGGTGGCCGGGAGCAACAAATCGCCGTGGCCGGATCCGGCACGGCCCACCGGTCGTACGGTGAAGCGGTGACCACTCGCCCGCACCCGCCCGGGGACGTCGACGTGCTCGTCGTCGGCGCGGGCCCCACCGGCCTGGCGCTCGCGGCGCAGCTCGCCGCCCACGGCGTCCGGCCCAGGATCGTCGACCGGGCGGGCGACCGCGTCCACGAGTCCCGGGCCCTGGCCATCCAGCCCCGCACCCTGGAGGTGCTCGCCGGCCTGGGCGTCACCGGCCAGCTCGTCGCCCGGGGCAATCCGACCGTCCGGTTGTGTCTGCACACCCCGCGCCGGGTCGTCCCGGTGCCGCTGTTCGACCTCGGCCTCGCCGACACCGCGTACCCGTACCTGCTGTTCCTGTCCCAGGCGGAGACCGAACGGATTCTCGGCGACCGGCTGGCCGCCGCCGGCATCCGGATCGAGCGCCACACCGAGCTGATCGGTCTCACCACCGGGGAGGACGGGATCCGGTGCCGGTTGCGGGGCGCCGACGGCGGCGAGCAGGAGGTCTCCGCCCGGTACGTGGTGGGCTGCGACGGCGCGCACAGCGCCGTTCGCGGGTTCGCCGGGATCGGGTTCGAGGGCGGCCGCTACCCGCGGACCTTCGTCCTGGCCGACGTGGAGGCCGACGGCGTGGAACCCGGCGCGGGGCACGCGTTCCTCGCGGACCTGGGGGTGCTGCTGATCCTCCCCCTGGGCTCGCCCACGAGCTGGCGGCTGATCGCGATGCGGCCACCGACCGACCGGACGCCCCCGGCGGCCCCGCTCGCCCTCGACGAGGTCCAGGCCCTCGCCGACGGCTACACGGGCGGCTCGGTGCGGCTGCACGACCCGGCCTGGATGACGAACTTCCGACTGCACCACCGCGCCGCCACCCGGTATCGCGCCGGACGGGTGTTCCTGGCCGGCGACGCCGCGCACATCCACAGCCCGGTCGGCGCGCAGGGCATGAACACCGGGATCCAGGACGCGGTCAATCTCGGCTGGAAGCTGGCCGACGCGCTGACCGGTCGGGGTGATCCGCGCCTGCTGGACACCTACGAACCGGAACGGGCGCCGGTGGGCCGGACGGTGGTGCGGTTCACCGACCGGGCCTTCCGGGTCGCCACCTCCACCAACCCGGTGATCGGTTTCGCGCGGACCCACCTCGCCCCGGTGGTCGCCCCCCTGGCGCTGCGGGCCCGCGGCACCGCCTTCCGCCGCGTGTCGGAACTGACCATCAGGTACCGCCGCAGCCCGCTGTCGCGCGACGGCGCGGGCGCGCCCCGGCGGGGCCCGCGCGCCGGAGACCGGCTGCCCGACGCCCCGGTCGTGCGGGACGGGGCGACGACCACCCTGCACGAGGCGCTGCGCGCTCCGGGCTGGCACCTGCTGCTCTGTGGACCGGGTGACGGCTGGCCCGCCCCGGTGACGGACCGGCTGGCCGGCGTGGTCGCCGTGCACCGGCTGACCGCCGGCGACGGGGTCGGTGTCCTGCACGACCCGACCGGCCGGGCGCTGCGGCGGCTCGGCCTGACGCCGGCCGACACCGCCGCCTGGCTGATCCGACCCGACGGGCACGTCGGCTACCGGTCGGGGGGAACGAACCTGGACGGCCTGACCCGCTACCTGGCGCAGTGGCTGCCCGGCTCGCGGGACCGGTGACGCCGGCAGCCGTCCGCCGGGCGCGGAGGTCACCGAGCCGCTTCGCCCGGCGGCGGCCGGACGGCTGGCCGCGACGCCTTCCGCCGTGGACTGCGGATCCTATAGGATCCGGCCATGCGCCCGGGCCGGCGGATCCTCACCGAGGACGTCTACACCGCGATCCAGGCCCTGATCATGGATCACGAGGTCGCCCCCGGCGAACGGATCGGCATCGACGCGCTCGCCCGGCGGCTGGCGGTGTCACCGACCCCGGTCCGCGAGGCACTGGCCCGGCTGGAGTCCGACGGGCTGGTCCGCAAACGCCCGCTGGCCGGCTACACCGCCACCCCGCTGCTCAGCCGCGCCGAGTTCGAGGATCTGGTCGAGATGCGACTGGTCCTGGAGACCGCCGCCGCCCGCCGGGCCGCCACCGCGGTCGGCGCCGGCACGATCGCCGCCGACGGCCTGTCCCGGCTCCGCTGCGAGGCCGACCTGCCCGGCGCCACCCCCGACGCGACCGGGTTCGCGGCGATCGCCGCGTTCACCGCCCAGGACGCCCGCTTCCACCACCTGCTCGCCGACCTGGCCGGCAACCGGATGCTGCACCAGGCGGTGGTCCGGCTCCGCGCCCACCTGCACCTGTTCCGGCTGCACTTCCCGACCAGCCACTACGGAGTCAGCACGGCCGAGCACCACCGGATCGTCCGCGCGGTCGGCGCCGGCGACCCCGACGACGCCGATGCCGCGATGCGCGCCCACCTGCTCGCCGCCCGCGAGCGCCACCTGCCCTACTTCGAAGGAGCGTGAGATGCGGGTCGCGCTCTTCGTCACCTGCGTGAACGACCTGATGTTCCCGGGCACCGGGCAGGCGGTGGTGCGGGTGCTGGAACGCCTCGGGCACACCGTCGACTTTCCGCAGGCGCAGACGTGTTGCGGGCAGATGCACGCGAACAGCGGCTACCGGGCCGAGGCGCTGCCGATGGTGCGCGGCTTCGTCGAGACGTTCGCCGGGTACGAGGTGGTGGTCGCCCCGTCCGGCTCGTGCGTGGCGATGGTCCGGGACGCGTACCCCCGGCTGGCGGCACCGGACGCGCGGCTGGCGGCGGCGGTCGCCGCCCTCGCCCCGCGGACCTTCGAGTTCTCCGAGCTGCTGCTGGACGTGCTCGGGGTGACCGACGTCGGCGCCGAGTTCCCGCACCGGGTCGCCTACCACCCGACCTGCCACGGGCTGCGGATGCTGCGCCTGGGCGACCGGCCGCAGCGGTTGCTGCGCGCGGTGCGCGGGCTGGACCTGCTGCCGCTGGCCGACGCGGAGCAGTGCTGCGGGTTCGGCGGCACGTTCGCGGTGAAGAACAGCGAGGTGTCGGCCGCGATGCTCGCCGACAAGTGCACCGCCGCGGTGGACACCGGGGCGGAGTTCCTGGCCGCGGCCGACAACTCCTGCCTGGCCCACATCGGCGGTGGGCTGTCCCGCCGGGCCGGTGCGCCCCGACCGGTCCACTACGCCGAGATCCTGGCCAGTACGGGAGGCAGCACGTGACCGGCACCGGCAACATCACCGCTCGGCTCCCCTTCCCCACCGCCGCCCGCGAGCAGCTGGCGAACCCGCAGCTGCGGGCGAACCTGCACCGGGCCACCCGGACGATCCGGGACAAGCGGCTGCGGGTCGTCGGCGAGGTCGACGACTGGGAACGGCTGCGGCTGGCCGGGGCCGCGATCAAGGACGACACGCTCAGCCGGCTGCCGGAGCTGCTGGAGCAGTTCGAGGCCGCCGCGACCGCGGCCGGCGCCGTGGTGCACTGGGCGCGCGACGCGACCGAGGCGTGCGAGCTGGTCACCGGGCTGGTCCGGCGGACCGGGGCCGACGAGGTGGTCAAGGTCAAGTCGATGGCCACCCAGGAGATCGGGTTGAACGAGGCGCTCGCCGAGGCCGGCATCAGCGCCGTCGAGACGGACCTGGCCGAGTTGATCGTGCAGCTGGCCGGGGACACGCCCTCGCACATCCTGGTGCCGGCGATCCACTACAACCGCGCCCAGATCCGCGACATCTTCGCCCGCCGGATGCCCGGGGTGGAGCTGGGCCGGCTGACCGACGAGCCGGCGGCGCTGGCCGAAGCGGCCCGCCGGCACCTGCGGCAGCGGTTCCTCTCCGCCCGGGTCGCCGTCTCCGGCGCCAACTTCGCGATCGCCGAGACGGGCACCCTGGTGGTGGTGGAGTCGGAGGGCAACGGCCGGATGTGCCTGACCCTGCCCGAGACGCTGATCTCGGTGGTCGGGGTGGAGAAGATCCTGCCGCGCTTCACCGACCTCGAGGTCTTCCTGCAACTGCTGCCGCGCTCCTCCACCGGCGAGCGGATGAACCCCTACACGTCGATGTGGACGGGGGTCACCGCCGGGGACGGCCCGGGCGAGGCCCACATCGTGCTCGTCGACAACGGCCGCAGCGGCACCCTCGCCGACGGCGTCGGCCGCCAGGCGTTGCGCTGCATCCGCTGTTCCGCGTGCCTCAACGTCTGCCCGGTCTACGAGAAGGTGGGCGGCCACGCCTACGGCTCGGTCTACCCGGGGCCGATCGGCGCCATCCTCTCCCCCCAGCTGACCGGCCCGGGCGGTGGGGCGAACCGCACCCTGCCGTACGCGTCCACCCTCTGCGGCGCCTGCTACGACGCCTGCCCGGTCCGGATCAACATCCCCGAGGTGCTGGTCCACCTGCGCCAGGCCGGGGTGGACGCGCGCCGCGGCCGACCGTCCGCCGAACGGACCGCGATGCGGACCATGTCCTGGGTCATGCGCGAGCGCAAGCGGTACGCCGCCGCGCTGCGCGCCGCCCGACGGGGCGCGGCGCCGCTGCGGCTGGTCGCCGGGGACCGGGCCGCCCTGCGCCGCCTCCCCTGGCCGCTCTCCGCGTGGACCGACAGCCGCGACGCGCCGCTGCCGGCCCGGCAGACCTTCCGTGACTGGTGGGCGGCCCGAGATGGGGAACGCGATGGACGCGCGTGAGGAGATCCTGGCCCGGCTCCGCGCGGCCCGGCCGGCCGCGCCGGTGGAGGTGCCCAGGGGGTACGACCGCACGACGGGGTACGCGGACCCGGTGGGCCTGTTCGTCGACCGGGTGGCGGACTACCGGGCCACGGTGCACCGGTGCGCGGCCGGCGAGCTGCCGGCGGTGCTGGCGCGGCTGTTGGCGGAGGTGCCGGCGGTGGCCGTACCGGCCGCGGCGCCGACCGGCTGGCTGGCCCGCTACCCCGGGACGGTGCGGCGCGACGACCCGGCGCGGCCGCTCGCGGTGACCGACCTGGACGCCCCCGGGCTCGCCGTGCTCACCGGTTGCGCGGTCGCGATCGCGGCGACCGGCACCCTGATCCTGGACACCGGGCCGGAGCAGGGACGCCGGCTGCTGTCACTGGTGCCCGACCACCACATCTGCGTCGTCCACACCGGTCAGATCGTCGGCGGCCTGCCGGAGGGGCTGGCCCGGCTGGCCGACCCGACCCGCCCGCTGACCCTGATCTCGGGCCCGTCCGCCACCAGCGACATCGAACTGGACCGGGTGGAAGGGGTGCACGGCCCGCGCCGGTTGCAGGTCGTGATCGTGGACGGCTCGTGAGCCGACGGGCACGACGCCACGGCCACCCGGCCTGAGCGCCGGTTACGGGCCGTCCGTAAATTCCCCACTAGAGGGTCCTCTTCATCCCTGTCTCGAAAGGCAGCGACCGTACTAGACTTTGCCGCAATTACGGTCCCGACCGAAAGGTTCGCTCGGTCGCGGTTCGACGCCCTTCCCGAGACCTCACCTACCGATGAGGAGCATGCGCCATGACGCATCTCAACCGGCGTAACCTGATCCGGCTCACGGCCCTGTCCGCGCTCGGCGGCGCCGCGCTCGGCGAGCTGCCGGCCGCGGCCGGGAGCCCGCGCCAGCCCGGGCGGTTCGGCCCGGCGTCGCTGAGCGCGGCGATCGTCGGCATGGCCGTGGACGGCACCACGGCCTACTTCGTCACCCGGGGGCAGACGCCGCCGAAGGTGGTCACGTACGACATCGTGGCCCGTGCCGTGACCGACGTGGTGTCGCTCGAACGGGGCGACGGGGCGTGGGCCTGCACCGTCTCCGGCGGCAAGGTCTACATCGGCACGTACTCGTTCGGCGACATCGTCGAGTACGACCCGGCGAGCAGGACCGCCCGGCGGCTCGGCAGCATCGGCCCGTCGGGCACGATCGTGTTCGCCGCCACCACCGCCCCGGACGGCGTCGTCTACTTCGGCACCTACCCCCGGGGTGAGGTCTGGTCCCTGCAACCGGCGACCGGGGCCCTGACCAACCTCGGGCGCGCGTTTCCCGGGTCCCAGTACGCCCGGCTGCTGGCCGCCGACGAGAGCTACGTGTACGCGGGCACGATCCCGGCGCACATCGTGCGGATCGACCGGGGCACCGGGGCGAAGGTCGACATCATGCCCGTCGGTACCCCGCTGGACGCGGGCCTCGGCGCGCTGGCCGCGGCGGGCGGGCGGGTCTACGCCGCATCCGCCTTCGGCGTCCACGACATCGCCCGCGACGGTACCGGCTACGTCGAGGTGCCCGCCGACGGGGAGTACCTGGTCGACTCGCTCACCGTCACCGACGGCGGTGGGCTGCTCGCCCTGGGACGGCTGACCGGATCGATCCTCCGCCGCGAGGGCGACCGGTTGGCCGCCATCGCCCAGGGCCCGACCGGTGACGAGGGACGCGGCGTGGCGCTGCTTGCCGACGGGACGGTCTTCGCCGCGAACGGCAGTGGTCGGGTGTCGATCCTCGCGCCCGGCCGGGACGCGGTGGAGCAGGACGACCTGACCGACGACGCGCGGGCGGCCGGACCCGAACTCCTCCAGTCGATGTGCGCCGCTCCCGATGGTTCGGTGTACGTCGGCGGGCACTTCGCGATCACCGTGCACGAGCCGGCCCGTGGCGTCAGCCGTCGCTATCCGGTCGCGGGCGAGGCGAAGGACATCGTCGCCTGGCGGGACCGGATGATCAGCGCCCTGTACCCGAGCGGCGAGGTCGTCGAACTGGACCCCCGCACCGGTCGGGTCCGCAGCTTCGGCAGGATCGGCCACAACCAGCAGCGACCCTGGGACGTGGTGCACCACAAGCCGTCGGGCCTCGTCCTGATCGCCTCGGCCCCGCGGTACGGCAGCCTGCAGGGCGCGCTCACGCTGCTGGACCCGGCGACCGGGCAGATGGAGGTACGCCTCGACATCCTGCCGAACCAGGCGCTGAACGCCATCGCGCTGGACGGGGACCTGGCCTACCTCGCCGGGGACACCTGGGGCGGCAACGGCACCCCGCCCACCGAGCCGACCTCCCAGGTGGCGGTCTTCGACCTCAACCGCCGGGAGGTGGTCGACCGGTTCGCGCCGCTGCCCAACCAGCCCAGCGTGCAACACGTCGACGTGTTCAACGGCGTGCTCTACGCGCTGTACAAGCGCACGAGCGGCACGTGGACCGCGTACGACCTGACCACCCGAAGCGTGCTGCGGTCCGGCAGGCTCAGCGGGTACGGGGAGGTCGTCGCGCACCACGGCCGGGTCTACGCCGCAGCGAACTTCGGCGACAACATCTACGAGCTGGGGCCGGGGCTGGAGTCGGCGGTGCCGCTGTACACCGGCATCGGCACCAACTGGTACACGGTTCCCCGGATCGAGCCGGTCGCCGGCGCCCGGAAGGCGTGGACCGCGGTGGACCGCGACCTGGCACTGATCGACCTGCCCGGCTGACCGGCGATCCGTCACCGGTCGGGCCGGGGGCCACCACATTGACGTCGGTCTCTGGCGCTGCGCGTCCTCTCATGGTAGGAATCTGCCAAAGAAGCCATCGTGTGCGAAGGTTTCCCACGGAGGGGCGTCGATGAGGACAAGCAGGATCATGGCCGGCCTGGCGGCCGCCATCGTCGGTCTGGCGGTGGCGGCCACCCCAACCCGGGCCGCCCCCACGGACGACCGGGTCGTCAGCTACCACGGCTACCGGGTGCCGGTGCCGGCGGACTGGCAGATCGTCGACCTCTCCACCGACCCGCACGCGTGCGTCCGGTTCGACCGGCCCGCGGTCTACCTCGGCCATCCGGGCGACGAGCCCTGGTGCCCGTCCGGGCTGGTCGGGCGCACGGCGGGGCTGATCATCGAGCCGATCGACGCCGTCACCGCCGAGCGGGTCGGCACGGACACCGCCGTCACGACGAGCGGCCGGGCGACCGCGGAGCGCCCGGTGTCCCGCGACGGATCGATCCAGGTCGCGGTCCGCGACGCGGGCGTGCTCGTCACGGCCTTCCACACCCCGGAGACCGAGTCGACGGTCCGGCGGATCCTGGACTCCGCCCGGCTCGGACCGGGCGCCACGCCGGTGTCGCTGGACGCCGTGCGCGCCGCCTCGAAGCCCGCCACGGCGCTGCCGTTGGCGGCGTCCGGTCCACAGCCGGGCACCTACACCGGCAAGGGCTTCGACACGTGTACCGCCCCGTCGCAGTCGACCATGAACACGTGGCGCAACGCGTCGCCCTACCGTGCGGTCGGCATCTACATCAGCGGCGCCAGCCGGTCCTGCGCCCAGGCCAACCTCACTTCGACCTGGGTGACCAACCAGACCAACAACGGCTGGCACCTCATCCCGATCGAGCTCGACCGTCAGGCGCCGTGCGGCACCCGCACGCCGAAGATGTCGTACGACCCGGCCACCGCCCGGTCCGAGGGGGCGACCCGGGCGACCAGCGCGGTGAGCGCGGCTCAGGCGCTGGGCATCCCCGCCGGAAGCGTGATCTACAATGACATCGAGCACTACCCGTCGAGTGAGTCGTGCAAGGCGGCGGTGCTGTCGTACCTCTCCGGCTGGACCGAACGGCTGCACGCGCTGGGCTACCTCTCCGGCATGTACTCCAGCGGCTCCTCGGGCTTCCGGGATCTCTGCGGCGCCTACCACGACACCCGGTACACCCGGGTCGACCACCTCTTCTTCGCCTGGTGGAACGGCGCGGCGGACACCGACGCCGGCGACTACTGCCCGGACGGGTACTACGCCAACCGTCAGCGCATCCACCAGTACACCGGTGACAGCTACGAGACCTGGGGCGGCGTGCGGATCTACATCGACCGCGACTATCTCGACGTCTCGACCGGCACCACGGAACCCCCGCCGGGCTTCAGCGTCACGGTCGACAACACCACCACGGGCCGGTTCACCGCGAGCGCGAACTGGGGCACCTCGACCTACTCCAGTCAACGGCTCGGTCCCGACTACCGGTTCGCCACGCCGACCCCGGCCAGCGATGTCGCCTGGTACAAGGCGGACCTGCCGGAGACCGGCAGCTACCAGGTCTCGGTCTGGTATCCGGCCGACGCGGGCTACAACGACTCGACCCCGTACGTCGTGGCCACCACCGGCGGCAACCAGACCGTGCGGGTGAACCAGCGGGTCAACGGTGGTCAGTGGGTGTCGCTGGGCGTGTTCACCCTGGCCGGCGGCGACGGCGACAAGGTGGGGGTGAGCCGGTGGACCAGCGGCACCGGCTACGTCATCGCCGACGCCGTCCGCATCACCCGCGTCTGACCGGGGCCGGCGGTGGCGGCGTCACGAGCGTCGCCACCGTCCGCACCGTCAGTGCGCCGGCACGACCAGCGCGTCCGGTTCGAGGTCGACGAGCCGGGCCGGGCGTACGACCACGAACAGCACCACCATCGCCGCCACCATGCCGCCGGCGACGACCAGGGCCATCGCGACCGCGCCGTTGCCCAGCACACCCACCAGGGGTGCGGCCAGCGCGCCGACGCCGAACTGCACGGCGCCGAGCAGCGCGGATGCCGTACCGGCCGCCTCCCCGTGCCGGGACAGGGCCAGGGCCGGCGCGTTCGGCATGGCGAGGCCCGCCGCGGCGAGCACCACCCACAGCGACACCAGCAGGCTCGGCAGGCCGCCGAGGCCGGTCGCGGCGAAGGCGAGCAGCGCCAGACCGGCCGCGGTCCCGACGCCCAGGGCGGTGACGAGGATCCGCTGCGGTGAGTAACGGCGCAGCAGTCGTACGTTGACCTGGGTCGCCGCGATCAGCCCGACCGCGCCCGCGCCGAAGGCCAGCCCGAACTGCTGCTCGTCCAGTCCGTACTGCTCCTGCAGGACGAACGACGACCCGGCCACGTAGGCGAACAGCGCCGCCATGGCGAGCCCGGCGACCAGGACCAGGCCCACGAAGGTCCGGTCCCGCAGCAGCGAGCCGTACACGGTCAGCGTGGCGACCACCCCGCCGCGCTGGCGGCGGTCGGCCGGCAGCGTCTCGCGCAGGCCGAGCACGGCGACCACGATGAGCAGCGCACCGAAGGCGGCCAGCGCCACGAACACGCCGCGCCAGTCCGTCCAGCGCAGCACCCCGCCACCGAGGGTCGGCGCGAGGATCGGCGCCGCCCCCATCACCAGCAGCAGCCGGGAGAGCAGCCGGGCGAAGGCCGCGCCGCTGAACAGGTCGCGGACCACGGCCATCGCGACCACCGTGGCCGCGGCGACGCCGAGGCCCTGCAGCACCCGCAACGCGCCCAGCACCGTGATGTTCGGTGCGAGGACGCAGAGCACCGACGCCACGACGTGCAACGCGATGCCGGCGATCAGCGGTGCGCGCCGGCCGACGGCGTCGGAGAGCGGGCCGATCAGCAACTGGCCGAGCGCGAGCCCCGCCAGCGTGCCGGTGAGGGTCAGTTGGACCGCCGCCGACGTGGTCTGGAAGTCGGCGACGATCGCGGGGAGCGCGGGCAGGTACATGTCGATCGTCAGCGGCCCCACCGCGATCAGCGATCCGAGCACGAGGACGAGGCGCAGGCGTTGCCGGGGGCTCATCAGGTCACCCGGCGTCGGCGGAGCCGCCGGAGCCTCGACGCCGGCGGTCATCGGGTCAGCTCCGGCCGGTCGTCGGGCCGGCGGGCGGGAAACAGCGCAGGAGTCACATCTGACTCCAGGTCCCGATCCGGTGATCTGATTCCCGATCGGGTGGGAGGTGCCGCAGGTCACAGCCGGGCCGCGGCGCGCGCCGACGCCCTCAGCTCGTGCGCTCGCCCTGGTGCGGGCGCGGCCGGCCGGGCCCGTCGTCGCGGTCGATCCGCAGTTCCCGCTCCAGTTCGACGATGACCGCCCGCAGGTCGTCCAGTCGCTGGGTGAGCGCGATCCGGTCCACCTCGTCGGGCACGCCGTCGCCGTCCTCGTCGTAGTCGGGCGACAGCCGCTCGGTCATCTCCAGCCGGCGCGCCTCCTCCATCGAGTTGACGATGACCGCGATCAGGATGTTCAACAGCAGGTTCACGGTGATCATCACGTAGCTGACGTAGTAGAGCAGGGTCCACGGTGACACCGTCATGCCCTGCTGGATGAGATCCGGCAGGGTCTCCAGCGACAACAGCACGAACAGGGTGAGCAGGGAGCGGCCGATGTCCCCGTACTGCTCCGGAAACCGCTCCCCGAAGATCAACCAGCCGGCCATGCCGTAGACGTAGAGGGTGACCGCCGCCAGGGCGAGGAAGCCCGCGACGCCCGGGAGGCTTCGCCACAGCGCCGCCACGATGGTGCGCAGCCCGGGCGAGAACCGCACCAGGCGCAGCACCCGGGCCACCCGCAGGAAGCGCAGCACGGCCGAGTCGCCGTGCAGCCCGGGGATGAAGATCGCCGCGGTCACCAGGAAGTCGAAGACGTTCCAGCCGTGCCGGAAGAAGTCCTGCGGCCGGCGGCCGTACGCCAGCACCCGGATCGCGATCTCGACGACGAAGACCAGCCGGAAGAACCGCTCCAGCCAGTGCAGCACCGGCTCCGCCGCCCCGAGATCGCGGTACGTCTCGACACCGAGCACCACCCCGTTGGCCATGATGGCGACGACGATGACCGCCTCGAACGGGCGGGACCCGGCGATGCGCGCACAGCGTTCCGCCAGGCTCACGGGCCCGGCAGGCGGCTGCCGACCGGAACCCCGCTGCACGGGTAGGGACGGCCGGCTCACCGCCCCCACACGTCCGCACGCGCAGCGCAGACCGCGGACCGGGCATCGGAAGGGCGCCGGGCAAGCATGCCGACAGCCTAAGCGGCGCCGCCCGACGGTGACGGGGCTGATTCCGCCGGTGTGCCGCCGGTGCTCAGGCCCACTTCCCCTCGAACAGCGGCTCGACCGGGCGCTCCCGGCGCCCGATCCGCAGGTCCCCGAAGACGGTGCTCCGCTCCGCCCGCTCGACCTCCGCGTCCAGGTCGATCTGCAACTCCTCGGAGGCGTCGTGCGCCGCGCCGATGAGGACGACTTCGGTCCCGGCGTGGTCGAGGAAGCCGGGCGGGTCGAGCGGGGCGAAGCGGCGGCCGTGGAACTTCTCCTGCAACGTGGCGGGCAGCGTGACCTTCCGGGAGCCCCGCAGGCCGACCCCGGGCGGGGAGGGCGCCTGCGGGTTCTTCACCGTGACGATGTAGCTCGCCTCCGGCTCGATGCTCAGTTCGTGCTGCGGTGGGCCGGGGTGCAGGGGCAGTTCGAGTTCGTACGCGAGGTGGGTGTGGTCGTCGTGCCGGGCGATCACGTACGCCCCCTCCGCCGCGGGCCGGGCCGGTGGCTGCTCCCGCCGGTCGCGGGTCTTCGTCCGGTACGTGCGCGTCCGCAGCGTCTCGTGCAACTGCTCGGGCCGCTCCACCACCTCGTCGACGAACGCCCAGAACCGGTCGTGCTCGTCGATACCGGGCAGCCGCTTGCGCCCGACCACGAGCAGCCGCAGGTGCCGCCCCCGCCACGGGTGCATCACCACCAACAGCCGTTGCACCTCGTCGAGCGAGTCGACGTGCTCCTCCGCCACCCGCGGGCGGTAGAAGAAGTAGATGTCCCCGTCCTCAAGCAGTTCGGCCACCCGCGCCGCGTACCCGGACCGGCCGCCGGTCCAACCCCCGGTGTCCCCGCTGTTCAGGATCGCTCAGCTGTCGGCGTAGACCAGGTCCAGCGTGTCGGTGCGCCCGGACCAGCGGAGGTCGAGGCGCCAGCAGCCCGCCCGCGGCATGTCGATGATCGACGGGCCCGGACCGCCGGCGACCTCGCGGGTCACCCGGGTGTCGGTGCCGTCGAGCGTCGCGGCGATCGTCAAGGTGGCCGACGACGTCGGGTCGGACGGGGTGTCGGCGGTACGGGAGACCCAGAGGATCTTGTTGTTGGACCCGTCCTTCCGGTCCGGGCGAAGCGGGTGACCGAACAGCACCGCGACGATGTCACCCTTCGCGCCGAAGACGTGCGGGACGCGGGCGTCCCCGCTGAACCCGGCGTCCGCCCAGTCAGGCAGCGACCCGGTCTCGATCCGCGAGCCGCACCCGGTCGCGGCCCCCGCCGCCGCGCCCGCCGGGGCCGTGGTGGCCGAGGCGCCGGCCGGTGTGGTCGGGCGGCCCGTGGGCGTGCACGCCGCCAGCAGGACCGCCGACCCCAGCAACAACCTGCCCCATGACCGCATCTCGCGCCCCCCGTCGTGCCCGCCGTTGACTCCTGCCGTTATCAGGACACCGGCCGGGTCTTCCGGGTTCCCCGGCGGAACCCGGTGCGCCGGCTTGACCGAAGGCCGCATCTCGGGACGTGGAGTTGGTCATGATCGAGGCGTGACTGCCAGGATGCCGACCCTCGTGCGCCCGATGCTCGCCACCAGCGGCGCCCTGCCCGGCGGGTCCGGTTGGGGGTACGAGTTCAAGTGGGACGGCGTGCGCGCGATCGCCTACGTCGCCGGCGAGGTGCGGCTGCTCAGCCGCAACGACCGCGACGTCACCCGGGCGTACCCGGAACTGGGCGAGCTGGCCCGGCTGCTACCGGGCCGCCGGGCGGTGCTGGACGGCGAGATCGTCGCCCTCGACGACCAGGGCCGGCCCAGCTTCTCCGCGCTGCAGCGCCGCATGCACGTCCGGGCGCCGTCCGCCGGACTGGTCACCGCGACCCCGGTCCGGCTGTACCTGTTCGACCTCCTGCACCTCGACGGGCGGGACCTCACCGCCCTGCCGTACACCGAGCGCCGCAGCGCGCTGCAGGAACTCGACCTCAGTGGGCAGGGCGTCGACACCCCGCCCTACTGGACCGGCGACGCCGGTCGGGACCTGGCCACGGCCGCCGCCGACCTCGGCCTCGAAGGGGTCGTGGCCAAGCGACTCGGCGCACCCTACGAACCTGGCCGCCGCTTTCCGGCCTGGGTGAAGGTGCCCCTCAACGACACCGTCGAGGTCATCGTGGGCGGCTACCAGCCCGGCGCCGGCCGGCGCGCCGGCACCATCGGTTCCCTGCTGCTCGGCATGTACGACAGCACCGACAGGCTGACCTACATCGGCCACGTCGGCACCGGCTTCACCCAGACCGCGCTAAGCGACCTGCAGCAGCGGCTGAACCCGCTACGCCGCCCGGACCCACCGTTCGACTCTCCGGTGCCGCGTGCGCACGCCCGGCACGCCGTCTGGGTGGACCCGGTCCTGGTCGGCGACGTCACCTTCCGGTCCTGGACCCCCGATCAGCGACTGCGTCACCCGTCCTGGAAGGGGCTCCGCAGCGACCGCGAACCCACCGAGATCCGGCTGCGACGCTGAACCGGAGCCGCCGCGGGCGTCAGGGCCGCTGCTGCGCCGGGCGCCGGCGACGCAGGTCGAACGCGTCCGGATGCCGGGCGAACATCCACGCCGCGAGGGCGAGCGCCACCAGGCACAGCGCTCCCGGGACGGCGAAGCCGACCTGGTGGCCGAGCGCGGCGACGGAGAGGGTCGCCACGAGGCTGCCGTTGACCGTCGCCACGTTCTCGTGACTGAGATACATCGACGTCGCCGCGCCGGGCCGTCCCCGCATCAACCGCTGCGCCAGGTCGATGCCGACCATCACGGTGGCCGCGCCGAAGATCGCGTACCCGACCTGCAACAGCATCAGCTGGCCGGGTGTGGCCACGACGACCAGGCCGCCGTAGTAGAGCACGCTCGCGGCACCGCCGGCCAGGAACACCGTGCCGCGTCCCCAGCGCTGGGCCGCGAACGCCATCGCCGGCATCAGCACCAGCTCGCACAGCGGTGGCACCGCCAGCGCGAGGCCGGTCAGCTGCGGCGGGGCGTGCAGGGAGACGCTCATCAGGATCGGCAGCTGGGCCAACTGCATCACGCGTCCACTGGAGAACAACACCATGACGACCGCGAGGACGAGCAGCAGCCGCTGACCGCTCCCCGTTCTCGTCCGGGCGGCGGCGGGTCCGCCGGTGTGCTCGGGCAGGCCCGGAGGCGGTGTCCCGGCGACGCGGATGTCGCCCACGCGCAGGAGGTACCACGACAGCGCCACGCAGCAGAAGCAGACGACGGCCACGGCCCGCAGCAGCGACCGTGGCCCGAGGTAGGCCAGACCGAGACCGCCGAGGCCGAATCCGGCGAACGAACCGATCGACAACAGCATGCGCAGCAGGGCGATCACGGCGGTGGACGTGGCGCTGTCCCGCTGCCGGTCGACGAGGTCACGGGCGTGGGCCATCAGCTGCGCGTTGGGGACGCCGACCGCGCAGAAGAAGACGATCCCGACGGCGAGCATCGCCGGGTACGACCGGACGCTCGCCAGGATCGCGTAGCCGATCCCGAGCCACCCGAGACCGGCGGGGATGAGCAGCCGTCGGACGCCGGCGCGGTCGGAGAGGTGGCCGGTCGCGAGCAGCGCCGCCATGCTGGCCACCGCGACGAGGGCGAAGTTGACCGTCACCTCGGTGTCGGAGGCGCCCAACTCGGTGCGGGCGTACAGCGCCAGCACGCCCAGCGCCGCGAACGACGCCGTCGAGCTGACCAGCATCAGCACCATCAGCGGCCGGTACGGCGCCGAGGCCCGCCACGCGTGCGCTCTCCGGCCGCCGCCGGGGCCCGGCGGGGCGTCGATCTGTGCCGCCATCAAACGCCTCCCCGAGGCGGGACCCGCCGCGTGGGCTGGCTACGCGCGGCGCCTCCGGGCGGTCCGGATACCGCCCGCTCGGAGTCTCGCCCCGAGTCAGACCATAGGCGAGTGCGGCGACGCCGGTGCTCGCCGCACCGCACCTTCGTAGGATGCCCCGGCACGTGCCCGTGGCCGCACCGCGATCACCGTCCTACCCGGAGGCCGCCCGGTCCGCGCTCGCCTGGGTGGTGCCCGCCCTTCACGGGCACGTCCGGCCCGGACCGGTCAGGGTGCGTAACCGTGGTCGACGATCCGGCGCGCCGCCGCCGCGTACGCCTGCGGGTCGGCGGGCGCGACGGCGCCCAGACCGTCGACGTACCGGTTGAACATGGAGAAGGCCGCGGCGATCAGCACCGTGTCGTGGATCTCCAGGTCGGTCGCGCCCTCGGCGCGCGCCCCCGCTACCAGGTCGGTGGTCACCTTGCGGCCGTCCTGCCGGACGGCGGCGGCGATGCGCAGCAGGGCGCGCAGCTTGCCGGGGATCGGCGCGTTCTCCGGATCGGCGTGGACCTGCTCGACCAGCGTCATGCCGCCGTCGAGTCGGGCCGCGGCGACGGCGGAGTGACCTGACGCGCAGTAGCCGCACCCGTTCAGCCGGGAGACGTAGGCGGCGATCAGCTCGCGCTCCCCCGGAGTCAACGGGTGCGGCTCGGCGCGCAGCAGGACCTCGGCCAGTTCGTTGAGCGGCCGCGCCGTCTCGGGGCGGAACCGCATCAGCCCGACGATGCCGGGGAACTGCTGCTCGTCGACTCCAAGGGGAATGTGCGCCATCCGGTCACGCTCCGGTCAGGTCTGGGGTGGGTGCCCCGCACCCTGCCACAGCCGGCCCGTTCGCGCTGTCTCTCCGGCGCTCCCCCGCTCTCGTCCGGAGGTGGGCGCGACGATGCCGCGCGTGCCGGGTTGGCGGCTCGTCAGGCCGCGGCGGGGCCGGCCCGGCCCATCTCGGCGAGGATGCCGGTGCCCTGCCCGAGCTCGATCAGGTAGCCGTCCGGATCCCGCAGGTAACAGCGGATCTCGACGCCGTGGTCCTTCGGCTCGGTCAGGAACTCCCCACCCCGGGACCGCCACAGCTCGTAGACCTTCCGGACGTCGGTGACCCGGACGTTCATCGCGCCGCTGAGCGTGTTCGGATCCGGCGGCGCCTGTGCGCGTACGTCGGGCTTGTCGTCGGTCGGGCCGCCCTCGTCGTTGATCACGATGTAGCTGTTGTGGAACCGCAGGATCGCCGGCTGGCGTTCCCGCACCACCGTCGCGCCCAGCACCCGCTGGTAGAACTCCCGCGAACGGTCCACGTCCCGCACGATCAGCAGGTGCGTGAGCACCAGCCCGCCCTCGGGCTGGAAGTAGTCCGGCGCCTCGGTCGCCATCCACGCCTCCCCCGGTCCGGTCGGCAGGGCGTACCCGCTCGCGGTGCCGGCACACCTGCCGGCGGGCGGGCGGGTGCACTCTGCTGGCAGGCACTACCGCACCGGCTCGTCGACCCGGGCCGACATGAGTCTGCGGTCGAGGAGCAACCCACCGACACCCGGGATGAGCGCGGTCAGGATCGTTCCGGCTGTCACCGGGCGACGGCTCGCGGCAACGCCGACCACGAAGAGGTACGCGCATCCGTGCACCGGCCCGGCCAGGGACGACACGGCCGACCAGTGCGCCGTGGCGAGGTTGGCCAGCAGGACGACCAGAGAGGCGAGTTCGACGAGGGCGGCGACGCGGAGCAGCCGGATCCCGCTGTCCACGGTCACCCTCCCGTGGTGGAGCCGGGACGCCAGACCATCAGCACGGTGACCGTGGCCCACGCCAGGTTGAACACGCCGGTCAGCATCGCGAGCCGGGCTGCCGGTCGCCCGGCCGGGGCCGGCCCGCCCAGGGCGGCAGCCGGGTCGGCGAGCAGCGCCGCCTGGCCGGGCAGTACGCCGAAGGCCAGGGTCGCCGCGGCCACGGCGGTCAGCACGATCGACGTGATCAGCCACGGGTCACCCAGGACGCCGAGACTGCTGGCGGTGGCGAAGCCGAAGATCGGGACGCTGACGCCGAGCATCGCGTAGACGCGACAGATCCGGTGCAGCAGGGCCGGCGCGGCGGCCCGCCGGGCGGTCGGGTCGGCGCGCAGCCGGCGGACCGCCGCCGGGAACATGCTGGCCGCCACGGTCACCGGTCCGACCGCCAGGATCGCGGCCAGGACGTGCAGGGAGAGCAGGAGCTTGGTCACGGGCCGACGCTAGAGCCCACGAGGATCATCGGCCAGCGGCGGGATTGCCACCTTTCAACGGATTCTCGCCAGCCCGGGATCGGGATCGATTGGGCTCGTCGGCACGCTTGGCGCGAACCGGCGGGCTCCCTATTGTCGTGCCATGCACACCGTGGCCGTGCTCGCGCTGGACGGGCTCATTCCGTTCGACCTGGCGACCCCGATCGAGGTGTTCAGCCGGGCCCGCCTGCCCGGCGGGGGCCAGGCGTACCGGGTCCGGGTGTGCGCGCCCACCCCGATGATCGAGGCTGGCCTGTTCCGCCTACACGCACCCTGGGGTCTCGACGCGCTGGCGCAGGCCGACACCGTCGTCGTGCCCGGGCGCGCCGACCCCGCCGCGCCCGTACCCGACGTGGTGCTGGAGGCGCTCCGACAGACCGCCGCCGGCGGCACCCGCTTGGCGTCCATCTGCGTCGGCGCGTTCGTCCTCGCCGCGACCGGGCTGCTCGACGGGCAGCGCGCCACCACCCACTGGCTCGTCGCCGACCTGCTCGCGCGCCGGCATCCCGCCGTGCGGGTGGATCCCGACGTGCTCTACGTCGACAATGGACAACTCCTCACCTCGGCCGGCGCGGCCGCCGGCCTGGACCTGTGCCTGCACCTGGTCCGCCGGGATTTCGGCTCCGCGGTGGCCGCCGACGCCGCCCGGCTGGCGGTGATGGCTCTGGAACGCGAGGGCGGCCAGGCACAGTTCATCGTCCACGACACCCCGCCCGCGCCGAAGGGCTCTGTCCTCGAACCGGTGCTGCGGTGGATGCAGGACAACCTCGACCGGGACCTGACCCTGCGGGACATCGCCGCGCACGCCGGGATGAGCACCCGCAGCCTCAACCGGTACTTCCGAGAGCAGGCGGGCACCAGTCCGCTGCAGTGGTTGCAGCGGACCCGCGTCCGGCAGGCCCAACACCTGCTCGAAACGACGACGTACCCCGTGGAACGCATCGCCGCGCAGGTCGGGTTCGGCTCACCGACGGCCTTCCGGGACCGCTTCAAGCGGGTCGTCGGGACCAGCCCGCAGGCGTACCGGGCCGCCTTCCGCGCCAGCTAGGCCGGTGACGACCGACTCTCACGCGCCACGTGGTGGTGGCGCCCAGGCTGTTCGCCGAACTCCCTGACCACGCCGCGGTGGCCGGCTCGATGCCATCTCCCGGCGTCAACGGGCGGCGCGCCGCTTGTTGTACACGTCGAAGGCCACGGCGACGAGCAGCACCAGTCCCTTCACCACCGACTGCACCGACTGGTCGACCCCCATGAGCTGCATGCCATTGCTCATCACGGCCATGATGAGGCCCCCCACCATGGCGCCCACGACGGTGCCGACCCCGCCGGTGACGGCCGCGCCGCCGATGAAGGCCGCCGCGATCGCGTCCAGCTCGAACATGTTGCCGGCGGCGGGTTGGGCCCCGTTGGATCGCGACGAGTAGATCACCCCGGCGACGGCGGAGAGAAAGCCCATGTTGACGAAGACCCAGAAGTTGACGGTACGAACCCGCACCCCGGAGAGCATCGCCGCCGGAAGGTTGCCGCCGATCGCGTAGACCTGTCGACCGAAGACCGTACGCCGGGTGAGCAGGCCGTAGACGAGCACGAGCACGGCCAGGACGATCAGCACGATGGGGAGCCCACGGGCGTGGGCCAGTTGCCAGGCGAAGTACATGACGACGGCGGCCACCAGCGTCACCCGCGCGACGAACAGCGGGAACGATTCGACGGGCTGCTCGTAGCGGATGCGGGCCACCCGGGTCCGGAAGCCGCTCACCGCGTAGCCCGCCACCGCGACGGCCCCGATGAGGAGGGTGAAGGCGTCGTAGCCCTGGCCGCCGAGCAGCCCGTTGAGGAACCCGGCCGCGACCCGCTGGTACTCGGCCGGGAACGGCGACAGGGAGATGTTGTCGAGCACGCGGAGGGTGAGCCCGCGGAACAGGAGCATGCCGGCGAGGGTGACGATGAAGGCGGGTATTCCCGCGTAGGCCACCCAGATCCCGTGCCAGGCCCCGACCGCGATGCCGACGGCCAGTGCGGCCAGGACGCCGATCCACCAGGGGTAGCCCTCCCGGATGACGAGCACGGCGGAGACCGCGCCGGTGAGCGCGACCACGGACCCCACCGAGAGGTCGATGTGTCCCCCGATGATCACGATGACCATGCCGATCGCGAGCACCAGGATGTACGAGTACTGCAGGACGATGTTCGTGATGTTGCCGGGGCTGAGTGACACGCCGTCGGTCAGGATCGCGAAGAGGGCGACGATCACGACGAGGGCGATGTAGATCCCGCTCTGCCGAAGGTTGCCCAGGATCAGGGTTCGTGGGTTGCTGGTCCCGGTGTGCAGGGCGGCGGCCGCGCCGTCGGACGACGTACGGTGCGGAGCCGCGGGAGGCTTGGTGCTGGTCATCCGACGGGTTCCCTGTCCTTCGTCATGAGTTCCATGAGTTTCTCCTGGGTGGCCTCCCCGACCGGTAGCTCGCCGGTGATCCTGCCGGCCGCGAGGGTGTAGATCCGGTCGCACATCCCGAGCAGTTCCGGCAGTTCCGAGGAGATGAGGATGACGGCCTTGCCGTCCGCCACCAGGCGGTTGACGATCGTGTAGATCTCGAACTTCGCCCCGACGTCGATGCCGCGCGTCGGCTCGTCCAGGATCAGCACGTCCGGGTCGGTGAACAGCCACTTCGACAGGACGACCTTCTGCTGGTTGCCGCCGGACAGCTTGCCGACCAGCGCCATGACGCTCGGTGCCTTGATGTTCATGTCACGGCGGCCCGCCTCGGCGACCTTGATCTCCTGGTTGCCGTTCACCCAACCCAGGCGGGCGAGCTTGCCCAGCGCCGCCGCCGAGATGTTGCGGCGTACGTCGTCGATCAGGTTGAGTCCGTAGCGCTTGCGGTCCTCCGTCGCGTACGCGATGCCGTTGTCGATCGCCTCCGCCACCGTGCGGGCCCTGACCTCGCGGCCGTGCACGAACAGCCGGCCGGCGATGTCGCGCCCGTAGGACCGGCCGAACACGCTCATGGCGAGTTCGGTCCGCCCGGCACCCATGAGTCCGGCGATGCCGACGACCTCGCCGGCCCGGACGTTCAGGCTGACCCCGTCGACCACCCTCCGGTCCTGGGTCGGGTGCCGCACGGTCCAGTCCTCGATCCGCAGCACCTCCGCCCCCGGCGACGACACCCGCTCCGGGTAGAAGCTGGCGAGGTCACGGCCCACCATCCCGCGGATGATCCGCTCCTGCGTCACGGCGGCGGAGCGCACGTCCAGCGTCTCGACGGTCCGCCCGTCGCGGATGACGGTGGTCGAGTCGGCGATCGCGGTGATCTCGTTGAGCTTGTGCGAGATCATGATGCAGGTGATCCCCTGCTGCCGGAGCCGGCGCATCAGGTTCAGCAGATGCGTGGAGTCGATGTCGTTGAGCGCGGCGGTCGGTTCGTCGAGGATGAGCAGGCGGACCTTCTTGGACAGCGCCTTGGCGATCTCCACCAGCTGTTGCTGGCCCACGCCGAGCTGGATGACCGGCGTGACGGGGCTCTCGTGCAGCCCCACCGACTCCAGCAGCCGCGCCGCCTCGGCGTTGGTCCGGTTCCAGTCGATCAGGCCGCCGGCGCCGCGCCGCTCGTTACCGAGGAAGATGTTCTCGGCGATCGACAGGTACGGCACCAGGGCGAGTTCCTGATGGATGATGACGATGCCGCGCGCCTCGCTGTCGCGGATGCCCCGGAAGTGCACCGGCTCGCCGTCGAAGACGATCTCGCCGTCGTAGCTGCCGGACGGATAGACGCCCGACAGCACCTTCATCAGGGTGGACTTGCCGGCGCCGTTCTCACCGCAGATCGCGTGGATCGCTCCGCGTCGCACCGCGAGCGAGACGTCCCGCAGCGCCGTCACCCCGGGGAAGGTCTTCGTGATCTGCCGCATCTCGAGGATGTGGTCGTCCATGGTCACCGTCCTGATCGTTGCGGGCTCGACTGCGGTGCGACCGGGCTCGGTGGGGATGCGCCACCGAGCCCGGCGGCCGGTCAGCCCTTGGCCTGGCCGGCGGCGACCTCCTCGGCGGTCCAGTAACCGGAGTCGACGAGGACGGGCTTGATGTCGTCCTTGTAGACGGTCTGGACCGGTAGCAGGTGCGACGGGACGACCTTGACCCCGTTGTTGTAGGTGGTGGTGTCGTTGGCCTGCGGCTGCTTCTCCTGCAGGAACGCCTCGGCGGCGAGCACCGCCTGTTCGGCCAGCAGCCGGGTGTCCTTGAAGATCGTGGAGTTCTGGACGCCGTCGTTGATGAGCTTGACCGAGGCGATCTCGGCGTCCTGGCCGGTCACCACCGGCATCTTGGTGCGCGCGCCGCCGTACCCGGCGTTCTGCAACGCCGTGATGATTCCCCGCGAGAGGCCGTCGTACGGGGACAGCACCCCGTCGACCCGGGTGCCGTCGTTGTAGCTGGAGGTCAGCAGGTCCTCCATCCGCTTCTGCGCGGTCTCCTGCTGCCACCGCAGGATCGCCACCTGCTCGATCTTCGTCTGCCCGGACTTCACCCGCAGGGTGCCGGCGTCGAGGAACGGCTTGAGCGTGTCCATCGCCCCGTCGAAGAAGAAGTGGGCGTTGTTGTCGTCGAGCGAGCCCGCGAACAGCTCGACGTTGAACGGCCCGGCGGCCGAGCCCTTGGAGCCGTCCTTGTTCTGCAGGCCGAGGCCGGCCAGCAGCGCGGTGGCCTGGGCGACGCCGACCTTGTAGTTGTCGAAGCTGACGTAGAAGTCGACGTTGGGGCTGTCCCGGATCAGCCGGTCGTACGCGATGACCGGGATCTTGGCCTCCGCCGCCGCCTGCAACTGCCCGCTGAGCGCGGTGCCGTCGATCGCGGCGATGACCAGCACGTCGGCGCCCTGTGTGATCATCTGGTCGACCTGCTGCGACTGGGTGGGGATGTCGTCCCCGGCGTACTGGAGATCGACCTTGTATCCCTTCGCCTCCAGCTTCTCCTTCACCGAGTTGCCGTCGGCGATCCACCGCTCCGAGGTCTGCGTCGGCATCGAGACGCCGATGGTCAGGTCGGCGGGCCGGTCCCCGCTGGTGTCGCCGCCGCCACCGGCTCCTTCGCCGCTGCAGGCCGCGAGGCCGAGGGCCAGCACCGTCCCACCGAGAGCGGCCAGAAATCGTCTACCCACGAGCTGTCTCTCCTCTCCGGACCCGCCGGACACGGGCGACCCTGCCGTAGTGTTAGCGCTCACAATGGCGGCGTCAACACCCGTCCGCGAAATGCGCCCGTCACGGTCTCGTAACGGTGCCGGTCAGGTCGTCCGGACGCCGTCGACCGTGCGGGGCAGGCGGAGCGGGTTGGCCTCGCGCAACTCCGGAGGCAACAGCGGGTCGGGGACGTTCTGGAAGCAGACCGGGCGTAGCCACCGCTCGATCGCGGTGCTGCCCACCGAGGTCGAGGCACTCGTGGCGGCAGGGTAGGGCCCGCCGTGCTGCATGGCGGGCGAGACCGTCACCCCGGTGGGCCAGCCGTCCACGACGACCCGTCCCGCGATCCCGCTCAGCGCGGCGACCAGGTCCGCCGCCGCGCCGTCCCGCTCGTCGGCCGCCAGCTGCACGGTCGCCGTGAGGTTGCCCGGCAGGGCGGCGAGCACCGCGTCCCGTTCGGCCACCGAGCCGTAGCGGACCAGGACGGTGACCGGTCCGAAGCACTCCTCCAGCAGCTCCCGGTGGGGCCCGCCGGCGACGAGCCGCGACGCCGCGACCGTCAGCACGCCCGGCCGTACGGCCAGCGGTGTCGCGTCGTCGCCGGCCTCGCTCGCCACCAGCGCCTCCGCCACGCCCGGCAGGGCGGCACGGGAGCGCACTCCGGCGAGGAACGCCGCGCGCATACGCGGGTCGAGTAACGGCCCGGACGGGACCGCCGCCGTGACGACCGCCCGGACGACCCGGTCACCCGCCGGTCCCTCGGGGACGAGGGCGAGACCCGGCTTGACGCAGAACTGACCCAGGCCCTGGGTGTACGAGGCCGCCAGCCCCGCTCCGATCTCGTCCGCCCGGGTCTCGGCCGCTCGGGCGGTCACCACCACCGGGTTGAGGCTGCCCAGCTCGCCGTGGAACGGGATCGGCCGCGGCCGGGCGGACGCGATGTCGAACAGCGCGCGGCCGCCGCGCACCGAGCCGGTGAATCCCACCGCCGCGGTCAGCGGGTGGCGGACGAGTTCCGGACCCGCGTCGAAGCCGTGGACCAGGCCGACGACGTCCTCGGGCAACCCGACCTCGGCCGCGGCCGCGCGGAGAACCCGGGTGCACCGGACCGAGGTGGCCGGATGGTCCGGGTGCGCCTTCACCACCACCGGGCATCCCGCCGCCAGCGCGCTCGCGGTGTCGCCGCCCGGCACGCTGAAGGCCAGCGGGAAGTTGCTCGCCGAAAAGACCGCGACCACGCCCAGCGGCACCTGGTAACGCCGCAGGTCCGGCCGGGGCGCGGGCTGCGCCGACGGGTCGGCGTGGTGGATGATCACGTCCAGGTAGGCGCCGGCCTCGACCACGTCCGCGAACGCGCGGAGCTGGTAGCACGTGCGGTCGAGCTCGCCGGTGAGCCGCACCGGGCCGAGCGCCGACTCCGCGTCGGCGGTCGCGATGATCTCCTCGCCGTTCTTCTCCAGGAGCGTGGCGGCCGTGCGGAGCAGGTCCGCGCGTCGGGCGCGGTCCCTGAGTGCCGGCCCGGCAGCCGCGGCGGCGCGCACCGCCCGATCGACCTCCCGCGCTGTCGACTCGGTCGCGACGCGTCCCCGTGGCCTACCGGTACGGGGATCCACGCTCAGCACGTCACTCACCGTCTCGTCCTCCTTCTTCCGTCGCGTCCTCCGCCGCCCGGACGGGCGTCGGGCCCTCGGCCAGGTCGGCGAGCTCACCCAGGCGCACCGGCACCGCGAGACTGCGGGTGGCCAGCGGGCGCAGTTCCTCCGGGGTGGCCTCCCGCCCGCTCAGGCAGGCCGCGATCCCCGCGGTGGCGAATCCGCACACCCGTCCCTGGCACCAGCCCATCCCCGGCCGCGCCAGCATCTTCAGCGTGCGCGCGTCCTCCGCACCGAGGTCGTGGTGCGCCCGGCGCAGGTCACCGTAGGAGACCTCCTCGCAGCGGCAGACCAGCGTCCCCGCCGACAGCCACTGCGGCCAGGCGGGTGGCACCGGGTAGGTCCGGTGCATCGCGGTGGCGAACCGGCGCCCCCGCCGGACGGCGCTGCGCAACCGCCTCAGCACGGCCGGATCGGCCCGGCGGCCCTGCGCGGCGGCGAGGGCGAGCGCGCCCAGCCGACCCTCGTGGACGGCCAGTGCCGCGCCGCCCACACCGGTCGCCTCGCCGGCGACGTACAGCCCCTCGACGCTGCTGCGCTGACGCTCGTCGACCGTCACCACGAGCGACCCGTCGGCGTCCTTGGCCGTCTCGGCGCCGAGCATGAGCGGCAGTTCCAGCGACGGGGTGAATCCCCAACCGAACGCCACGAGATCGGCGGCGATCTCCTCGTCCGGTCCGGCCGGGCGACCGTCGCGGTCCACCCGGGCGATCCACACCGCCTCCGCCCGGTCCGTACCGAGCACCTCGCGGATCACGGTCCTGGTCCGGTACGGGATGCGGTACCTGGCCATCAGCGCCGCGTACCGCAGTGCCTCGACGCCCTTGCCCGGCGCGGACATCGCGCCGACCGGGTCCCGTAGCCAGCCCCGCGTGCCGTTGGCCTCGACGACGGCCGCGACGCGCACCCCGGCCCGCGCCAGGCCGGTGGCCACCGGCAGCAGGAACGGGCCGGTGCCGGCGACGACCGCGCGCCGCCCCGCCGGCGTGCGATGCCCCTTGAGGAGGGCCTGCACTCCCCCCGCGGTCAGCACGCCGGGCAGGTCCCAGCCGGGGACGGGCAGCTGCCGGTCGTATCCGCCCGGGCACACGATCAGCGCTCGCGCGACGAGCATCCGATCGTCCAGGACAGGCCCGGCGGTGACCGTCGACGTGGCCGTCACCCGGAGGGTGAACGCGCCCGCCTCCCCGGTGACGAGCCAGACCTGACGGCCGGGGAGATAGCGGATCCGGCCGCCGGCACGGAGGGCGGCCATCCGGTCCCGCAGCCGGCTGAAGCTCGACCAGCCGTGGTGGCCGGCGGGATCGTCGGGGCGGGCGTGGTTCTGGTCGTAGTGCCGCCAGTACTGCCCGCCGGGCTGCGCGGCGGCGTCGATCAGGGCGACGCCGAGCCCGGCTTCGGCGGCCTCGACGGCGGCGGCGAGGCCGGCCGGGCCCGCCCCGACCACGGCGACGTCATGCCCGCGCGGCATCGCCGCTCCCCCGTTCGCCGGCGTCGTCGAGGTCCGCGCCCGGCCCGGCGGCGTCGCCGAGGGTCATGCCGTCGGCGGCGGCGACCAGGCAGGCGCGCTGATCGGGCACGCCGTCGACGGTGATCAGGCAGTCGAAGCAGATGCCGATGCCGCAGAAGAGTCCCCGCGGCCGGCCGCCCCTGCGGGTGGTGCGCCAGTCCAGGATGCCGGCGGCGACCAGGGCGGCGGCGACGCTCTGGCCGGGCTCGGCCGCGACGGCGGCACCGCGGAAGGTCAACCGGTACGTCATCGGTCCGTCTCCTCGGCCTCGGCGAACCGATCCGGGGCGAACGGCGTGAGGTCCAGGTCGGTCTCCTCCCCCACCAGCGCCTGGGCGATCAGCTTGCCGGTCCCGGCGGACAGGCCGATGCCGGCGCCCTCGTGGCCGCAGGCGTGCCAGAGGCCGGGCGCACGGGGGTCGGGACCGACGACCGGCAGGTGATCGGGGCAGTACGGGCGGAAGCCGAGGTAGCTGCGCATCGCCCGGACCTGCCACAGCATCGGGAACAGCGCGATCGCCTTGGCCGCGAGCGCGCCGATCGCGGCGACGGAGACGGTCCGGTCGAATCCGACGCGTTCGCGCGACGCGCCGATGAGGATGGTGCCGCCGGCGGTCGCCTCGATCACGGGCGAGGTCTGCAGGGCCGCATCCGAGCTGGCGACGTCGTTGACGTACTCGGCGGCGTACACCTTGTGCCGGATCGTCCCTGGCGGCATCGGCTGGGTGACCAGGATGAAGCCGCGCCGGGGCAGCACGGGGACGCGCACCCCCGCGAGGCCGGCGACGGCCCCGGCCCACGTGCCGGCGGCGTTGAGGACCGCGCCGGCGGGGATGTCACCCGCGGGGGTCCGCACGCCGGTCACCCGGGCGCCGTCGCGCAGGAACCCCGTCACCTCGGTGCGGGTGCGCACCCGCGCGCCGCGCTCGCGGGCCAGGCGGAGCAGGTGGGCCGTCACCAGCATCGGCTGGACCTGGGCGTCCTGCGGGTAGAAGGCGCCGCCGGCGAGCCGCGGGGAGAGATGCGGCTCGTGATCGCGCAACTCGGCCCGCCCGACGTCGCGGACCGCCACCCCGCCGTGGCGCTGGTGGACGGCGAGCTCGCGCAGCGACGCGAGACTCTGCTCCGACGCCGCGACGACCAGCCCGCCCTTCGCCTCGAACTCCCACAGGTCGCCGTGTTCGGCCAGATCCGCCCGCCAGATCCGCCGCGAGTACAGCGCCAGGTCGAGCTCGGGGCCGGGCTCCTTGTCGGAGACCAGCAGATTGCCCTCCCCGGCGCTGGAGGTGCCGCCGGCGATCGCGCCGCGCTCCAGGACGACCACCCGCAGCCCCGCCAGCGTGGCGAAGTAGGCGCTGGCCGCGCCCACCACGCCCGCCCCGACGACCACGAGGTCCACGCTCATGCCGGGTCCTCGGCGCCGCCGGCCCACAGACCCCGTACGTGGCCGATGTGGCGGCGCATCAGCAGCTCGGCCCCGGCCGGGTCGCGGGCCTCGACGAGGTCCAGCAGCTCGTGGTGCTCCGCGGCGGAGCGAGCCAACCTGCCGCTCTCCACCAGCGGGGTCAGGCCGAGCAGCCGGGTCCGCGACCGCAGGTCGGAGACGACGTCCACCAGGAAACGGTTACCGCTGTAGCCGAGCAGGGTCAGGTGGAAGACGTGGTCGGCCTCGATGTAGCCGATCAGGTCGCCGCGCTGCGCCGCGTCGACGATGGCCTGGGCCAGCGTCCGCAGCTCGGGGAAGTCCTCCTTCGGGATCACCGCCACGGCGTTCCGCACCGTCGGCGGCTCGATGAGCAGCCGCACGCCGGCCAGGTTGTCCAGGTCCTCGTCGGACACCTCCGTGATCCGGAAGCCCTTGTTCGGTTGCGGGACGACCAGGCCTGCCTTCACCAGGTCGAGCATCGCCTCCCGGACCGGGGTGGGTGAGACGCCGAGCCGCGCGCCGAGCGCCGGAGCCGAGTACACCACGCCGGGCTCCAGCCGGCCGGAGATGATCGCCGCGCGCAGGGCGTCCCTGATCCGGTCGCGGAGGTTCTCCCTGCGGCCGACGCCGGGCAGATCCGGGACGGGCGCCGGGCTCACAGCAGGAAACCCGCGGGGAACGGGTCGCTGGGGTCGAGGTGGAACTGCGAGGTCGCGGTGACCCATGCCCGGCCGGTGATCGACGGCAGCACCGCGGGATGCGACCCGACCGTGGTCTCGCCGAGCAGCCGCCCGGTGAAGCGGGTACCGATGAACGACTCGTTGACGAAGTCGGCACCGATGCCCAGTTCGCCCCGCGCGTGCAGCTGCGCCATCCGGGCGCTCGTGCCCGTGCCGCAGGGGGAACGGTCGAACCAGCCGGGGTGGATGGCCATGGCGTGCCGCGACAGCCGGGCGGTCGAGCCGGGGGCCTTCAGGTAGACATGGTGGCAGCCGTTGATGTCGTCGCGCTCGGGGTGGACCGGCCGGTCCTGCTCGTTCACCGCGTCCATGATCGCCAGGCCGGCAGCGAGCAGGTCACCGGCGCGGGCGCGGTCGAACGGCAATCCCAGCTCCGCCAGGTCGACGATCGCGTAGAAGTTCCCGCCGAAGGCCATGTCGTACCCGACCGGGCCGAAGCCCGGCACCCCGACCGTCCGGTCCAACGCGTGCACGAACGACGGAACGTTCTGGATGGTGACCGATTCCGCCGCGCCGTCGCGTACCGCCACGGACGCGACGACCAGCCCGGCGGGGGTGTCGAGCCGGATCGTGGTCACCGGCTCGACGACGGGCACCATCCCGGTCTCGACGAGGACCGTCGCGACGCCGATCGCGCCGTGGCCGCACATCGGCAGCAGACCGGAGACCTCGATGAAGAGCACGCCGTAGTCGGCGTCCGGGCGGGTCGGCGGCTGCAGGATCGCACCGCTCATCGCGGCGTGGCCCCGCGGTTCGTACATCAGCAACGTGCGGACGTCGTCGCTGTTCGCCATGAACCACAGCCGGCGCTCGGCAATGGTCGCCCCCGGGATCGTGCCCATGCCGCCGACGACGACCCGGGTGGGCATCCCCTCGGTGTGCGAGTCGACGGCGTGGAACGTGCGCCGGGACCTCATTTGTAGCCCTTGTTGAGAACGGCTTCGGTGTCGGCCGTGATCCGCGCCGCCACCTCGGGCGGCAGCGGCAGGCGTGGCGGGCGACAGGCTCCGCCCCTGCGGCCGGCGACGTCCATCGACAGCTTGATCGACTGGACGAACTCGGTCCGGGAGTCCCAGCGCAGCAGCGGGTGCAGGTCGCGGTAGATCGGCAGCGCCCGGGCGATGTCGGCGGGGTCGCCCGAGGTGGCCAGCCGGTATAGCTCGACGGTGCTCGCCGGAATCGCGTTCGGGTAGCCGGCGATCCAGCCGACGGCTCCGGCGACGCCCAGTTCGAGCAGCACGTCGTCGGCGCCGACCAGAAGGTCCAGGCCGGGGGCCAGCTCGGCGATCTCGTACGCCCGGCGGACGTCGCCGGTGAACTCCTTCACGCCGACGACCAGTCCCTCGTGGAACAGTTCGGCGAGCAGCGCGGGGGTCAGGTCGACCTTGGTGTCGACCGGGTTGTTGTACGCGACGACCGGCAGCCCGACCCGCGCGACCTCGCGGTAGTGCTCGACGACCGCCCGGCGGTCGGCGCGGTAGGCGTTCGGCGGCAGCAGCAGGACGGAGGTGGCTCCCGCCGCGGCGGCCTGCTCGGCCCAGCGGCGGGCCTCCAGCGCGCCGTAGGCGGCGACGCCCGGCATCACGCCGAATCCGGCGGGGGCGGCCTGGACGGCCGTGTCGACGACGCGCGCCCGCTCCTGCGGGGTCAGCGTCTGGTACTCGCCGAGCGAGCCGTTGGGCGTCACCCCGTCGCAGCCGGCGGCGGCGAGGAACCGGACGTGCTCGGCGAACGCGTCGTAGTCGATGGAGAGGTCGTCGTGCAGGGGCAGCGCCGTCGCCACGTGTACGCCGCGCCAGGTCCGTGCGGGGGTGGTCATGCTGGCTCTCCTCAGCGCTCGTAGGGGACGCTCGCGGTGCCGTGTCACACAGCTTGAGCGGCCGCCATCCACTTCTCCAGGCCGGCGGCCTCCAGCGGCAGCGCGCTGGACAGCACCTCCCGGCCGTCCGGCGTGACCAGGAGGTCGTCCTCGATGCGCACGCCGATCCCGCGCAGCTCCGGCGGCACGGTCAGGTCGTGCGCGTGGAAGTACAGCCCGGGCTCGACCGTGAGCACCATGCCGGGTGCCACGACCGCGCCCTGATAGGCCTCGGCCGCGGCCCGGCCGCAGTCGTGCACGTCCAGCCCGAGGTGGTGGCCGATCCCGCACGCCAGATAGCGCCGGTGGTGCTGCCCGGTGTCCGAGAGCGCCTCGTCCACCGAGACCGGCAGCAGTCCCCAGTCCGCCAGTCCCCGTGCGATCACCTCCATCGCCGCGTGGTGGAACTCGGTGAACCGGCGGCCCGGTCCCACCGCCGCCAGCCCGGCCCGGTGGGCCTGCTCCACCAGGTCGTGCACCTGCCGCTGGACGGGCGAGAACTGCCCGGAGGCGGGAAACGTGCGGGTGACATCGGCGGTGTAGTAGCTGTTCACCTCGACGCCCATGTCGAGCAGGAGCACCTCGTCCGGCAGCACCGGACCGTCGCAGCGCACCCAGTGCAGTGTGGGCGCGTGCCGGCCGCTGCCGACGATGGTGGCGTAGCCGGGGCCGTTGCCGTACGCCCGGGCGTGCCGGTCGAAGGTGCCCTGCAGCCACCGCTCCCCAGGTCCCGCGATCGCGGTCGGGATCTCGCGGACGACCGCGGCGAAGCCCTCGACCGTGCGGTCCACCGCCTGCCGGAGCTGACCGATCTCCCACTCGTCCTTGTGCATGCGCAGTTCCGCGAGGGTGCGGGCGACCTCCTCGTCCCGGGTCACCCTTTCGGTGAGTTCCGCGAGCGGCCGGACCTCGACGCCCAGCGCCCGCGCCCAGTCGGCCGACCCCGGTGCGGCCCCGACCCACAGCTCGCCGTGCCGGGCGTCGGTGAAGAACCCCGGGTCACCGGGATGGGCGGGCGGCGGGAGGTAGAGGGTGGCCTCGCCGCCGCGCAGCACCACCGTGGCGTTCTCCGCCGCACAGCCGGTCACCCAGAAGAAGTCGCTGTCCGGACGGAAGTCGTATGTCGTGTCGTTGCTGCGCACGGGCGCCTCCCCCGCCGCCAGCACGATGGTCCGGCCGGGGAGCGCCTCGGCCAGCCGAGCCCGGTGGGCGGCGGCCGCCTCGGCGGCGCCGGGCACGACCGGCGGGGTACGGTCGGGCACGCCCCAGCCCGTCGTCATGTACTCCGCGAACGCCGGGATCTCCGACAGCTTCGGCGGCCTGCCGTCACGCATGGGGAGCTCCTTCCCGCGACCGGCCCCGGTCGGGCCGTCTGACGGCGCCCCCGGTCCCGGTGACTCCGCCACCCACGTCGCGGACCAGCTCGGTCAGCCGGGCGAAGACCCGGTCGTCGTCGCGGATGCCGTCGTGTTCGTACTCGTTGGTGATCCAGGTCTGGACGTTGCCGACCCGGGCGGCGGTGTCCAGTTGCAGGCCCGCGTCCACGTACATGTCGTCGTAGTAGACGGCGGCGGCGACCGGGATCTCGTTGGCGGCCAGCCGGTCGAGGTCGTACAGCCGCGGCCACTCGTCCCGGGTGGCCAGCAGCTCGACGGCGGCGCGGAACGGGCGCAGCTCGGCGATCTCCTCGAACATCCAGGGATAGATCATCTCGCCGGTGAACAGCAGCGGCCTGGCCTCCTCGGCGAACTGCGGGTGCCTGCCCCGTTCGGCCTGCGCCGCCCAACCGGTGGCGCCCGAGCCGTGCCCGTAGATGCTCTCCTGCAGGGCGGCGAACAGCGGGTTCTCGCTGTACGCGCTCCTGGCGAGCACCTGGTGCAGGAACGTCGCCGACAGCTCGTCCCCGGCGAAGGCCTCGTCGAGCAGCCAGTGCATGCGCTGGTAACCGGGCTTCATGCCGAGGTCGATGCCGAGCGACTGCAGCCGCCGGACCGTGAGCACGTCACCGTCGGGCAGCAGCACGTCGCCCTCGGCCAGCCGGTCGGCGATCCGACCCACCTGGCCGACCTGATGCGGATACCGCCGGTAGAACTCCCTGTTCTTCCCCTCCACGCGGGGATAGGTGCGCCGGTAGACCTCCGCGGCCGACGGGTCGAGACCGGGCAGGCCGCCGGTGACGTAGCAGGCACTCAGGCCTTCCGGGGCCGTCGACAGGTAGGTCAGCGTGATGAAGCCGCCGTACGACTGCCCGAGGGTGGACCAGCGCCTGCCGCCGAAGACGGTCTTCCGCAGGTGCTCGTGGTCGGCCACGATCGAGTCGGCCCGGAAGCACGCGAGGAAGGCGGCAGCCGCCTCGGCCGACGCGAACGCGCTCATCCGGCGACCGTCGACGCGGGTGCTGCGGCCGGTGCCACGCTGGTCGACCAGGACGACGCGGTGCTCGCGCAGCGCCTGGCCGAGCCAGCCCGACCGGTCGAGCGGACGCGGGCCCTTCCCGCCGGGACCACCCTGCAGGTAGACCAGGCACGGCAGGTCCTCGCCGGCCCGCACCGGATCGACGATCTCTCGGGCGAAGATCTGGATGGTGCCCCGCGCCGGGTCGGACCAGTCCAGCGGCACCTCGCTCACATGGTCCCGGATGCGCATGCCGGGGATGGTGTAGCTAGCGGTGACGGTCATCCGGCATCAGCCGCTGGGGCTTCAGTAAGGTGTGCCATTGCACTGAACCCTATGCATGACCGGCAGCACCTGCCAAGAGGGGAATGCGACTCTTCCTCGGGATCTGCTGCCACTCGAACGCGACCAGGCCGGGCGGGCGGGGCAGGGCGGCGGCTCGCCGACACCCGTCGGCAACGCCGGAGCATGGGGCGCTCCCAGCAGCGTTACAGTGATCGACGACGTCGAACAGAAGGCGGGAGCAGTTGTCCGGAGGCGGTTCAGCGAGTCAGGCGGGAACCGGCAGCGCGAGCCGGCCGCGCGCCACGGTCATGCAGGACGTCGCGCGGCTCGCCGGGGTTTCCCACCAGACCGTCTCCCGGGTGCTCAACAATCATCCCAACGTGCGGCAGGAGACCAGGGAGCGCGTCGTCCAGGCGATGGAGGCGCTCAACTACCGCCGCAACCTGGCCGCCCGCACGCTGGTCACCCGACGCTCGGGGACGCTCGGCATCGTCGGATTCGAAAGCACCCTGTTCGGGCCCGCCTCGATGCTGTACGCCATCGAGGACGCCGCCCGCGCCGCCGGATACTTCGTCAGCGTGGCGACGGTCCGCCGGCTCGACCGGCAGTCGGTCCTGGACGCGGTCGACCGGCTCACCCAGCAGTCGGTCGAGGGCATCATCGCGATCTCGCCGAAACCGGCCGTCACCAACGCGTTGGTTCAGGTGGCGCCGGTTCTCACCTGCGTCGGCGTGGGCGGGGGCCCCGGCGACGACGGCGTCCCGACGGTCCGGGTCGACAATCGCGCCGGCGCGGCCCTGGCCACCCGCCACCTCCTGGAGCTCGGTCACGCGACCGTGCACCATGTCGCCGGCCCGCCGGACTGGCCCGAGGCGGTGGAGCGGGTCGACGGCTGGCGCGACACCCTGTACGCGGCCGGCGCGGTCGTGCCACCGATCCGGCCCCGGGAATGGAGCGCCCGATCGGGTTACGAGCAGGGCCGGCAGCTGGCTGCCGACCCGACCGTCACCGCGATTTTCTGCGCCAACGACCAGATCGCGCTGGGTGTGCTCCGAGCACTGCACGAGGCGGGCCGGCGGGTGCCCGAAGACGTCAGTGTCGTCGGGTTCGACGGCATGCCCGACTCCGAATACTTCCTGCCTCCGCTGACCACGGTCCGCCAGGACTTCGCCGAACTCGGCCGGCGCAGCATCGACATGCTGCTTCGCAGGATCGGCTCAACCGGTCATTCGGCCGAGCACATGCTGCTGGAGCCCGAACTCATCCGGCGGGAGAGCGCCGGTAGCGCACGGGCCTGACCGGACGGTCGCGCGCGGCGGAGCACCGCGCCGGGTCGGCCCGGCGGTCGCGGACGCGCCGCCGGGAGCAGCTCCCCGGCGGCGCGCGCAGGATCGTCGAGCGCTCGTTCTCCGTTCGGCTGCGCACCGGGTCCGCCGTCACACCTGCAGCGGCAGCTGGTTCCGGTGGAGACGGAAGGCGTCGAGGTCACCCGGACCGGCCGCGAGTCGCAGGTTGGGGAGCTGCTGCGCGATCCGTTCGAACATGATCCGACTTTCCAGCCGGGCGAGGTGGGCCCCCAGGCAGAAGTGGATCCCGTACCCGAAGGCGAGGTGCCTCCGGACGTCCGAGCGGTGGATGTCGAACTCGTGCGGCTGGTCGAACACCGCGGGGTCCCGGTTGGCTCCCCAGAGCGACAACCCGACCCGGTCGAACGCCGGAATGCGGCCACCGGCGATCTCGACGTCCTGGAAGGCGAACCGCGGTGGCACGATCTCGACCGGCCCCCGGAACCGGAGGGTTTCCTCGACCACCGCAGCCGCCAGCGCCGGCTCCGCCCGCAGCGCGTGCCACTGTTCGGGGTGGGTGAGCAGGAGCCGGAGGCCGTTGACGATCAGGTCGACGGTCGTCTCCTGGCCGGCGATGAGCAGCAGTTGCACCAGGGCCACCAACTCGTCACGGTCGAGCCGGTCACCCTGGTCCTCGAGGGCCACCAGCTCGGACATCAGGTCGTCCGCCGGTGCCGCCCGACGCCGGGCGGCCAGCTCGTCGAGGTAGGCCGCGAACGCGATGGTGGCCGCCGGGCCGTCCATGCTGGCCGACACGATCGCGGCGGACCAGGCCCGGAACCGCGACCGGTCCGCCTCCGGAATGCCCACCAGCTCGGCGATGACGTTCACCGGCACCGGATCGGCGAGGTGGGTCACCGCGTCGACCCGTCCCCGCCGGCGCGCGTCCGCGACCAGCCGGTCGGCGAGATCGCCGATCCACGGCTCCAACCGGGCCACCGCGCGGGCCGTGAAGCCGCCGCTGACCAGCCCGCGCAGCCGCGTGTGGTCCGGCGGATCCAGGTTGATGAGCTGGCGGGCCTCGATCCTCGCCATCTCGTCCAGCTGGTGCCCGGGTGGCGGGTGCAGGTCGGGGTGGTGTCGGTACACCTCGTGCCCGATCGCCGGATGACGCAGCCCCGCCAGCACGTCGGCATGGCCGGCGACCACCCAGAGCCGGTTGCCCGCGGGGTCGATCTGCAGCACCGGTCCCCCGCTGTCGCGTACCCGGTCGTAGAACTCGTGGGGGTCGCGGTGGACCGCCGGACACCACAGCTCCGACAGGTCGAACGTGGCGGCCACGCTGCCTCCTCGATCGGGTTCACGACCGCCGCCCACCCGCCTCCGGCCGGGTGCCGGCGGCCCGGGGCGTCGGAAACGCCCGCCGGGTACGGCACCCGCGCGAGGCCAGGCAGCTCAGTTAGCGTTAACATAGATACGTTTCAGGGCCGTGTCAAACACGGAACTTTACCTGTCCGTAGGGATTGACGGCTGCTCAAGTTAACGCTCACACTCCTGACAACGGTGGCCCGGATGCAGGTGCCGCACCCACCTCTCCGGACCCCGGGACGCCGGCTTCCGCCGACCCGCCCGACCCGCAGTTGGAACCGCCGACAACTGGCCGAGCTTGACGACCCCGAACTGGCCCGACGGCATCCGCCCGACACCGGCCGGCACGTTGCCGGGGTCACCCGATCCTGTGGATCCGGATACCGCGAGCAGACGCCTGGGCAGGCGGTCTGCCCCCGACACCCACCTGGAAGGACGATCCAAAGTGGCCCAGTCCGACAAGCTCTCCGTCAATCGACGTCAACTGCTCCAGGCCTCAGCGATCGGTGCGGCCGCGGTGGCCGGCGCCGGTGTTCTTCCGGCGGCCGCTGCCCAGGCGGCACCGGAGACCGGAACGGCGACCGGCCCGACGGCGCTCAGCCTGACCCCGCCCGACCCCGGTCCCGGCGGCACCGCCCCGGTCCGGCCGTTCCCGCTGCGCGACGTGACGCTGGGCAACGGCCTGCTCCAGGAGAAGCGCGACCGCATGAAGAACTTCCTGCGGCAGTACGACGAGCGACGCTTCCTGGTGCTGTTCAACAACCAGGCCGGTCGACCGAACCCGCCGGGTGTCGCGGTGCCCGGTGGCTGGGAGGACGGCGGGCTGCTCAGCGGCCACTGGGCCGGCCACTTCATGACGGCCCTGGCACAGGGCTACGCCGACCAGCGCGAGCCCATCTTCAAGACCAAGCTCGACTGGATGGTCGACGAGTTGGCCGCCTGCCAGGCCGCGATCACCGCCCGGATGGGCACCGGCGGCCCCGGCGAGGAGGATCCGGACGAGCCGCAGATCGGCCGCGTGCCGGGCCGGTTCGGCAGCGGGCTGCGCCTGAACGGCCCGAGCCGGGCGCAGTACGTGACCCTCCCCCAGGAGGCGATCAGCCAGCTCAGCGACTTCACCATCGCCACCTGGGTGAACCTCGCGTCCGCCCAGAACTGGAGCCGGTTGTTCGACTTCGGCCAGAACACCACGGTCAACATGTTCCTCACCCCGCGTGCCGGCGTCACCGGCAACGTGCCGCGGTTCGCGATCACCGTCGGCGGGTCCGGCGGCGAGCAGCAGATCAACGGCAACGCGGCACTGCCGACGAACCAGTGGGTCCACCTGGCGGTCACGCTGTCACAGAACACCGGGACGCTGTACGTCAACGGTCAGGTGGCCGGCACGAACGCGAACATGACCCTCAACCCGTCCAACCTCGGAAACCCGGGAAACCGGTGGATCGGGCGGTCGCAGTACGGCGACCCGTTCCTGGACGCGACCGTCGACGAGTTCCACATCTTCGACCGGGCCCTGACCCAGCAGCAGATCCAGTCGCTGCTGGACTCGCCGGCCGGCACCACCGGCGGTGGGACGATCGCCTGGTACCGGTTCGACGAGGACGGGGGCACCACCATCCGCGACGCCTCCCCGAACGGCCGGGACGGCGGCATCGTGCCGAGCCAGAGCGGCGGGACGCAGCTGTGGATCCCCACCCACCCGGGCTACGTGGGCGCCATCCCGGAGGACGCGGTGCTCCGGCTCGGCCCGCCGCGGTGGGCCGTCTACGGCGGCAACGCGAGCACCAACACCTGGGCTCCCTGGTACACCCAGCACAAGATCATGCGTGGTCTGCTCGACGCCTACTACCACACCGACAACCAGAAGGCACTCGACGTGGTCGTCAAGATGGCCAACTGGGCGCATCTCGCGCTGACCGTCGGGGACAAGAACCATCCCAACTACACCGGTCCGATCACCCGGGACAACCTGAACTACATGTGGGACCTCTACATCGCCGGCGAGTTCGGGGGCGCGAACGAGGTGTTCCCCGAGATCTACGCGCTCACCGGCGACGCGAAGCACCTGGAGACCGCCAAGTGCTTCGACAACCGGGAGTCGCTGTTCGGCGCCTGCGTGGAGAACCGGGACATCCTCGTCGTGACGCCGCAGAACCGGCCCGGCCGTCGCCGTCCGGAGCGGCTGCACGCCAACACGCACGTGCCGCAGTTCATCGGATACCTGCGCGTCTACGAGCACAGCGGTGACCAGGAGTACTTCCAGGCGGCGAAGAACTTCTTCGGCATGGTCGTCCCGCACCGCATGTTCGCCAACGGCGGGACCAGCGGCAACTACCCCGGTTCCAACAACAACATCGAGCTGTTCCAGAACCGGGGCAACATCGCGAACGCGATCGCCCAGGGCGGCGCGGAGACCTGCACGACGTACAACCTCATCAAGTTGGCCCGCAACCTGTTCCTGCACGAGCACGACCCGGCGTACATGGACTACTACGAGCGGGGCCTGCTCAACATGATCACCGGCTCCCGCGCGGACACCACGAGCGTCAGCAACCCGCAGGTCACCTACTTCCAGCCGCTGACCCCGGGCGCGAACCGCAGCTACGGCAACACCGGCACCTGCTGTGGGGGGACCGGCCTGGAGAACCACACCAAGTACCAGGAGACGATCTACCTCAGGTCCGCCGACGGCAGCACCCTGTGGGTCAACCTGTTCGCGTCGTCGACGCTGACCTGGGCCGAGAAGGGCTTCACCATCACCCAGGAGACGAGCTACCCCCGCAGCGACCGCACCAGGCTGGTCGTGAACGGCAGCGGCCGGCTCGACATCAAGCTGCGGGTCCCGGGATGGGTGCAGAAGGGGTTCTTCGTCTCCGTCAACGGCGTCGCCCAGAACGTCGAGGCCAAGCCGGGCAGCTACCTGACGCTGAGCCGGTCGTGGTCGCCGGGAGACACCATCGAGGTCCGGATGCCGTTCAGCATCAGGATCGAGCGGGCGCTGGACCGCCCCGACACGCAGGCGATCTTCTGGGGTCCCGTCCTCATGCAGATCCTGGGGAACCCGGGCAACGGCGGCTACCGCGAACTGACCCTCTACCGCCACCTCAAGCGGGACGGCGACTACGCCCGCTCGGCGATCACCCACGCAAGCACGACCGGGGCCGGTGACCCGCTCTTCACCACGCACGGCTTCACCCTGCGGCCGTACCACATCAGCGACTCGCAGCCGGTGTCGTCGTACTTCCGCCGGGTCGAGCCGACGATCGTGTTCGGGTCCATCGACACCGGCGTGCCCAACTACAAGCGGAACGACGGACTGCCGCGCTACGACGTCCCCGTGACGGGTGTCCCCTCGCCCGGCACCGACGGTCCGACCTTCCTCGACCTGGTGTGGGACGAGGCGCCCTTCGCCGAGCACGGGCAGTTCGTGTCGGTCGTCGCCCGCACCGCGGAGGCGTTCCTCGACGCGGGGATCTTCACCGGTGCGGAGAAGGACCGCGTCGTCTCGAACGCCGCCCGGGCGGGCGGCGAACTCGCGCCGTAGGCGCACCGGGGGCGTCCCGTCGGGGACCGACCCCTGACCGGCACCGACCCCCTGGCGGGCGGCGGTTCGGACGACCTCGTCGACCGGACCGCCGCCCCGGCCGTGCCCGGGCCGGGGCGATCAGGAACGCCGCCGTCCCGGCGCGCGCTCACAGACGCGGGTGACGGCAGAGGCCGATGCCCGTCGAAGGACAGCCGTCGACATCCGCTGGCGCGGCCGGGGGCCGGTCGCGCCCGAGCTCGGCGATGACACCCCCCAGTCGCGGCCGGTGAGCGCGCACATGTCTGGTCGGCCGCGACAACAGCGGCGTCGGCCCTTCACCTGCCGGGGACCGCACTGGGCCGCACAAACCGGATAGTCGCTGGTACGACGGTCGGCGGCAGCGGCGTTGCGAGCATGTTTCCAACAGGCCCCTTGACGAGCACGAATGTGAGCGCTAACACTAATGCCCAGCAGGCGAGCGGAGGATGTCATGAGCGTGTCGGCGGAGCCGGACGACCGGTTCGTCATCGGCGTCGACTTCGGAACCTTGTCCGGGCGTGCCCTGGTGGTACGGGTGCGTGACGGCGCCGAACTGGGCACCGCGGTGCACGCCTACCGCAGCGGCGTCATGGACCAGGTGCTGGCCGCCGACGGGCAGGCGCTGCCGGCCGACTGGGCCCTGCAGGATCCCGACGACTACCGGGACGTGCTGCGGCACGCCGTCCCCGCGGCGCTCGCCGCGAGCGGTGTCGCCGCGGACCAGGTCATCGGCATCGGGATCGACTTCACCGCCTGCACGGTGCTGCCCACCCTGGCCGACGGCACCCCGCTGTGCGAGCTGCCCGACCTGCGTGTCCGCCCGCACGCCTACGTCAAGCTGTGGAAACACCACGCCGCCCAGCACCAGGCCGACCGGATCAACGCCCTGGCCCACCAGCGCGGGGAGCCGTGGATCGGTCGCTACGGCGGCAAGATCTCCGCCGAGTGGCAGTACGCCAAGGCGTTGCAGCTGCTCGAGGAGGACCCCGAGGTCTACGCCCGGGCGGAGCGGTGGATCGAGGCCGCCGACTGGATCGTCTGGCAGTTGTGCGGTACCGAGACCCGCAACGTGTGCACCGCGGGATACAAGGGCATCCGGCAGGACGGCCGCTATCCGTCCCGGGAGTACCTGGCCGCGCTGAACCCGGACTTCGCCGACTTCGTCGAAAAGATCGACGGTCCGCTGGCGGCGTTGGGTGAGCGGGCCGGTGGGCTGACCGCGCAGGCCGCGGCGTGGACCGGCCTGCCCGAGGGCATCGCGGTGGCGGTCGGCAACGTGGACGCGCACGTCACCGCCGCGGCCGCGCAGGCCCTCGAACCGGGCCGGCTGGTCGCCATCATGGGCACCTCCACCTGCCACGTCGTCAACGGCAGGGAGCTGGCCGAGGTTGCCGGCATGTGCGGCGTGGTCGACGGCGGCATCAGCGCCGGCCACTGGGGCTACGAGGCCGGCCAGAGCGGGGTCGGCGACATCTTCGGCTGGTACGTCGAGCACGCCGCACCCGACGGGTACGCCTCGCACGAGCTGCTCAGCGAGCAGGCCGCCGCGCAACCCGTGGGCGCGCACGGGCTGGTGGCGCTGGACTGGTGGAACGGCAACCGGTCGTTGCTGGTCAACCACGACCTGAGCGGGGTGATCGTCGGGCTGACCCTGGCCACCCGGCCGCCGGACATCTACCGTGCGCTGCTGGAGTCCACCGCGTACGGGACCCGCATGATCATCGAGGCGTTCACGGCGGCGGGTGTGCCGGTGGACGAGCTGATCGTCGCGGGCGGACTGACCAGCAATCCCCTGCTGATGCAGATCTACGCCGACGTGACCGACCGGCCGCTGGGCATCATCGGCTCCACCCAGGGTCCGGCGCTGGGCTCGGCGATCCACGCGGCGGTCGCGGCCGGGGCCCATCCCGACGTACCGACGGCCGCCGCGGCGATGGGCCGGGTCGACCGCGACGCGTTCCTGCCCGATCCGGAGCGGGTCCGCGCCTACGACGCGCTGTACGCCGAGTACCGGCGACTGCACGACCACTTCGGCCGGGGCGGCGACGACGTGCTGCTGCGCCTGCGCGCCATTCGGAACGCCGCCCGATCGGCGGCCACTCCCCCGCCGGCCGACGAGGCCGCGCTTTCCCTGGAGGTGATGGCATGAGCGACCGGTCGGTCATGGGCGCCGAGGTGGCGCGGCTGCGCGAGACGGTGGCCGCCCTGCACGCCGAGCTGGTCAGGTACAACCTGGTCGCCTGGACGGCGGGGAACGTCTCCGCGCGGGTGCCCGGTCGGGACCTGATGGTGATCAAGCCGAGCGGCGTGTCGTACGACGACCTGCGGCCCGACAACATGGTGGTCTGCGACCTGGACGGAGTCGTGGTCGAGGGAGACCTGTCGCCGTCGAGCGACACCGCCGCGCACGCCTACGTCTACCGGGCGATGCCCGACGTCGGTGGCGTCGTGCACACCCACAGCAGCTACGCGACCGCCTGGGCCGCCCGGGGCGAGTCGATCCCCTGCCACCTCACGGCGCAGGCCGACGAGTTCGGCGGTGAGATCCCGGTCGGCCCGTTCGCGCTCATCGGCGGCGACGACATCGGCAAGGGCATCGTCGCCACCCTGTCCGGGCACCGCTCACCGGCGGTGTTGATGCGCAACCACGGCGTCTTCACCATCGGGCCGAACGCCAAGGCGGCGGTCAAGGCCGCGGTGATGTGTGAGGACGTCGCCCGTACCGCCCACCTGGCCCGGGCGCTCGGCGAACCGCTGCCGATCGCCGCCCAGGACATCGATTCGCTCCACGCGCGCTACCAGAACGTCTACGGCCAGACCAGCATCCCGTCGGCCCGCCGGTAGCGCGGCCGGTCCCCCGGCCGGCCCCGCGCTCCCCCCGGGTCGGCCTGGTCCGACGCACCTCCGTCCGGCACCACCAGTGGCTTGACCGTCCAGCGCGCTGGCACGGCCAGGTACCCCCACCTCACCCCCACAGGGAGTCAGCACATGATGAACAGTGGCAACATCACCCGCCGCGGGTTCGGCGCCGTCCTGGCGGCCGGGCTGCTCGCCACCGGGCTGGCCGGCTGTGCCAACAGCGACACCGGCGGCTCCGGCGGTGACGACAAGATCGTCCTCGGCTTCTCGCAGGTCGGTGCGGAGAGCGGCTGGCGCACCGCGAACACCACCTCGATCAAGGACGCCGCCGCGGCGGCCGGGATCGAGCTGAAGTTCGACGACGCCCAGCAGAAGCAGGAAAACCAGATCAAGGCGATCCGCAACTTCATCCAGCAGAAGGTCGACGTGATCGCCTTTTCGCCGGTGGTGGAGTCGGGCTGGGACACCGTGCTCAAGGAGGCCAAGGACGCGGGGATCCCGGTGATCCTGACCGACCGGGCGGTGGACTCGGCCGACAAGTCGCTCTACAAGACCTTCCTCGGCTCCGACTTCGTCAAGGAGGGCCGGCTCTCCGGTGAGTGGCTGGTGGAGCAGACCAAGTCCGCGACCGGTCCGGTGAACATCGTGGAGTTGCAGGGCACCACGGGTTCGGCGCCGGCCAACGACCGCAAGAAGGGCTTCGCGGAGGCGATCGCCGCCAACCCCAACCTGAAGGTGATCGCGTCCCAGAGCGGTGACTTCACCCGGGCCGGCGGCAAGGCCGTCATGGAGCAGTTCCTCAAGGCCAACCCGAAGATCGACGTGCTCTTCGCGCACAACGACGACATGGGTCTGGGAGCGCTCGAGGCGATCACGGCGGCCGGCAAGGTGCCCGGCAAGGACATCACCATCATCACCATCGACGCGGTCAAGGACGGCATGCAGGCCCTGGCCGACGGGAAGTTCAACTTCATCGCCGAGTGCAGCCCGCTGCTCGGGCCCCAGCTGATGGACCTGGTGAAGAAGGTGAAGGCCGGCGAGGAGGTGCCCGCCCGGATCGAGACCGAGGAGACCACCTTCACGTCTGAGCAGGCCAAGGAGGCCCTGCCCAACCGCAAGTACTGACGGGCCGGGCCGGGCACTCCTCGTGCCCGCGTTCGTCGCCGCGGGCGGGCCGGCGGTGTCGACCACACCGCCGGCCCGGGCCGCTCTCCCGTGCCGTGCGCGGCGGGCCGGGACGCCGTGGACGGTCGCGGCGGCCGCGCACCTGACGACAATCACGAAAGGTCTGGTGGGATGTCGGATAGGCATCCGGTCCTGACGATGACCGGGATCAGCAAACTCTTCCCGGGGGTCCGTGCCCTCGACAGTGTCGATTTCCGGCTGTTCCCCGGCGAGGTCCACGCCCTGATGGGTGAGAACGGCGCCGGCAAGTCCACGCTGATCAAGGTATTGACCGGGGTGTACGGCAGTGACGCCGGAACCATCACCCTCGACGGCGCCCGGGTCGCCTTCTCCGGCCCCATGCAGGCCACCGCGGCCGGCGTGAGCACCGTCTACCAGGAGGTCAACCTCTGCCCGAACCTGTCCGTGGCGGAGAACATCTTCATCGGGCGTCAGCCGGGCCGGTTCGGGACGGTGGGTTGGCGCGAGATGCGCCGCCGCGCCGCGGCCCTGCTGGCCCGCCTCGACCTCGACATCGACGTCAGCGAGCTGCTCGGCACCTACTCGCTCGCCGTCCAGCAGATGGTGGCGATCGCCCGCGCCGTCGACGTCCGGGCCCGGGTGCTGATCCTCGATGAGCCCACGTCCAGCCTGGACGCCGACGAGGTGGCGCAGCTCATGCGCATCATGGGTCAGCTGCGCGACGAGGGCATCGCGATCCTCTTCGTCACGCACTTCCTCGACCAGGTGTACGGGATCGCCGACCGGATCACCGTGCTCCGGAACGGTCGCCTCGTGGGCGAGTACCGGACCGCCGGGCTACCGCAGTTCGCCCTGGTCCAGAAGATGATCGGCAAGGAGCTCGGCACGCTGGAGCGACTCGACGAGCACGCCGGGCGGGACCTGGCCGCGGTCGAGACGGGTACCCCGGTGGTCGAGGCGACCGATCTCGGCCGGACCGGCTCGGTCGCGCCGTTCAGCCTCACCATCCACCGCGGGGAGGTGGTGGGCATGGCCGGCCTGCTCGGATCGGGCCGGACCGAGGTCGCCCGGCTGTTCTTCGGCGCCGATCGGGCCGACCGGGGTCGACTCGCCGTGGACGGCCGTCCCGTCACCATCCGGGGACCGGTCGCCGCCATCGAGCGGAACATCGCGTTCTGTTCGGAGAACCGACGTACCGAGGGCCTGGTGGGCGAGCTGTCGGTACGGGAGAACATCATCCTGGCGCTGCAGGCGGCCCGCGGATGGTTGCGGCCGGTGCCTCGGCGCCGGCAGGACGAACTGGTCCGGCGCTACATCGACGCGCTGAGCATCCGCCCGGCCGACCCGGACACGCCGGTGCGCAACCTCTCCGGCGGGAACCAGCAGAAGGTCGTCCTCGCCCGCTGGCTGATCACCGAGCCGCGGCTGCTGATCCTGGACGAGCCGACCCGGGGCATCGACATCGGCGCGAAGACCGAGATCCAGCGCCTGGTGGTGCAGCTCTCCGACGGTGGCATGGCCGTGCTGTTCATCTCCGCCGAGTTGGAGGAGGTGCTGCGGCTCAGCCACAAGGTCGCCGTGATGCGGGACCGGCAGCTGGTCAGCGAACTGGCCAACGACGACAGCCTCGACGCCGTACGCGTCATGCGCGTCATCGCGAGCGGAACGGAACACGAAGGGCGGGACGGGCATGAGTGAACGTGGCGAGCACGGCGCGTCGGTTCCTGCCGGCGGCGTCGGAGGTGCGGGCACGAGCACCTGGCGGACACGGGTCTCCGACGTCACCGGTCACCGGCTGTTCTGGCCGGTCGTGGTGCTGGTGGTCCTGCTGGCGGCGAACGCGGCCTACCGGCCGAGCTTCCTGGTCGTCGAGGTCAAGAACGGGCACCTGTACGGCAGCCTGATCGACATCATCCGGCTCAGCGCCCCGCTCATCCTGGTCGCCATCGGCATGACCCTGGTGATCGCCACCGGCGGGATCGACCTGTCCGTGGGATCCGTGGTCGCCGTCAGCGGCGCGGTGGCCTGCCTCCACATCAGCCGACAGCCGGACCAGGACAGTCTCGGCGGCGTGCTGACCGCCCTGGCGATCGCCCTGGGGATCGCCCTGCTCCTGGGCGCCTGGAACGGCCTGCTGGTCGCCGTGATCGGCATTCAACCGATCATCGCCACCCTGATCCTGATGGTCGCCGGCCGGGGACTGGCTCAGTTGATCACCTCGGGGCAGATCATCACCGTCAACAGTGACCCCTACCGGATGATCGGGGTCGGTCACGTGCTGACCCTGCCGTTCGCGATCGTCATCGCGCTGGCGGTGACGCTGCTGGTGGCGGTGCTGACCCGGCGTACCGCGCTGGGGATGATCATCGAGGCGGTCGGGGGCAACGCCGAGGCCAGCCGGCTGGCGGGCATCCGCGCGCGGCGGATCACGATCCTCGTGTACGTCGCCAGCGCCGCCTGCGCCGCCGTGGCCGGGTTCATGATGACCGCGAACGTGTCCAGCGCCGACGGCAACTCCGCCGGTCTGTGGGTCGAGCTCGACGCGATCCTCGCCGTGGTCATCGGCGGCACGTCGCTGGTCGGCGGTCGCTTCTACCTCGGCGGCACCATCGTCGGCGCGCTGCTCATCCAGACCCTGACCACCTCCGTCTACGCCATGAACATCGACCCGCAGACCTCCCTGCTGTTCAAGGCGATGGTGGTGATCGTGGTCTGCCTCATCCAGGCACCGGCGTTCCGCGCCCGGCTCCGCCGCCGGCGCGTCCCCGCGACGGCACCGGCGGCTCCCGCCGGCGATACGAAGAAGGAGCAGGTGCCGGCATGAGCACGAACCAACTGACCGGGCGACTGGACCGGCCGACGTGGTGGCGGCTGCCGCGACGTCAGGTGCCGGTGCTGGTCAGCCTCGGTCTGCTGCTGGTCATGTACGCCATCGGCGTCTCGCAGTACCGCGCCTTCTCCAACGTCCAGGTCGTCTTCAACGTGTTCATCGACAACGGGTTCCTCCTCGTCGTCGCGGTCGGGATGACCTTCGTGATCCTCACCGGTGGCATCGACCTGTCCGTGGGCTCGGTGGTGGCGATGACTGCGATGGTGTCGGCCGCGCTGCTGCGCGACGGTCTGCCACCGGCGCTGGTCCTGCTGATCGCGCTGCTGATCGGGCCGACGCTCGGGTTCGTGATGGGCTGCGTGATCCACTTCTTCGACATCCAGCCCTTCATCGTCACCCTGGCCGGGATGTTCTTCGCCCGCGGCATGTGCACGTGGATCAGCTCGGTGTCCGTTCCCATCACCGACGGCTTCTGGACCGGCGTCGCGCAGGAACGGATCAGGATCGGCGACAACTTCGTGACCGTCAGCGTCCTGATCACGGTCGCGGTGGTCGCGGTGGCCGCGTACACGCTCGCCTACACCCGGCTGGGCCGCAACGTGTACGCCATCGGCGGCAACCGGCAGTCGGCGCTGCTGATGGGCCTGCCGGTCGGCCGTACCCGGATCGCCGTCTACACGATCAGCGGCCTCTGCTCCGCGATCGGCGGTATCCTGCTGTCCTTCTACACCCTGTCCGGGGCTCCGCTGATCGCCGTCGGCATGGAGTTGGACGCGATCGCCGCGGTGGTCATCGGCGGCACCCTGCTCACCGGCGGCGCCGGATACGTCCTGGGCACCATGCTCGGTGTGCTGGTGCTCGGCGTGATCCAGACGCTGATCACCTTCGACGGCACGCTCAACTCCTGGTGGACCAAGATCGTGATCGGCGGCCTGCTGTTCGCGTTCATCGTGCTCCAACGCCTCATCGGCGTCCGCAAGAAGTAGTCCTCCACCCGATCATCGGAAGGCAACCCCATGACTCGCCCATCCCCGGCCCCCGAGGTCTGGTTCCTCACCGGCAGCCAGGGCCTCTACGGCCCGGAGACCCTGCGTCAGGTGGCCACCCAGTCCCAGCAGATCGCCGCGCGGCTCGACGCCGATCCCGCCATCCCGGCCCGGGTGGTCTGGAAGCCGGTGCTCACCTCCAGCTCGGAGATCCTGGCCGTCTGCCGCGACGCCGCCGTCCAGGGAGCCGTCGGGGTCATCGCCTGGATGCACACCTTCTCGCCGGCGAAGATGTGGATCTCCGGTCTGGACGCGTTGCGGACCCCCCTGCTGCACCTGCACACCCAGGCGAACGTGGCCCTGCCATGGTCCGAGATCGACATGGACTTCATGAACCTCAACCAGGCCGCCCACGGCGACCGGGAGTTCGGGTACGTGCAGACCCGGCTCGGGGTCGCCCGCAAGACGGTCGCCGGGCACGTCAGCAACCCGCAGGTCGTCGCCCGGATCGCGGCATGGACCCGGGCCGCGATCGGGTACGCCGCGACCCGGTCGCTGCGGCTGGCCCGCTTCGGCGACAACATGCGCGACGTGGCCGTGACCGAGGGCGACAAGGTCGAGGCGGAGCTGCGGTTCGGTGTCTCGGTCAACACGTACGGGGTGAACGACCTGGTGGCCGCCGTCGACGCGGTTGCCGACCCGCGGGTCGACGAACTGGTCAAGGAGTACGACGACAGCTACCGGCTGGATCCCGCCCTGCGGCCCGGCGGCGACCGGCACGACTCCCTGCGCTACGCGGCCCGCATCGAGGCCGGGTTGCGGGACTTCCTCACCGCCGGCGGATTCGGCGCCTTCACCACCAACTTCGAGGATCTCGGTGGGCTGCGGCAGCTGCCGGGGATCGCCGTGCAACGGCTGATGGCGGACGGCTACGGCTTCGGTGGCGAGGGCGACTGGAAGACCTCGGTGCTCGTGCACACGCTCAAGGCCATGTCGGTCGGGACCAGCGGCGGCACGTCCTTCATGGAGGACTACACCTACGACCTCACCCCCGGCCAGGAACTGGTCCTCGGCGCGCACATGCTGGAGGTGTGCCCGAGCATCGCCGCCGCGACGCCGAGCGTGGAGGTCCACCCGCTGGGCATCGGCGGACGCGAGGATCCGGTGCGGTTGGTGTTCGACGCGCGACCCGGTCCGGGCGTGGTGCTGGGGCTGGCCGACATGGGCGAACGGTTCCGCCTGGTCGCCAACGAGATCGACGTCGTCGCCCCGCCGCAGCCGCTGCCGAAGCTGCCCGTCGCCCGGGCGGTGTGGCGTCCCCGCCCGGATCTCGCCACCTCGGCGGAGGCCTGGCTCACCGCCGGCGCACCGCACCACACCGTCCTGTCCCAGGCCGTCGGCGTCGAGGAACTGCACGATTTCGCCGAGATGAACCGGACCGAACTGGTGGTGATCGACGCCGGAACGACCGCCCGACGGCTGACCGACGAGCTTCGGTGGAATCAGGCGTATTTCCGATTGGCCAAGGGATTCTGAGACATGGATTGCTGACATCAACGGGTTATCGGTGCGCTTCCGAACTGCGGGAGCGCACCGGCGATCTCGCCCGCGGCCGGAATTCGACCGCGCGGCGTGGGCGATACGATAACCACGAGGGGGGACTGTCATGCGCCAGCAGCCGGCCGCCCGCGCCGCGGTCATGAGCGACGTCGCACGGCTCGCCGGTGTCTCGCACCAGACCGTGTCCCGGGTCCTGAACAACCATCCGAGCGTCCGCCAGGAGACCCGGGAGCGGGTGCTGCGCGCCGTGCACCAGCTCAACTACCGTCCCAACGCGCTGGCCCGAGGTCTCGCGGCGCGGCGCTCGAACGTCATCGGCGTGGTCAGCTTCGACACCATCCTCTACGGCCCGGCCGCCACCCTGCTCGGCATCGAGCGCGCCGCGCGCGCGGCGGGCTACGGGATCAGCATCGTCACCCTGGAACGGCTCGACCGGTCCGGGGTCACCTCCGCCATCAACGCCTTGAGCGAGCAGTCGGTGGCCGGGGTCGTGCTCATCGCGCCGATGGTCAGCGCCGCGGTCGCCGTGCACGGCCTGCCCACCGGCGTACCCGCGGTGGTCGTCGAGCCCGGCGGCCACGCCGAGCTGCCCAGCGTCTCGGTCGACCAGGTGACCGGCGCCCGCCTGGCCGTCGAGCACCTCCTCGCGCTCGGCCACGAGACGGTGGTGCACATCGCCGGTCCCCGTGACTGGCTGGAGGCCCGCGACCGCGTCGACGGGTGGCGGTCGGCCCTGGAGGCGGCCGGTCGACGGGTTCCGCCGGTCATCACCGGCGACTGGAGCCCCCGGGCGGGCTACGAGATCGGGCAGTCCCTGGCCGAGCGACGGGACGTCACCGCCGTGTTCTGCGCCAACGACCACCAGGCGCTCGGTCTGCTTCGTGCCCTGCATCAGCGGGGCGTGCGGGTGCCCGAGGATGTCAGCGTGGTCGGGTTCGACGACATCCCCGAGGCCGAGTACTTCTCTCCACCGCTGACCACCGTCCGGCAGGATTTCGACGAGGTCGGCCGCCGGTGTGTCGCGGCTCTGCTGGACCTGCTGAACGCCGACCCGTCGACCGAGCGACCGAAGCCGTCCCCGGTCGAACCAACGCTCGTGGTCCGCCGCAGCAGTGGCAGCGGGAAGTCCTGAGTGCGGCACTGCCTCGTTCGGCGCGACTGCTGACGGCCTCCGCACGCTGCTCGACGGTGAGCCGACCAGCGCCGTGGGCACCGCCTACCCGCCGCGATGGTGCTGCGCCTGCCGCCACCGCGGCTCCTGGGGATGAAGGCCGTCCACTGTCACCCTCAGCACGGCTGAGGTGTGGCGGATCAAGTGGAGCCCGGCCCCGCAGGCAGCTCACCGTCCGGTCCCGGCCTCACCGGGGCCCGATCCGGCCGCCCCGATACGCCCGTCCCGACCTGTTGACACTCCTCAGCCCGGCGGCAGCGCGCGGGCCAGAGTGACCGACGGACGGCGAAGGTGGTTGTGCGCTCGAACCATCTGGTTGTATTGTCGAACCATGGTCGACGGCGAGGACGTGGGGTCGGCACAGGACGCCCTCATGCGGTTCGTCCGCAACTTCGGCCTTCACCAACCCGATCGCACTCCGTGCGGGCAGCCGCTGCCGGTTTCAGAGGCGCACGCGTTGGCGGAGATCGCCCGGGATGGACACCTGCGACAGGCCGAACTGACCCGGCGGCTGCGGCTGGAGAAGAGCACGGTCAGCCGCCTGGTCGCGAACCTCGAACGGCGGGGCTGGATACGCCGGCAGACGGCCAGCGACGACGGGCGGGGAGTCCTCCTTCGACTCACCGACGTCGGAGTCACCGCTGCGGCGCGCCAAGCAGAGGCCCGCCGGGCGAGGTTCACCACCCTGTTGGCCCGCATACCCGACGATCAGCGCGCGTCCGTGGTACACGCGCTGCAGACCTTGGCGGAGGCCGCCGATGAGAACGCCTGACTCTTCCCGTACCCGCCGCTGTTCGCTGCTCGCAGTGGTCGCCGCCGTGGCGACCCTGGGTACCGCATGCGCCGATGGCGGCCGTGGACAGACCGCGCCCACGGCAAGTGCCGACCGGCAGGCGCAGGTCGCAGAACGTGGCGCATCCGTCATGCCCTTCGAGCTCGACCGTACGACCCATCACTTCGTGAAGACGGACGGCGGGGGCGTTCAGACCGTCGTCGCCGACGATCCACGGGATTCCAAGCAGATGGATCTCATCCGGCAACACCTGCGGCAGGAGGCCGAGCGCTTCCGCCGCGGTGACTTCACCGACCCGGCGAGCATCCACGGCGGTGAGATGCCGGGGCTCGGCGTTCTCCGGGGCAGCGCCGGCAGGATGGATATCGCATACGAGACGACGGTTGACGGCGCGCGCATCACCTACACCAGCAGCGACACCGCGACCGTCAGCGCTCTGCATGCCTGGTTCGACGCGCAGGTGAGCGATCACGGTGCGCACGCCACATCCGGAGGGACCTCCCCAGCGTCATGACCTACCTGGTGCGAGCAGAGACGCCGTCGGTCGAGGTTTACCGGCACCTGCGGGTCGCCGCCGGCCTGAGCGCCAAGTCGGTGGCAGCAGCGACCGCGGGTCTGGACGGCACATGGCACGCCGTCGTCGTTCGTTCCGATGACCAACCGATAGGCATGGGCCGCGTCATCGGCGACGGCGGCACGGCGTTCCAGATCGTCGACATGTGCGTACTGCCTGAGCATCAGGGCCGAGGAGTCGGCAAGATGATCATGAATGCGCTCATGGAGCGACTTCTGGACCGGGTGCCGAGCACCGCCTATGTCTCGCTGATCGCAGACGGTGCGGCACGCCACCTCTACGCGAAGTACGGCTTCGCGGAGACCGCGCCGGAGTCGGTGGGCATGGCACGCCAGCTCTGACGGGCGTGTTCGCGGAATGGCCTACTCGTCCTCGGCGAACACGACCTCGCGGCGCCTGCGGATGGCCGGGAGGGCGGCGACGACGAGTGCCGCCACGGCGAGGGCGAGGAGCACCGCGGAGATCGGCCGGGTCAGGAAGACCGACGCGTCGCCGCGGGAGATGATGAGCGCGCGCCGCAGGTTCTCCTCGAGCAGCGGGCCGAGGACGAAGCCGAGCAGCAGGGGCGCCGGCTCGCAGCCGCACTTGATCAGGATGTAGCCCAGGAGCCCGAAGAACACGATGGCGTAGACGTCGTACGCGTTGAAGCCCAACGAGTAGGTGCCGATGGCGGCGAACAGAATGATCATCGGGAACAGCACCTGGTACGGGATGCGCAGCATCCGCACCCAGACGCCGATCAGCGGCAGGTTCAGCAGCACGAGCAGCACGTTGCCGATCCACATCGACGCGATCAGGCCCCAGAACAGCGCCGGCTCGTCGGTGATGACCTTCGGGCCGGGGGTGATGCCGTGGACGATGAACGCGCCGACCATCAGCGCCATCACCGGGTGGGCGGGCAGGCCCAGGGTGAGCAGCGGGATGAACGACGTCTGCGCGGCGGCGTTGTTCGCCGACTCGGGGCCGGCGACGCCCTCGATCGCGCCGCGCCCGAACTCCTGCTGCCGCTTCGAGATCCGCTTCTCGACCGCGTACGAGGTGAACGAGGCCAGGACGTGGCCACCGCCGGGCAGCAGGCCGAGCGCGGCTCCCAGACCTGTGCCCCGAAGGATCGGGCCGGCCATCCGGCGCCGGTCCTCGCGGGTCGGCCAGAGGTTCTTCACCCTGCTGACGACGGCCGTGCGGGTCTGCTCGTTCTCCAGGTTGCGCAGGATCTCGGCCACCCCGAACATGCCGACGGCGACCGACACGAAGTCGATGCCGCCGTACAGTTCCCGCTGGTCGAACACGAACCGGGGCATGCCGGTGTAGATGTCCTGGCCGATCATCCCGAACAGGACGCCGAGCGCGATCATCGCCAGGGCCTTGAGCGCGCTGCCGCGCGCCAGCGCGATCGACACGATCAGGCCGAACAGCACCAGCGAGAAGTAGTCCGCCGGGCCGAACTGCACCGCGACGCGGGCCAGCGGTGGGGCCGCGACGGCCAGCGCGACGGTGGCCAGGGTGCCGCCGATGAAGGACCCGATCGCGGCGACGGCCAGCGCCGGGCCGGCCCGGCCCTGCCGGGCCATCTCGTGACCGTCGAGCGCGGTGACCGCCGCCGACGACTCACCGGGCAGGTTGATCAGGATGGCCGTCGTCGAGCCGCCGTACTGCGCGCCGTAGTAGATGCCCGCCAGCATGATCAGCGCCGTCACCGGCTCGAAGTTGAACGTGATCGGCAGCAGCATCGCCACCGTCGCCGTCGGCCCGATGCCGGGCAGCACGCCGACCGCCGTCCCGAGCAGCACGCCCACGAAGCAGTAGAGGACGTTCTGGACCACGAGGGCGGTGGAGAAGCCCAGCGCGAGGTTGTCGAAGAGTTCCATGCCTCAATCCGGATGGGGCGTCAGAGCGACAGCCACGGGCCCCACAGCGGGATCCGCAGTTGGAGTCCGACGACGAAGATGAGCGTGCTGGCCACGGTCAGCCCGGCGGCCACGGCCAGGGCCGTGAGCAACCGCACCCGCCGGCTGGCCAGGGTGACGAGGAGGGCGGTCACCGCCGACGTCGGCACGAATCCGAGACGCCGGACGCTGTATCCGAAGAACACGACTGCGACCACGATGACGCCGACCGCACGCCACGGGACCGCTCCGAACGAGGCCACCTCACCGGCGACGAGCCCCTTGCCGACGATCACCAGGCCCAGGGCGGCCAGGATCACGCCGACCAGCAGCGGGAAGTAGCCGGGACCCATCCGCAGCGGGGTGCCCAGCTCATAGCTGAGCGACCCCACCACGAATGCGCCACCGATGAGGACGAAGACCGCTCCGGCGAGGACGTCCGGGAGGGAGCGTCGGCGTTCCACCTCAGGAGGCCTCGACCCCGGCATCGGCGATGATCTTCGACCAGGTGCCGAGCTGCTCCTCGAGGTGCGCCCGGTGTGCCTGCGGGGTCGCGTCCTCCGCCGGGACCGGCGCGGTGCCCAGCTTGGCCATCTGGTCGATCACGCCCTGGTCGGCCAGGGCCACCTTCAGCGCCTCGGACAGCTTGTCGACGACCTGCTGCGGCGTGTCGGCCGGGACGTAGAGGCCGTGCCAGACGCTGACCTGGAGCTGGGGCAGCCCCGCTTCGGTCGTGGTGGGCAGATCGGGCAGGCTCTTCACCCGCTCCGGGGTGGTGACCGCGTACGCCTTGACCTCGCCCGCGGAGATCTGGCCGCTGGTGTTGGTCGTCTGGTCGCACATGAAGTCGACCTGGCCGCCGACGAGGTCGGTCAGCGCGGGGCCGGTCCCCTTGTACGGAACCTCCTGGAGCTTGACACCGACGGCGTGCTGGAACAGCAGGCCGCACAGGTGGGACGCGGCGCCGACGCCGGCGTTGGCGAGGGTGACCTTGTCGGCGTTCGCCTTCACGTGGGTCACGAGGTCCTGGAGCGTCGCGGGCTGGAAGTCCTTGCGGGCGACGATGGTCATCGGCACCTCGGTGACGAGCCCGACCATCTCGAAGTCCTCGAGCGGCTTGTAGTCCAGGTTCTTGTAGAGGGCCGGCGCCGTGGACATGCCGATGTGGTGCATGAGCACCTGGTAGCCGTCGGGCTCGGCCCGCGCGACCTCGCCGGCGCCGACCGTGCCGCCCGCGCCCTCGACGTTCTGTACGACTATCTTGGCACCCAGCTTCGCGGCCATCGGCTCGGCGATCATGCGGGTGACGGTGTCCGTCGGCCCGCCGGCGCTGAAGGGCACCACGATCGTGATGTTCTGCTCCGGGTAGTTCCCTGCGTCGCCTCCGCTGCCACCGCCACCATTGTCGGAACAGGCGGCCAGGAGCGAAACGGCGCCGATCGCGGCGATCATCCGCGCGACGGCCCGGTGCCTGGTCGTTGTCATATCGGGGCCTCCTCGTCAGCGCACGCGCATCCGTCGGTGCATGCGCGGCCTCAGTCTCGGCTGGCGGGGGCCTGGATGGTGTCAGAGAAATCCCAAGGAATGCGGCAGATGTCAGAGGAATCCCAAGAACCGGCGGGCTAACGGGAGCGTGGTCCGGGCCGTACAATTCGCCGGTATGCGGATCACCGTCATCGAGGATGACGACCGCGTGGCGCGTGCTCTGGTGACCGTCCTGGCCCAGGCGGGCTTCGAGGTCCACCGCATCGCCACCGCCGCGGAGGCCGTGCGTGCCGCCCCGTCGGATGTGGTCCTCGTCGACCTTGGTCTGCCCGACGGCGACGGGCTCGACGTGATCCGCAAGCTGCGTGACCGCCCGGAGACCGCCGTCATAGCCGTGACGGCGCGTTCGGAGGAGCACGAGCGGGTCCGTGGCCTGCGCGCCGGCGCCGACGACTACATCGTGAAGCCGTTCGGCATCCCGGAGTTGCTGGCCCGGATCGACGCCGTCCTGCGGCGTACCCGGCTGGCCCGTGCCCTGAGCCACCCGGACGAGCCGCTCCTCCTCGGCCCGATGCGGATCGGCGTCGGCACCCGCGAGGTCACCGTCGGCGGCACGCCCGTGACGCTGACGCGCAAGGAGTTCGAGCTGCTCCTGCTGCTGGCCCGGCGGGCGCCGAACGTGGTGAGCCGCGACGTCATCCTCGACCAGATCTGGGGCGCGACCTGGGAGTCCTCGAGTCGCACCCTGGACACCCACGTTGCGGCGGTGCGGCACAAGCTCGGGCCGGCCGTGCTCATCCGCACGGTCCACGGGGTCGGCTATCGGCTCCTGGCCGACCACCCGGAGCTGGTCGGCTGACGCGCCGTGCACCGTCGCCTGCTCGTCGTCCTGGTGCCCCTCGCGGTGCTGCTCGTCGCGGCGCTCGGGGTGCCGCTCAGCGTCACCGTGGCCGAGCGGGAGATGCAGGAGACCTACGTCGACCGGCTGAACGACGTCGGCCGGTTCGCGTCGCTGGCCGAGACCGCGCTGTCGACCGGGCGGACCGAGGCGCTCGATCAGGAGCTGACGCGCTACCACAGGCTCTACGGCATCCCGGTGGCGGTGATCGACACGTCGGGCGCGGTGCTGCTCGGGCCGGCCGGTGCGTATCAGGAGGCGGCGCGGGTCGAGCCGGCGTTGCCCCGGATCGTGACCGCGGCGCTGGCCGGGGCGCGGTCCGAACCGTCCGGGGAGTGGGCGCCGTGGGACGACTCCGCGCTCGTGGTCGCCGAGCCGGTGGGCCGGGACAGCGAGGTCGTCGGCGCCGTCGTGACGATCTCCGACCTGTCGGAGACGCGCGGTCGCATCCTGGTGCGCTGGGCCAGACTCGCCGGGCTCGGCCTGCTGCCGTTGATCGCGCTGGTGGCCGTCGCCTGGCCGGTTTCGGCGTGGGTGCTGCGGCCGGTGCGGGAGCTGGACGCGGCGAGCTCGCGGATCTCACAGGGCGACCTCACCATCCGGGCGGACGCCGAGGCCGGCCCGGTCGAGCTGCGGCGGTTGGCGGAGTCGTTCAACACCATGATGGACGCGGTGGAGAACGCCGTGCAGCGGCAGCGGGCGTTCGTGGCCGACGCGTCGCACCAGTTGCGCAATCCGCTGACCAGCCTCCGGCTCGCTGTGGAGAGTCTGGAAGCGCATCTGCGTCCGGCCGGCGACGGGCGGCAGCTGTACGACGTCGCCGTCGACGAGCTGAAGGCGATGCAGCGGATGTTGAACTCGCTGCAGGCCAGTGCGCGGATGGAGAGCATGCGGAGGGCGTCGCCGGTCGATCTCGACGCGGTGCTGGCGACCCGGGTGGACCGGTGGCGGGCCCTGACGGCGACGGCGGGGCAGACCCTGGCGGTCGACGTGCCGCCGGGGTTGCGGCTGCTGGAGCCCCCGGGCGGGCTGGGCAGCATCCTCGACGAGTTGATGAGCAACACGTTACGGCTGTCGAACGCGCAGGTGGTGGAGGTGACCGCCCGGGTCGTGCCCGGTGGTACGGACGCCGGACCCGGCGACGCCGCGGCGGCCGGCGGCGTGGTCACGATCGCCGTCCGTGACGACGGCCAGGGGCTCGACGTCTCCGAGCGGGCCCAGGCGCTACAGCGGTTCTGGCGCTCGCCGCGGCACCAGAACGTCTCCGGCACCGGCCTGGGACTGGCGATCTGCGCCGACCTGGTCGGGGCGGCCGGGGGCGAGCTGCGACTGGAGGACGGCCTGCCGCGTCCGGACGGGTCCGGGCACGGATTCGCCGCGGTGGTCGCGTTGCCGGTCGTATCGCGGGTGGCGTCGTCGTCCGACGAGCCGGCTCCGTCGCCGGTCTGAGACCCGGGGCTCGGTCGCCGGCCGGTCACTGTTCCGGGTCAGCGCTTGCGGTCGCGGAACCAGGCGGCCGCGCCGGGATGGAGCGGGACCGACCCGGTGGAGATCCCGGTACGCACGTTGATCTGCCACGCCTCGGGAACGGCTTCGGCGTCGTCGCGACCGGCGGAGGTGATCGCGCCGGTCTGCGTGAAGATCGTGTCGGTGATGGCGTAGACCAGGTCATCGGGCAGGTCGTTACGCACGAGGAGCACGTTCGGCACAGCGACGGTACGGGTGGCCGGGACGCCGGCGTAGGCGGTCGCCGGGATCATGGCCGGAGCGTAGGGACCCGGGAACGCCGTGAAGAGCGCGTCCGCCTGTGCGTCCAACGGGATGAGCCGGACCGGGTGGCGCTGCGCCAACTCCGTGATGGCGGGTGTCGGAACGCCGGTCAGGGAGAACATCGCGTCGATCTCACCGTCGCGCAGTGCCGCCGCCGATTCGGCCTGGCTGAGGTAGCGACCGTCGGCCTTCACCCGGCCGAGCCCCAGAACCCGCAGCGAGGTGAACTCGGTGCCCGAGTCGCGGGCACCGAGGGATATGTGCGCGCCCCCGAGGTCCCGGAACTCGTTGATCGCCGAATCGGCCATGACCACGAGATGCAGGTGACTGTCGTAGAGCCGGCAGATCGCCGAGAGCCCTTCGGGCGCGCTGCCGTCGGTGGTGATCAACGCGTCCAGGCTCGTCAGCCCGAGGTGCACCTCGCCGGCGCGCAGCATCCGGATGTTGTCGGTGGACGCCCCGCTCGGCACGGTCGTCACCGTGGCACCCGGCACCTGCTCGGAGATGTTCTCGGCCAGCGCACCGCCGATGCGCCGATATACCGCCCCCGCAGGCCCGGTGGCCAGTCGCAGGTGGACCTTGTCGACCTCGGGCTGCCGGGAACAACCGGCCAGCAGCCCTCCGGTGGCCAGGAGCATCGCCCGCCGGCTGAACCGTACCTCCGGGTTCAGCGCCATGCCGAGATGATACGGACGGCGGCGTCGGTGGGTCTGGAACGATCGGCGCCTGCCGGCGCTGTCCGCGGCGAACTGGGTGGATGGCGAGGTGGTTCCCGCCCACCAGAGATCGGATGGGCGGGAACCAGGTTGACTACAGCTGGATGAGGTGGTTCAGGTCCACCGTGGAGATCGCGCCGGCGCGGACCTGGGCGACCGCGACCGGCTGGCCGACGACGCCGTCGGGCAGGTCGACCTGGACCAGATAGGTCCCGGGACGCAGGTGCACGAAGCCGAACCAGCCGTCACCGTCGGCGAGTCGGGTGACCGTCTCACCGCCGGTGGTCAGCGGCCGCAGGGTGACGGTGGCCTGGTCCAGCGGCGCGCCGGAGCGCAGCGCGACCCGGCCGGAGACGTGGCCATCGGTGGGGTTGGCCTTCCACGGCATCACCGGCACCGCCGCCTGGTTGGCGAACGGGGCGTCGGGCCCGGTCGTCAGCGCCTGGACCAGCCTGTCCCGCTCCGCGTTGCGGAAGGACAGCGGCTGGTTGACCCCGGCGCGGGTCGGGTTGGCGTAGGAGTAGCCGCTCCAGCCGGCGGCGGTGTTGCCCGCCGCGGTGGGGGCGAGCGCCCGGCGCACCTGCTCGACGCTGTCGGGGATGTCGTTGAGGTACAGGGCCGGGCCGATGACCGCCTGCCGGTCGCCCTGCCAGTCGGCGAGCACCTCCGTCCACTCGTCGTACATCTGCTTCTGGTCGGGCATCCAGTTGCGCTTGTAGTTCATGGCGACGACCGTGTCCATGATCCCCTCGGCCATCCAGCCCTTCCAGTCCTGCAACACCTCGGCGTAGGGCCGGGTCTTCTCCCAACCGCCCATGGTCTGCGGCCCGAAGCTGTAGGTGATGCCATCCATCGACAGGCGGGCTCGCGGGTCCACCTCCCAGATGCCGAGGTAGATCTTGCGGACCAGGTTGGTCATCTGGGCGCGCCGCCAGTCGGAGAACTGCGGGTCGGAGGGCAGGGGTGTGTCGGTGCGGCCGGTGGCGGCGCGGAAGCGGGCCAGCGAGGTCTCGCTGTAGCCCCAGTCGCTGTGCGTGGTGGTGGAGTTGAAGTCGGGGTAGCGCACGTAGTCGAGGTTGATGCCGTCGACGTCGTACTCACGCACGATGCTCTGGATCGCCGAGACGATGTAGTTGACCGCGCCCGGGTTGGCCGGGTCCATGTAGGCGTTGGCGCCCATGAGCTCCTGGCCGTCGTAACGCTTGTTGAGCCAGCGGTCGGCGCCCGTGGCGGACCGGCCGTGCTTGTTGAAGACGTGCTCGGGTGAGGAGTGCGGGGTGGCCGAGTTCCACATCGTGTTGACGTTGACCCAGGCGTGCACCTCCATGCCCGCCGCGTGCCCCTGCGCGATCATCTCGTCGAGCGGGTCGTAGGGCATCGGTGCGATCGCCGCGTCGGTGCGCGGGTAGAGCGCCCGGTTGCAGAAGCAGTCATAGCGCCGGGCCACCTGGACGATCAGTGCGTTGGCGTTGATCTTCTTGGCGTCCTGCACGAGCCTGGTGACCTGTGCCGGGGTGTAGATCCCCTCGTTGAACGCGTCGACCCAGTAGCTGCGCCACTGTTGGGTGGGTTCCGATTCCGGTTCCGCCTTCGCGGCGGTAGCCATGCTCAGCGCCAGGACGGTGGCGGCCAGGATGGCTAATGCTCGCTTTGTCAAGGTGCCCTCCATGGATGAGGGTTCGTTGAAGAATACCTGCAAGGAATGCAGTTCATGTGAAGGTAAGCTGCGCCGCGCTCCGGGGGCAAGGGCCGCATCGGGGCTCACCCGGAAAGCTGGGCACCCGGACGGGCCCCGTCGGACCGGCTGCGGCCTGTTCCGCTGGTGGCAGCGCGCCGGTGCCCGACGTGACAGGGGCGGATGCGGGGCGGTCAGCGCCCCGCATCCACCCCACCGACGTCAGCCGATCGGCGTCACCGTCACGTCGCGGCGCACCGTGGCGTACGGCGCGTCGAGCCGCACCTGCGCGGTGCCGGGGAAGTGACCGGTGGCGTTGATCGCCAGGTCCCAGGTGCCCAGGGGCACCCGCAGCGTGAAGGCGCCGGTGGCGTCGGTGACCACCTCCTCCTCGACCTCACCCAGCCGCAGGAACTCCACGGTCGCCCCGGTCAGCGGTGCGCCGGTCGTGGCATCGGTGACGACGCCGGTGACGGTGCCGGGCGGCAGGAACCGCACCGACTGTCCGGAGCGCAGCCGCTCGTCGTGGTAGCTGTACTCCTGCGCGTACCAGGAGTCGCCGTCCTCGATGCCGACGGTCGCGCCGTCGCCGCGTCCGAACGCGGTGTCGGGCAGGGACCGGTGCTGCACGTCGATCCGGCCGTTCTCGTGCAGCACCGCGTCTATGCTGATCCGCTCGCCGTCGAGCAACATGTCCTGCCAGGTGACCATGAAGCGCCGGTTCGGAGCTGCTCCAGCGGTGCCGTGGGCCACCCGGGACGACGCGTCCATGGCCAGGCTGTCCCAGAACGCGTACACCGCGGCGTCCGGGCCGGACGTGCTGGGCAGGGGGCTGTTGGAGCCGCCCTGGTGGTCCGACGGCTCGAAGGCCAGGTAGCCGTGGCGGGACACGTACGCGGTGCGGTACGGCTGTCCGTACAGCCGGAAGTCGAACGGCAGGGTGACCGCGGTCGGCGGCCCGTACTCGCTGGTCGTCACCGTCGTGCTGGCGAAGCTCGGCTCCACCCCGCCCAGCAGGCACTGGTAGCCGAACCCGTCGGCGCCGTCCACGACGCCCATCGGGGCGATCACCGTGAGGTCGTTGACGGCGTCGCCGCCGATGATCGTCGGCAGGTAGAGCCGCCCGTCCCGCTGGCAGCCGGTGACGCTGGCGTAGACGTACGTGGCCACGTCGGACTCGGGGACCTTGGTGAACCGGTACGCCCCGTCCGCGCCGGTGGTCATCCGCACCGTCGGCAGTTCGCTGTGCGCGAGCCACACCTCGGCTCCGCGCACCGGTTGGCCGAGCGAGTCCCGGATGACGCCGCTCACCGTGCGCTCGTTGAGCGTGAGCCGCACGTCGTGGCGCAGCCGCTCGCCGCTGGTGTCCAGCACGACGGTGGACCGGTGGGTCCCGAAGGTGACCAGCGAGACGTCCACGGTGTACGTGCCCAGCGGCAGGTGCAGCACGTACGTGCCGTCGGCCGCGGTGGTGGTGGTCACCGCGGGCGTGTCCCCGGTGACCGCCGAGATCAGGGCACTGGCGGCCGGTGACCCGTCGGGCTTGGTCACGGTGCCGTACAGCGTCCCGGCGGCCCGGAACATGATCGCGCTGTGCGGGCGCAGCGCCGCCACGTCGCGGGAGTACTCCAGCCCGACGGTGCCGGTCTGGTTCTCCACGCCCACACTCGCCCCCGCGCCGCGAGCCACGGCCCCGGCGGTCAGGTCGCCGTAGTGCACGGTGACCGCGCCGGTTTCCGACAGTTCGACGGCGAAGGTGACCCGCTGCGTCTCGTCCTCGTAGAACGTCACGTTGCGCCACTCGACCACGAACCGCCGGTCCGGCGCGGCGCCGTAGCTGGCGGTCCGCACCACGGCCCGGTCGTCGACGACCAGGTCGTCCCAGAACGCGAAGACCGCCGCGTTCGGTATGGACGGGTTGGGCACCTCCCGGTTGATCGAGTTGTCCGCGGCCCGGTCGAAGCTGAGGAACCCGTTGGTGGCCACCCACATGGTGGTGTGGTTGCGCCCGTAGAACGGCATCGGGAACGGCAGGTTCACCTGCGCTGATTCGTCGTCACCGGTGAGCGCCAGCGCGGTGGTGCCGGCCGGGAACGGCGCCGTGGTGCCGTTGCACTGGTAGCCGGCGCTGTCCGCCTGGGCCGGCGGGTACAGATCGACCGTCTCCGGCCCGTCCACCGTCACCTGCCGACTACCCGCGCTGAGGCAACGGCCCGCCGCGAAGGTGAGGGTGTACCCGCCGACCGGCACGTTGTCGATGCGATACGCCCCGTCCGGCCCGGTGACGACCGCGGACAGCGGCGTGGCCAGCAGCTTCACCGAGATGCCGGGGGCACCCACGCCGCCCGGGTCGCGGACCACGCCGGTGACGCTGTGCCGGGCCAGCGCGACGAGGGCCAGGTCGACCGTCGCGGTGCTGTCGGCGGTCACGGTGGCCGAGACGGCACCGTCGTTGAACCCGAACGCCTTGACCGCCACCGTGTAGGTGCCGGGCGGGACGGTGACGGTGTAGCGGCCGGCGGCGTCGGTGGTGGCCACCCGCTCGGTGCGGTTGGGTCCGTTGAGCCGCACCGACGCGCCGGCGACCGGTCCGTCGGGCCCGCGGGCGACGCCGGTCAGCGTGCCACGGGGGCCGCGGGGCGCGGCCGCCACCGCGGCGTACACGTCGAGGCGGCCCCGGCCCCAGACCGGATTGTCGGCGGCGGTGCCGCCGCACTGCGTGTCGGCGACGTCGACCGCGCCGCCGTCGAGCAGGGCCCGCGTGGCGGGGATGTCACCGATGAGCTCGGGCGCCGCGGACCACAGCAGCGCGACCGCCCCGGAGACGTGCGGCGCCGCCATCGAGGTGCCGTTGTACGCCTCGTAGCGCCCGCCGGGTACCGAGGAGACCACGGCGACGCCGGGCGCGGCGATGTCTGGCTTGATCTCCGCGGCGGCCGTGCCGCGACTCGAGAAGTCGGCGATGGCACCGTCGGCGCCGAACGCGGCCACCGCGTACGCCTGGGTGTAGTCGGCGGGCGAGCCGACGGTGGCGCAGTCGGGGCCGCTGTTGCCCGCGGAGAAGACCGGCATGATGCCGACCTCGATCCAGCGGCTGACCACCTGGCTGTAGAACGGGTCGCTGACCGGCGACCCCCACGAGTTGTTGACGATGTGCGGGGCGAGGTCGGGGCGGAAGGTGAAGTTCTCGTCGAACGGCGCCATCACCCATTCGCCGGCCAGCAGCAGGGCCAGCTCGGTGCAGCCGCGGCCGACGCAGCCGCGGGCGGCCACCCAGCGCGCGCCGGGCGCGACGCCGATCTGGGCGCCGTCGCCGTCGTCGCCGACCATGGTGCCCATGGTGTGCGTGCCGTGGCCGTTGCTGTCGCAGGGCGCGGTGAGGCACTGCCCGTAGGGGTCGTACCAGTTGAACCGGTGGTCGAACACGCCGTTGCCGACGTTGCCGCGGTACTGGCGGACCAGCGCGGGATGGTCGAACTGCACGCCGCTGTCGATGCTGGCGACCACGATGCCCTCGCCGCGTACGCCGTGCTGCGACCACACCTGCGGGGCCTGGATGCGGTCGATGTTCCACTCGACCGTCGCGGCCGCCGCGGCCTGTTGCGCCGGGGTCGGCTTCGGCAGCTGGAAGGTGCGCATGGTGCGTACGGTGCGCACCTCGGGTCGGCGGGCCAGTTCGGCGGCGAGCTTCGCGTCGGCGTCCTCGACCTGGATCGCGTTGACGATCCAGAACGGGTGGTGGTCCACCTTGCGTTGGGTGAGCAGGTGCCGGATGCCGCGTTGGCTGCGTTCGGCGAGCGCGGACAGGGTCCGCTGCCCGTAGGCGGTGCGTTGGGCGTGGGTGCGCAGGCCGCGGGCCGGGCGCAGGTCGGCGCGCTCGGCCAGCTCGACGATCAGGTCGGCGGTGCGCCCGCCGGCCAGCGCCTGACGTGCCGCGGGTTGGAGCTTGTCGGCCGCGGCACCGGCCGCGGGAGCGGGAGCGAAGAGCAGTGCCGACGCGAGCACGCCGGCCACCGCGGTGGCGAGCCGCCGCACGGTCCGGGACCGCGGCGCGGGAAGGGATGGGTGCATGGAGGTCCTCGTCTGGGCGTGAGGCGGTGGCGGGCGCGCGTGCGCCCGCCACCGCCGGAGCAGGAATCAGCCGACGTGCGTGTCGAGGTACGACAGCGCCTGGTTGGCGGTCAGCCCGGACAGCGCCGGGAGGTTCGCCTTGCCGAGCTCGGTCTCGATGATCGACGCCAGCTCGCCGCCACCGGCCGCCCGGTCGGCGGCCGCGTAGTCGCGCAGCAGTGTCTCCAGCTCGGTGAGCATCTCCGCCGTCACCACGGCGGTGTCACCGTCCGGGGTGCCGACGGTCTGCAGCACCGGTTGCAGCGTCTGCATCGCGTGGGCGGTGCGCCGGCGCAGGTCGTCGTCGGCTGTCATCAGCGCGATCGCCCGGTCGCCGCCCTGGGCGTACACGACCTCGTAGTGTCGCAGCGCCGGGGTGCGCCCGTCGGTGAACAGGTCTCGCACGTGCAGCAGTGCGCCGAGCACCGCGTCCACGCCCGGGCCCTGCGGTTCCAGGCCCTCCGGGCCCACCCCGGTCAGCGACGTGTCGGCGATGCAGAGGCAGTCCTGCCGGTCCTGCTCGTACACGCCGTCGACGCCGACCGCCGTCCACGCGGCGGCCGCCTCCTTGGCCTCGGTCGAGCCCTTGCCGTAGAGCTTGTTGGCGGACTCGATGAAGCCGACCCGGGAGTCGGTGAACCGGGCCCGGGGCGCGAGGTAGGTGATCAGGGTGCGATAGGCGATCCGGGCCGCCTTCTCGATGCCGATCTTCTGCGACAGCAGGTAGAACGCCTTGTTCTGGATGCCCGAGTTGGTGTGTACGCCACCCAGGTCCAGGCAGCTGCGCTCGAAGTCGCGGTAGTGGCCGGGATCGCCGTACAAGGGTGGGTCGGCCATGCTGCGTAGCGCACCGCCGGGGATGCCGGTGCCGACCAACCAGTCGTTGCTGCCGGTGGCGAACTTCTCCACGGCCTCGGCGAAGATGTCGGAGAAGCTCTCGTTGAGCGCCCCGGACTGGTACATGTACCACAGGTCAGCGGTCTCGAAGGTGACGCCGTGGGTCAGTTCGTGCGCCACCACGTCCAGCTTGGTCATCTCCTCGCCGAACAGCATGGTGTCGATGACGTCCGGCACGAACGCGGCGTTGCGCATCGGCTCGTCCGGGTCCCGGCGTACCCGGACCAGCGCCCGCAGCTGCCCACCCTCGTCGTCGAAACTGTCCCGGCCGAAGGCCAGCACGGTCGGCGTACGCCGGCCCGGATCCGCCCCGGCCGGCAGCAGGTAGAGCTTCGCCGGCTCCACGAGCGAGCCGTGCGGCAGCGCGCGGCGGGCGTTGGCCGTCGCGGTCTCCGCGCTGACCGTGCCGCTCAACCGGTCCACGACCAGGTCCGGCTCCAGCGAGTTGGTCAGGAACTCCACCGTGCGGCCGGTGGCGTCCAGGTGCACGCCGACCCGGGAGCCGTAGACCGGCACCCCGCCCACGTGCTGCTCGAACCACACGTGCCGCTCGCCGGTGCGCTCGCGCTGCTCGCGCAGGGGCCGTAGCTGGGCGCTCGCGTCGACCACGCCGAACAGGCCGGAGTTGCGCCGCAGCCAGCCCGGCACGTCCCCGCCGAGCCGGCTGGACAGGCTCAGCATCGACGGGGTCCCGCGCCACGGCTCGAACGCGGCCAGCGGCGGGTGTCCCTGCTCGGCCGCGACCCGTGCGATCGCGGCCGCGACCCCGGCCCGGCGGTAGCCGTCGGGCGGCTGCGTCGAGTCGCCCACAAACGGCACCACCCGCTCGGCCGGGGGCGGCGCCGGCTGTGCCGCGGCGGGTGGCCCGACCACCATGACCGCCGCCACCAGCACCAGGGCGAGCGCGCCGGCTCGGGCCGGGGTGGCCAGACCCCGCGCCACGCGCCGGGGCAACGCGGCCGCGGCCAGCTGGGCGATCGACGCCCAGGCCAGGGCGGCCAGCGCGGCGAGCCAGGCCGGCGACGCGAGGTGTACGAGCGGATCCGTCGCGGTGGCGGCGCCCGCGGCGGACAGTCCGGCGATCAGGGTCGCGTAGCCGCCGGCGACCAGCGCGGCCTGTCCGATCGACCGCGGGCGGCGGCGGGCTCGCCAGGCCAGCAGCACGGCCGCGGCCAGCGGGCCGGCCACCAGCAGCGCCAGCTGCGAGCCGCTCAGCAGCATCGAGATCGGATACAGCCGGCCGCCCGTGCCGCCGATGCTCCAGTCCAGGGGCGCACCGGTGCTCGCGGCGACGGCGGCGGCGAGCCCGGTCAGGTCGCCGGCCAGGTAGGCGCCGACCGGCCCGGCCGCGCCGCCGGCAAGCGAACGCAGCACCAGCCAGCAGGCGGCCACGGTCAGCGCCGCGGCGAGCAGAGCGTCGCCACCCGCGACCAGCCACGGTCGCAGACGGCGTACGAGTACAGGCACGATGAACCTCCCAGTGAGCACAATCTCGCGTCGGTCCTGGCCGGATGGAAGGTGGAGGCGTTCCCACCGATGGATCGATTGTCGTGAGATCCGGTTGGCGAAGGATCATCCCGCGCGGTTGCAGGACGCCTGCAGACGGCTTGTCCCCGAGCGGCCATAATGGACGGCCGAGGAGGTGGCCAGGTGAAGTTCCGGGTCCTCGGCGCGGTCGAGGTGCACCTCGCCGGCACGCCGGTCGATCTGGGCTCCCGCCAACAGCGCCTGCTGCTCGGGCTACTCCTGCTGGAACCCGGTCGTCCGGTGCCGGTGGACCGGCTCGTCGAACTCGTCTGGGGGGCCAACCCGCCGGCCTCTGCCCGGGGCACGCTCCAGGCGCTCGTGTCCCGACTGCGCGCCTGCCTGCGCCGCGCCCGTGAGGCGGTGGATGCCGGCTCGCCCGACGGCCCCGAGATTCTGCACACCGGTGCGGGCTACCTGCTGCGGGTGGATCCGGGCTCGGTCGACGTGCATCGCTTCACCGACCTGGTCGCCCGGGCCCGACAGGCCGAGGGCCCACCAGCGGTCGAGCTGTTCGACCTGGCACTTGCGTTGTGGCGGGGCGACCCGCTGGCCGACGTGGCCCCGGCCGACGTACGGGACCGGCTCTGCGCCGGGCTGCGCGAGGTCATGTGGACGGCGGTTGAGGACCGCCTGGAGGCACGGATCCGACTGGGCCGGTCCCGGGAGGCGCTGGACGAGCTGACCAAGCTGGTCGCTGAGCATCCCTTCCGGCAGCGGCTGCACGGACAGCTCATGCTGGTCCTGCACCGGGCGGGACGTACCGACGAGGCGCTGCGGACCTACCGCGACCTGCGGGCCCGGCTGGTCGCCGAGTTCGGCCTCGATCCCACACCGGAACTGCGGCAGCTGGAAGCCGCGATCCTGCGGGCCGACCTCACCCTGGAGGTCCCACCGGACCGGCCGCCCGGAAACCTGACGCGGCGCGGCCCCGGCAACCCACCCGTACGGCCTGCCGAGCTTCCTCACCCACACGGCCAGTTCGTCGGCCGGCGCGCCGAACTCGCCGCGCTCGACGACCAGCTCGACGCCGTCCGGCACGCCGGCGGTCCCGGCATCGTGGTGATCGACGGGATGGGTGGGATCGGCAAGACGGCCCTCGCCCTGCACTGGGGCCACCTGCACCGGCACGACTTCCCCGACGGCCAGGTCTACCTGGACCTGCGCGGGTTCAGTCCCGGTGACACCCCGATGACGCCGGCGGAGGCGCTGCCCCGACTGCTGCTGTCGCTCGGCGTGCCACCGTCGGACATCCCGCCCACGGTCGACTCCCAGAGCGGGCGGCTGCGCAGCCTGACCGACGGCCGGCGGCTGCTGATCGTGCTGGACAACGCCTATGACGCCGCGCAGGTCCGACCGCTGCTGCCGGGGAACGTGGCAGCCCTGGTGGTGGTGACCAGCCGCCGCCGGCTGACGGGGCTCGTCGTCCGCGAGCAGGCGGTGCCGCTCAGCCTCCCACCGCTGCACCCGCTCGAGTCGGTGGACCTGGTCGCCGGGTGCCTGCACCGGTCCCGACCCGAGGAGCGGGAGGCACTCGCGGACTACTGCGGCCACGTGCCGCTGGCGATCCGGATCGTCGCCGCCCGCGCGCTGGACCTACCGCACCGGCCGCTCGGCGAGTTGCTCGGGGAACTGCGGCAGGGACCCCGGCTCGACGCCTTCGCCGGGCATGACGGCCCCGACACCAACCTGCGTACCGTCTTCTCCTGGTCGTATCGCTGGCTTTCGCCGCCGGCCGCCGAGCTGTTCTGGCGGCTGGCACTGCACCAGGGCGAAAGCCTCGGCGTCCATGCCGCCGCGGCACTCGCCGGCATCGACGTGCCGCGGGTCCGGGAGCTGACCGCCGAGCTGCACCGGGCCAGCCTCCTGCAGCTTCCGGCGCCGGACCGCTACCAGTTCCACGACCTGGTGGGCGCGTACGCCAGGGAGCTCGCCGAGGCGCCGGAGAACGCGGCGCAACGGCAGCTGGCCTTCGGTCGGCTCCTGGACTGGTACCTGCACACGGTCAGCGCCGCGGGCCGGGTGCTGCAGCCGCACCGGCCGCACTTCGACCCGGCCGCACCAGCCCTGGTGGAGCCGATGCGCGTCGACACCTACCAGGCCGCGCTGAGCTGGTGCGAGAGCGAACGGACGAACCTGGTCCCGGTGATCCGCGCTGCGGCGTCCGGCGGGCTGTCCGGGCACGCGTGGCGGATCGCGCTGGCCGCATCGGCGTACTGGTACATCGCCAAGCGCCGCGAGGACTGGCGGGCGGCGACCCGCATCGGGGTCGCCGCCACCCGTGCCGTTGGTGACCGGCAGGCCGAGGGAGCGCTGCTGGCCAGCCTGGCGACCGCCCTGTGCGAGAGCCGACGCTACGCCGAGGCCATCGAGCTGTACCAGGAGTCGCTGCGACTGCACGAGGCCAGCGGCGACCGCAACTGGCGAGCCACCAGCCTGAACAGCCTGGCCGTCGCGCACGCCGAGTCGGGCCGCCCCGATGAGGCGCTGGCGACGTTCGCCCTCGCCCGCGAAGAACACCGGCTGCGGGGCAACCGGCGAGGTGAGGGCGTGGCACTGCAGAACATGGCCCAGTGCCACGTGCTGCTCGGCCAACCCGGCGAGGCGATCGCCCGCCACGAGGAGGCACTGACTGCGATGCGCCACGCGGGTGACCGGTACGCCGAGGCCATCTGCATCGCCAATCTCGGCGAAGCGCACGCCGAACTGGGCGATCACGAGCGGGCGATCCTGCGCTTCCGCGAGGCGGTGCGGCTACACCTGTCCACCGGCAACGAGCACGGCAGGGCGCGGACGCTCCTGGCGCTGGGACGGTCGCTGGACGAGCTGGGCGACACCGACCGCGCCCGGTCCTGCTGGCGCCAGGCGCTCGCCGTCTTCGACGAGCTCGGCGACCCCGAGGCGGACGAGATCCGCGCGCTGCTGGGCGAGCCGACGATCAGCGGCCGTTGACCTGCCCGGGCCGGCGCGCACGGCGAACGGGGTGATGATCACCATGCCCGCCCTCTTGGCGGCCGTGCCGCGTCTCGGGCGACGAGGCCCAGGGTCTGGACCTGACACGGCCGTCGCTGATCGTCCTGTAGCCGACCGCCCCGATATGGGCTCGGTTACCGTGCGCCCCTTGCCGGGCCTGAGTGGAAATGGCTGTATGTCTTCTGTGCTGTCCGCGGTGCCCCGGCCGCGTCTGTCCCGTCCGTCCTGGCTGTCGCCGAAGGTGTTCCGCACCGAGGTCCTCGCCGGCCTGGGCGCGACCTACTCGCGGTCCTCGACGCACTCGACACCGCCACCGGCACAGCACAGGCCCACCTGCTGGACCGGCTCGGCATGTTCCACAGCGCCGCCACCGCTCGAGTCACTGCGTCATGGCCAGTCCACACAACCGTCCATGATCGGCGGTGTCTGCTTTCGCTCGCGCACCACATTGCGCTCAACTTCAACGCCAGACGAGGACGGCTCAGTGAGTGATATTCCGGATCTCGGTCCCCTGCCGCAGCGCATCACCGTCGACGCGGAACAGGTGCATCGGCTCATCGCCGACCAGTTCCCGCACCTGGCCGACCTCCCGATCGAGCCGGTAGCCAACGGCGGCTGGGACAACTGGACCTTCCACCTCGGCCCCGAAAGGCTGGCGCGTCTGCCCAGCGCTGCCGAGTACGCCTTGGCGGTCGACAAGGAACATCGGTGGCTCCCGGCCCTCGCCTCTCGGCTGCCGCTGCCCATCCCCGCCCCGCTGGCGAAAGGCAAGCCAGATGCGGGCTATCCCTACCCGTGGTCGATCTACCGGTGGCTCGACGGCGAGCCTGCAAGCGTGGACCGCATCGCCGACCCGGTGCGATTCGCGATCGACCTCGCCGAGTTCCTAGCGGCCTTGCAGAGCGTCGACGCCGCTGACGGTCCGCAGCCGGGTGTCCACAACTGATTCCGGGGCGGCACCCTGCGCACCTACGACAAGAAAGTTGAGCGTGCGCTCGCGGACTTGGACGGCCACGTCGATGCCGAGCTGGTGCGCGAGATCTGGGCGAGGGCACTCGACGCCTGCTGGGACGGTGTAGACCGCTGGCTCCATGGGGACATCGCCCAGGGAAACCTTCTACTTGCTGACGGCCAGTTGGCGGCCGTCATTGACTTCGGGACATGCGGCGTCGGTGACCCAGCCTGCGATCTGGCGATCGCCTGGACATTGCTGACCGCTGACGGCCGGAAGGCATTTCGCAAGCGGCTGTCGGTGGATGATGCGACGTGGGCGCGCGGACGTGGCTGGGCCCTCTGGAAAACCCTCGCCACCTGCTCCTACACCTTCGAAGATCCCGAGGACGCAGAAGAATTCTCGAACGCGCAACGCGTCCTCGGCGAGATCTTCTCTGAATACACGGTCGGCGCTGTCACTAGGCCTCGCCCATGACAGCCAATACGCAGCGGCACGCCCTCGCCCAGCCGTGATCACGATCCCCGGCTGGAGTACTAGTTGCGTCCTGACCGGACAAGTGGGTTCAGCCTGCGGTCGGCATTCTCACTCTGCCTGATCCAGGCGACAAGCAGCATCAGCGCCGTAGCGACGTAGACCAGACCGCCCGGGATCCACATGATGACGCCCGCGAGCTGCTGGTCGTCGAGCGGGTCCAGATGCCAGGGTTGCGTTGTCTGCGCATATCCGTCGTACCACGGGGTCCGAGCGAAGGTCAGCAGAGCTGAGAGGATGACGCTCTGCATGGAGGTGGCGAAGACGAGTAGCACGCCGGTACCGGGTGACATCCCGCCCGTGCGCCGGATTCCGATGATCGCGCCCCAGAACAGCACTGCGGTGATGAGAAAGCTCGCGTGCTCCACCACATGGATGATCTTGTGCTCAAGTGCGGCTCCATACGGTACCGCCGCATGCCAGAACCACAGTGCGCCGACGTGCAGCAGCCAGACCGCGCCCGGGAGGCGAAGGAGACGTGTGTTGTTTCTGGTCAGCCTTAGTCTTCGCCGCCACCGCGCGGCGGCGCGGCGTACGACCATGGGAGTACCGCGCAACACAGTCGTCCAGGGGGCGCTGAACGCCAATAGCGGCGCAGCGACCAGCACAAGTAGCAGGTGTTGCACCATATGCGCGGAGGCAAGCGCGTTCGACATCGTTTCAAGAGGTGAGAGCAGCGCGATGCCTAACACTGCGAGTGCCCCGGCGAAGCACCTACCCCGTCTGTTGTTCGCGGGCGGGTGGCCTCGTGACCGCCCTGACCGGTAGAACCAGGTGGCAAGGACAAGGGCGGCACCGAGCGTCGGGTCCGGTTCCCACATCGTCCACAGATCATGGGGTGCCGGAGGTTGGCCCGGGTGCGTGAGAATCATGGCAGGCAAGCCGGTAGGAAGAAGGCAGGTACACCAACGAGCAGGACGGACACGAATCCGAGCAATGACAGCAGGAATCCGGCGAAGGCCAGGCTTCCGCCGCGGTCGGGCGGCTCGGCACCGGGGCCCGCGGGCCGTTCCCGTCGATCGGCGCGCCATCGCCTATAGCCCCAAAAGGCGGTTGCCAGGCACCCGATCGCGGCGACAGCAGTCGTCACCAGGGTGACGATCACCGGCGCTGGTGGGTCGAACACGTTCAGTCCCGGACCGTCGCCGGTGCATCCGGCCTCGACGGTGAGGTAGACGACCATGAAGTGGGCGCTTGAGATCAGTGGTCCGGCCAGGAACAACGCCGATAGCGTCCATTCCCGGCGGCTGCGCGAAATGTCCACCGCGAACGGGGTGCCCCTCCCGGCCGTGGTGGCGCCCTTCCTACGCCGAGGCCGATCACTGGCGCTCTCTTGCCGGTTCATGTGAGGTACGGACCGAGGTAGAGGGTGCCGAACCCGATGATCCACACGATGACCATGGCCCTCCAGAAGCGATCAACGTTGGTGAGGGGTGCGTGACGCCGGGCGGTGTAGGCTCCTCGTGCGGTCCAGAAGACCGTCATTGCGAGCATGATGATGGCTGCGGCCGCGACGAGGATGATGAAGCCGGCCAGCGTATAGAAGATCGAGCCGTAAGCGTGGGCACGCCATGAGACGTCGAGCCGGCTGAGGTCGAACCACTGCGCGGAGGTCCCGGTTGCCCCCAGGATGAGGGCGGCGACCAGGCCGCGGAGCAGTCCGCGGCGGTCTCCCTTACCGATGCGCCGCTCGGCGATCTGGACGGCGCCCGCGCTCGCGACCAGGAGCGCGGCGCTGACCAGCGCGAGCGTCAGCGGTGGATCGCCGACGCCTGGCGGCGGCCATTGGGCGTTCTCCAGCCGGAGGTAGAAGTAGCTCAGCAGCAGCGCGGCGAACGCGGTGGCGACGAACAGAATCACCAGGCCGGTTCCCCACCGAGCCACGACGACGCTGCCGTGAGCGTTCACCGGTACGCCGTACTCGCGTTCGAAGGCGTCCTCGTCCACTTCGCTCATCGGCGGCGGCTGCGGCCAGTTCCAAGCGATTACTCCGCCAGCGATGGTCAGCACGCCGACGATGACGGCCCAGCGGAGCTTGATCAGCTCACTGAGGAAGATCAGCACGACGCCGAGCGCGGTGACCAGGGGCCAGATCGACGGATCGGCGACGCGGAAAACCTCTCGCGGTCGGGCGTCGGCGGTCCCGACGATCACCGCGGCACGCCACTTCAGCGGCCACTGCGAGATTCCATGAACGAAGCGTTCGACTGCGTCATCACCGCGGTGCAGTTCGTCCTGGTCCCACAACGGGTGGCGGCTGCGGATGATCGGCAGCACCGACCATCCATGCTGCGCGGGTGGGGACGGCAATGCCCACTCGAGGCTGTCGGCGCCCCACGGGTTGTTGCCCGCCTCCTCCCCTCGCCGGTAGCTGCGCCACACGTTCCAGACGAACACGGCGATGCCCGGCGCGATGATCAGCACGCCGATTGTCGAGATGAGGTTGTGGATTCCCCATCCAAGGCCTTCGTCGTAGGTGTAGACACGTCGCGGCATCCCCATCAGCCCAACCTGGTGCATCGGGAAGAAGGCAACGTTCACGCCGACGAACAGCAGCCAGAAGTTCCATCTGCCAAGGCGCTCATCGAGCAGCCGCCCGGTGAACTTCGGAAACCAGTAGTAGACGCCAGCGAAGATGGGGTGTTCCGCACCGGGTTTGATGGAGACATCGAAACCTGGGAGGAACACCAGCGATGCCCGCACCGAAGAAGTACAACGATGAGCTGCGTGAGCGTGCGACTCGATTGGCGGTCGAGGCCCGTCGGGATCCGGTGTC